>DASYKO010000356.1:0-4199 GCA_035995285.1 Hyphomonadaceae bacterium | reverse complement strand
CAACACCACCGCGACCCACACATCCACGCCGCTCGCCACATGCAGCGCCGCAGCCAGCCCCGCGCACATTCCCGCGAACACCATATCGAGCCTGCGCGATCCGCCGCTCGCCAGCCGCCATGCCGCGCTCACGCCGACAACGACGCCAGCAATGCCTGTCACCGCGCCAAAAAGCTGCCCCGCCCCCAGCGCAACAGCAAACGCGCCAGCCAGCCACAGCCCATCACGCCAGCGCACATCCTCACGCGAGCCATGCGCTACGGCGGCGAGCATTGAGATCAGCCACAGGAGAGAGGTGAGAAAGGACATCGAGCGTATTCTAGCCTCGTTGTCCCCCGCGCGGCCAACCCCCCGCGCGCACCTCTTGTGTTTCGCTTATCCAGGCGATTCGTCTACCGCCTAGTGCGTCATATCCTGCTTCAGGCGGAAGCCGACATAGAAAGCCGTTCCCGGCGTCAGGACACCGAAGTTCTCGCGATAATCCTCGTCGGTCGCGTTCTCCACACGCCCATACAGCTCCACCGTATCTGCGAGCTGGTAGGACGCGCCGAGGCGCACCAGGGTGTAGGAATCCAGCTTCACTGCCGTGAACGTCGCGAAGTCGGTGTCGAAATTATCGCCATTGTAGACGGCGCCCAGGTTGAGCTTGAGCTTGGGCATCGCCTGCCAGCTGGCGTCGATCGTCGCCGCATTCTCCGGCCGCCGCACTTCCTTGCTGCCATTGGGGTTGGTTGCATCCAGCCAAGTGTAGCTGCCGATCAGGCTGAGGGTGTCGCTCAGCTCGTAGGCGGCCGAAAGCTCCACGCCCTTGCGGTCGCTCTCGCCATTCTGGTTGCAGGACGAGGGCAGGGTGGCCGGCGGCGGATTGGGGTTGGGCAGCGTGCATGAACCGAAGGAAATCTCGTCTTCCAGCGTCGACTGGAAGTAGGTGAGGTCCACCACCAGGTCGCCATTGAGGAATTGCTGCTCCACGCCGGCATCCCAGCCGACTGCCTTCTCCGGCGTCAGGTTTGGGTTGCCGATGAACGAGCCCGGCGAAAAGCCGAACTGCTCGAAGAAGGATGGGTTGGTCACGCCCGTGCCGCCGCTGGCATGCAGCCGCGTGCCCGAATTGGCCAGCACCCATGACGCTGCAGCCCCGCCGGTCGTGTCGTCATCGAACATGTCGTTCGAGTCATGCCGGATCGTGGCGTTGAGATAGAGCTGCTTGTTGATCTCGGCGGCATAGTTGACGCCCACGCCCACAAGCTCACGCTCGTTCTTGAAGTCGATGCCGTCTTCTTCCTGCTTCAGCTCGGCAAAGCCCGTCACGGTCGAGAGGAAGTCCGGCGCGCCGAACTTGTAGGAGGATTGCAGGGTGTATTTCTTCCGCTCGCCTTCGGAGGCGAACGTGCCGAACGGCGTGTGGTCGTTGAAGTCGGATGTCGTGTGGGTGTAGTTGGCGCCGAATATCGTCACCCAGGCGCCGTCCATCAGCGACAGAGTGCCGGTGCCGGCAAGGTTATAGGTTTCAGTGTCGAACTCGCTGGCGTCATCATACCAGAGGCCGTCGACCGTCCCGCCGCAGCAGCCTTGCCCGTCCCCTTCGCCATGCGTCTTCACATAGCGCGCGAAGCCATCGACGCGGAACGTCGGCGAGAGGCCATAGCCGCCCGAGACATAGGCCGTCTGGTTGTCCGCCCCTTCCTTGTCGCCATCGACGCCCGGCGGCCCTAGGGCCGCACCCAGCGCCGAAATGTCGAAGCCGTCCGTGTCATAGGCCGCCGCGCCGCCGTCGATATAGTTGGTGCCATCGCCAATCCCGCCGCCGGCCGAAAGCCGCCAGGTGGAGAACTCGCCGGCCTCCGCATTTGCATTCACATAGCTGCCGTCGAACTTCTGTCGCGTGATGATGTTGATCACGCCCGCCAGCGCGTTCGAGCCATAAAGCCCGCTCTGCGGCCCGCGCAGCACCTCGATGCGATCCACATTGGCGGAGGTGAGGGTGACGATATCCGTCTCGCCATCGCCGGCATCCGACACGTCCACGCCGTTGAACAGCACGACGGTGTGGTTTGCTTCCGCCCCGCGGATGCGCACCTGCGTCTGCCCGCCGAAACCGCCCGTGCGGTTGATGGCAACGCCCGGGACCTGCCGCAGCACGTCGCCGACATTGGTGTAGCCCTGCTCCTCGATCTGCTCCTCGCCCACGACGGTGATCGAGTTGCCGACCTTCTCATATTCCGTAGGGACAGCCGTGCCGGTAACAACCACCACCTCTGCCTCGCTCGGAGGCGCCGATTGCGCCATGGCCACTTGCCCCAGAACCAGGGGGGCGAGCATCGCCGCCGCCATCGCCAATACCGAAACCGACCTCAACACCGAACGCCCCACAGTCCGGTTCAACACACGCGCACCTGACGACATAGCTTCCCGCTTCCCCTTGGGTTGTTATCGGCCAACCCATCGCGCGCGCGTGCGGTACCGGTAAGTAAATAACCGTTACGGCCGCGGTTTCTCGCGAGTTACAGCGGCTGTTACAGGGCGATGACAGTAGGCTCGCCACTCGCGCGAGCCGCGAACCCACAGGTCCTCCACAGGCCAATATCGCGCAAGCAACCTCCGCCGATGCCTTGGCACAGGCGAATGCCAGTCAGATCGCGCGATAGCTCCCACCCTCCAATCGATGTCATTCCGGAAAGCGCGCAGCGCTTATCCGGAACCCTGTATGTTGGTCTTGAGGGCTGATGCCCTTGCGGCTGGCGCGGCCCGACGGAACCCTGGTTCGATCCGTTTCCTGGCTTGGGCGCGCTGGCCGGTCGTTGTTCCGAACAGTCGCTTGGGCAGGGACGTACGCGCCCTGGCCCGCATACAGGAGCGGTATCATGACCATCACTGCGGCGGCCGGCGTCGATGTCGGCCGCGACTGGCTCGATGTGGCGTTTGCCTATTCTCCAGAGACAAGAGCGCCGGGCAGGCACTTCCGCGCGCCCAACGCCCCGGCCGGGATCGCGGCCATTCTCTCCCGCCTGCGCCGTGCGGGCATTGTGCGCGTCGTCATCGAAGCGATCGGCAGCCTGTCGGCCCGCCTGGTGCGGTCCCTCGCAGCGGCGGGCTTCGAGGTCGGCGTCGTCGATCCGCGCCGCATTGCGGCCCTTCGCCTGGCCGAGGGCGGGCGGGCCAAGACCGACAAGCTGGACGCCGGCCTCATTGCGCGCTTCGCTCTTCTCATGAGCGACGCCATCCGCCCCGTTCCCAGCGCCGAAGCCCTTGAACTGCGGGCGCTATCGACACGCCGGCGTCAGCTGGTCGAGATGGCGGCCATGGAGAAGACCCGCCTGAAGCAGGCGATCGACCCCGCCCTCATCGCCAGCTGCCGGGCGATGATCGCCATGCTCGGCGAAGAGCGCACACGCATCGAGGCCATGCTCGAGGACCGCACCCGCTCAACGCCCGAAGACAGGCGCAAGGGCGACATCCTGCGCACCATTCCGGGCTTTGGCGCCGCCGTGGTGACGACCTTGCTGGCCGACCTGCCCGAACTCGGCGCCAGCGACAGCAAGGGCATCGCCAGCCTCGCGGGAGTTGCGCCCCACATCCAGCAGAGCGGGGCCGATCCCGGACGCGCCCACATCCAGGGCGGGCGCTCGTGCGTGCGCGCTGTCCTTTACATGGCCGCACTCTCCTCGGTGCGCAGCGAAAAAGGCTTCAGGCTCGAGTATCAGGCCATGCGCGCGGCAGGAAAGCCAGCCAAGGTCGCCCTCATCGCCATCGCCCGCAAACTCCTCGTCGCCGCCAACGCCATGATCAAGCAGGACAGGCCCTGGACCCCGCCAACCCCTTGACCACAACACAGTCGCCAGGGCCACGTCGCGCCTGCCTCAACGAGCACCTGCCTCAACACCCACCTACGACGCCCCTGGGTTCCGGGTCTCCGCTTCGCTCCGCCCGGAATGACATTGTTGGGTGAAAGCTCCAAAACTCCCGACTCCCAACTGTCACGTGCCTGAACTAGGGTCCCGCGACTCATCCGTGGGAGACCTCCATGTTCCGTTCCATGTTGCTCGTCAGCTCCGCTCTTCTTGTAGCCAGCTGCACCACTATGGCCGGGCCGCTCCCCAATGCCGTGGCCCCCGTCCAAGCGAGCGACAGCTACTACGTCTCTGCCCATGCTGTGGTCGCCAAGCGCGCAGCGGAGCGGGGCAGTGGGCGCGCCAAGA
>DASYKO010000355.1:0-2563 GCA_035995285.1 Hyphomonadaceae bacterium | reverse complement strand
CGGGCTTCTACGCCGATGGGTGGGGCGCAATCAGGATGCTGAAACGCTTTGCGGTATGACTGGATCCTGATCGCGGACGATCTGCGGGACCTTGCCGCCCTCGGCGCGCCGTTCCGCATGATGACGTCGCGGGACTATGTGTTGCAGCCCAAGCTGCTCTCGGGCTCGCGGCCGAAGATGATCAACCTCGCCCGCAACTACAATTACCAGACGGACGGGTACTACGCCTCGCTGCTGGCGGAGGCGCGCGGACATCGCGTGGTGCCGACGGTCGAGACCATGCTCGATCTTTATGACCGCGACCTGCCGGAGGACACCGAGTCCGCTCTTGAAGAGCTGCTCAACAAGGACACCGATGACGGGCCGGTTCCCGAGCGGCTGGTGGTCTGTTTCGGCGAGGTTCAGGACGAGCGGTTCAAGAAATTCGGGCGGCAGTTGTTCGACTGGTATCGCGCCCCGGCGCTGGTGGTGACGACGGCGGAAAACGGGCTGCCGGGCAAGTACAAGATACGGCGGATCAAGCTGACGCCCTTCACCAAGCTCGAAGACGATGAGCTGAAATTCTTCGTCGACAGCCTCACCACCTATACTGGCCGGGTGTGGAAGAGCCCGAAGGCGCGCACCATCCCCAAATGGTCGATCGCCGTGCTGCATGATCCGAACGAGCAGCTGGCGCCCTCCAACATCGAGAGCCTGAAGCACTGGGCGCGGCTGGCGGAGAAAGACGGCGTCGAGATCGAGCCGATCACCAAGCGGGATCTCGACCGGCTGGCCGAATTCGACGCGCTGATGATCCGCGAGACCACGTCGATCACCAACCACACCTATCGCTTTGCGCGGCGGGCGTGGGCGGAAGGGATGCCGGTCATCGACGACCCGGTCTCGATGATGCGGTGCACTAACAAGATCTATCTGTGGGAGCGCCTGACCGGCGCGGGCCTGCCTTCGCCGGAGACGATCGTCATCCAGGACAGGTCGAACCTCGAAGAGGTTGCCGACCGGCTGGGCTTCCCGATGGTCATCAAGATCCCAGATGGCTCCTTCTCGCGTGGCGTGAAGAAGGTGCATGACATGGTCGAGCTGAAGTCGCTCGTCACCGAATTGCTGGAAGACACCGATCTCGTGATCGCGCAGAAATTCATGCCGACGGATTTCGACTGGCGTGTTGGCGTGCTCGACCGGCGCCCGCTGTTTGTCTGCCAGTACAAGATGGCCCGTGGGCACTGGCAGATCATGAACCACAAGCCGGATGGGCGCTCCATCGAAGGCGGCCACAATACGATTGCGGTGGCGGACGCCCCTGCCGACGTGGTCGACACGGCGGTGCGCGCGGCGAACCTGATCGGCGATGGCTTCTATGGCGTCGATATCAAGCCGGGTCCGGATGGGCCGATCGTGATCGAGATCAACGACAACCCCAACCTCGAACACGGCGTCGAGGATGAGGCAGACAAGGCCGTGTGGAACCACCTCACAGAGTGGTTCGTGAAGCGGCTTAACGCTTAAGCCCTGCAATTCTAGGCTAGTTGGGCCTGCGCGCTAACCTTTTGGCGCCAGCTTGCCGCTCATCGTAAATCCGATGCTAACCGTGCAGGGCGTAGGCTTCCCGCTCTGGGAGCCCGTTCTGGGAGATTGCGATGACCTATAATTTTACCGGCGCCCGCAAAGCCTACGACCATTTCGAGCCGGAAGCCGCGCTCGATCCGCAGGAACAGCGCGCCCTGCGCGGCCACCTCGAGCAGATCGACCTCGCAGCCTTCGCCGCCAACCGCGAAGTGCTGGGCGCTGCGCTGAAACATGCCGACCTTGCCAAATTCGGCAGGCTCGCCGTCGTCGCCGCGAAAGCGCGGGCCAAGTGGGCCAACGCCGCACTGGAGATGATGGAAAAGGGCGAAGCGATGACGGTGGACGATGTGAACCGCCTCGCCGCGCTGCGCCGCGCCTATGAAGAGCTGACGGAAGCCTACGACGCGCTGCGCCGGATGGTTGAGCGCGGCTATCTCAGCTACGGCAAGAAATAGCCTCTAGTCCCGAACGTTCTCAATCACAGACGAGAATGATCTCGGCGCGGTTGTTGAGCGGCTCTTTCACGCCGTTCGCAGTCGGCTTGGCGAGTTCGGCCTGGCTGTGGCCGACGACACCGATCGCGCTATCCGCCACGCCTAGCTTCACCAGCGCATCGCGCACGGCCTTGGCCCGATCGGTGGCGAGCACGGAGCTTACCTCGAAGGTGTGGGACATGTCGGTGTGGCCGACGACGCGCACGCCATTGCTCTCGCACTTCTTCGCCTTCGGCGCCCATTCCTTCACGACGGCCATGGCCTTCGCGTTGAGCTTGGATGAGTTCCAGTCGAAATAGACCGTGCCGACGACGTGCTGGTAAGCGGCGGCGGACGTTGCGGTGAGGACGGCAAGGGCGAGACCAAGGCTCAAGCCGATCAGTTTCGATTTCATTGGCCCCTCCCAAAGGCGCGTTACGCGCAATATGGCTAGCATGGCCCTACTGGCGGCTGCCAGGCAAGAACGCAGGGCGCTTGTCGTCGTTGGCGACGTCTTCGGTGAG
>DASYKO010000354.1:0-6423 GCA_035995285.1 Hyphomonadaceae bacterium | reverse complement strand
GCTGCTGGTGCACGGCAATGGCGCGCATGCGCACTGGTGGGATTTCGTAGCCCCCTATCTCATCGCCGATTATCACGTCGTCGCCATGACATTCTCAGGCATGGGCGATTCAGGCTGGCGGCCCGACTACACGATGGATGTATTCGCCAGGGAGCAGCTGGCCGTGTGCGAGGCGGCCGGGCTGTTCGGGCATGCCGAGAAGCCGATCATCGTCGCGCACTCCTTCGGCGGCTTCGTCACCATCCTCACGGGGGCCGAGTATGGCGAGCGGTTCGAGGGGATCGTGATCGTCGACACGCCCGTGAACCCGCCTGACCGGCCGCGGCGCGGACCGCCGCCGGTGAGGGGCGGGAAAGTCTATCCCAGCCTGCAAGCTGCCCTTGCCCGCTTTCGCCTTGCCCCGCCCCAGCCGTGCGAGAACCATTATGCGATGGACTACATCGCCCGCTGGTCGCTCAGGAAAGCGCCGCTGGCGGATGGAAGCGGAGACGGCTGGGCCTGGAAGTTCGATCCGTCGATCTGGCAGCGCTTTTCCGTCTCGCGCTCGCCGCAGGACCTGCTCAAGGCCACCCGCTGCCGCATCGCGCTGATGAAGGGCGACAAGTCGATCATCTGGGAGGACGATGTCGGCGACTACATGCGTGATCTGCTCAACCGCCAGGTTCCCTTCATCGAGATTCCCGAAGCGCGCCACCACGTCATGCTCGACCAGCCACTGGCCTTCGTGGCGGCGCTGCGGACGCTGCTGCAGGAGTGGCGGTATTCGACGCCGGATCGGGTGGTGGCGAGGTAGGCCGTTCGGGCCGTCCGATCAGGCTCAAATGACCGATTCGAGCCGGTTAAGACAATTCCCCCGGAATTTGCCCACGATTTTCGCCTCCGTGCGGCCCTTTGGGCGCTTTCCAAGCTGGACTGATCCGGCTAAATCCGACGCGCAATCAAGGCAGATTTCCAGGGGAGACCCATCGTCATGTCGCAGGCTGAAACCGCTCCCAAGGGCCCGATCGTGACGCCGCCGGCGCACACAGACGCCTATATGGACATGGCCTCGCGCCGCGCCGGCTGGCGTGGGTTCGGCGTCGTGACGGCGTGGATGTCGCTGCTGATCCTGCTCGTCGTCGGCTATGCCGTCTTCACCATCACGATGCATGTGCCGTGGATCGGCGCGATGATCGGCTTTGCCGTGTTCGGCATCCTTACCGGCATGCTGATGAATATGGGCGGGGCATGGATCGCCACCGTTATCGGGCTGTGTGTTCTCGGCGTTTTCGTCCAGGTCCTGATCTGGCTCGGCGGCGCACTTCTCTAACTTCGCTTATTATCGTCATCGCTTGAGGCCGGGGAGGGCCGATGCGCATTGCCGTTCTGAAGGAACGCCGCGCAGGCGAGACGCGCGTCGCCGCAACCCCTGATACCGTCAAGAAGCTGATCGGCCTTGGCCACGGCGTGGCTGTCGAGACCGGCGCCGGCATGACCGCGGGCGTGCGGGACGAGGACTATCGCGCGGCTGGCGCGACAGTGGGCTCTGCCTCCGAGGCGCTTTCCGGCGCGGCGATCGTCTTCAAGGTGCGCGCGCCGGATGCCGCCGAAGCTGCAACCTATCCGAAGGGCGCCGCGCTCGTGGCGTTGCTCGAACCTTATGCCGCGAAGAAGGAAGCGGCCGGCTGGGCCGCCCAGGGGCTGGTCGCCATCGCCATAGAGTTCGTGCCGCGGATCACGCGGGCGCAATCGATGGACGTGCTGTCGTCTCAGGCGAACCTCGCAGGCTATCGCGCCGTGATCGAAGGCTCGCAGATCTATGGCCGGGCCGTGCCGATGATGATGACGGCGGCCGGCACCGTCGCCGCAGCGAAGATCTTCGTGATGGGCGCAGGCGTTGCCGGGCTGCAGGCGATCGCCACCGCCCGCCGCCTCGGCGGCGTGGTCTCGGCGACAGACGTGCGTCCGGCGGCGAAGGAACAGGTGGCATCGCTCGGCGCCAAGTTCATCGCGGTCGAGGATGAAGAGTTCAAGGCGGCGGAAACGACTGCGGGGTACGCCAAGGCGATGTCGGCCGAATACCAGAAGAAGCAGGCCGAACTGGTCGCGGCCCATATCGCCAAGCAGGACATGGTGATCACCACGGCGCTGATCCCCGGCCGGCCCGCGCCGGTGCTCGTCACCGAGGCGATGGTCAGGTCGATGCGGCCCGGATCGGTGGTGGTCGACCTTGCCGTCACCCAGGGCGGCAACTGCCCGCTGTCGAAGGCGGACGAGATTGTCGACGTCAACGGCGTCAAGGTGATCGGGTTCACGAACCTTCCCGCGCACATCGCTGCGGACTCATCCGCGCTCTACGCCCGCAATCTCCTTGCCTTGCTCCCGCTGCTGACCGGAGAGGACAAGTCGTTCTCGCCCAAGTGGGACGACGAGATCGTCAAGGCTGCGGTTTTAACTCGAGATGGCGCAGTGATTCACCCGTCGCTGAAAGACGGATGAGACCCGCAGTAAGCGGCAAGATACGGATGGAACATGTCCAAGCCGATCGGAATCATGCTGACGATTGCCGGCCTGGTTCTCGGCGCATGGTTCGTCGGCCAGGCGATGCAGCCGGGGCCGGTGCAGTTGCCGGCCTTCGTCGTGGCGGCGATTGCGGCGGCGATGGTTTCGGTGGGCGCACGCTACATCCTCAAGGGCACGAAGGCGGACGCGGAAAAGCGTGCGCGCAAGAAGGCCGAGAAGCTCGCCAAAGCCGAAGCGAAAAAGACTCAACAGGGACCCGCCGCATGACATCCCGTATACTTGGGCGCATTGCCATGATCGCGGGCCTTGCCCTCGCGCTCGCCATGCCGGCCTTCGCGCAGGAAGGCGGGGACGCGACCGATCCCCTGATCTTCCGCCTCGCCATCTTCGTGCTGGCGATCTTCGTCGGCTATTACGTGGTCTGGTCGGTGACGCCTGCCCTGCATACCCCGCTGATGGCCGTCACCAACGCGATCTCGTCGGTGATCATCGTCGGCGCGCTGATTGCGGCCGTCTCCGGCTCGGGCCAGGAGATGACATCCGACCTCTGGCTCTCGAAGGGCATGGGCGGCGTCGCGGTCGCGCTTGCCGCGGTCAACATCTTCGGCGGCTTCCTTGTCACACGGCGCATGCTGGCGATGTACAAGAAGAAAGACAAACCGGCCGCCGCAGACGCGCCCAAGAGCGGGGGGCACTAGGCCATGAACGCCAACATCGCAGCCCTTCTCTATCTCGCCTCAGGCGTCCTGTTCATCCTCGCCCTGCGCGGCCTCTCCAGCCCCGCGACGTCCCAGAAGGGCGCGCGCAACGGCATCATCGGCATGGCCATCGCCGTCGTCACGACGATCTGGATGGCGTGGGAAAATACCGGCGGCCTTGACGCAATCACCATGGCCATCATCGGCGGCGGCATAGCGGTTGGCGGCATCGTCGGCGCCGTGGTCGCCCAGAAGATCAAGATGACGGCAATGCCGCAGCTTGTGGCGTTCTTCCACTCGCTGGTCGGCCTCGCGGCAGTGCTGGTCGCTGCAGCCGCCTTCTATGCGCCGGAGAGCTACAGCATCGGCACGACAGGCGACATCCACGTCCAGTCGCTGATCGAGCTTTCGCTCGGTTCAGCCATCGGGGCGCTGACGTTTACCGGCTCGGTAATCGCCTTCCTCAAGCTCAACGGCAACATGTCGGGCGCGCCGATCATCCTGCCGATGCGGCACGTGCTCAACATCCTGATCGCTGTCGCGATTGTCGGCCTGGTCGTGGGCATGGTGATGACGCACGGCGCAGAGCCGTGGATGTTCTGGACGCTGACGGTCCTCTCCCTGATCCTCGGGATCACGCTGATCATCCCGATCGGCGGGGCGGACATGCCTGTCGTCGTCTCGATGCTGAATTCGTATTCGGGCTGGGCGGCTGCCGCCCTCGGCTTCACGCTCGAGAACAACGCGCTGATCATCACGGGCTCGCTGGTCGGCTCGTCGGGCGCGATCCTTAGCTACATCATGTGCAAGGCGATGAACCGCAGCTTCATCTCCGTCATCCTCGGCGGCTTCGGCGGAGAGACGGCGGCGGTGGCAGGCAGCGGCCCGGCCAAGCCGGTGAAGATCGGCTCGGCGGACGATGCGGCCTTCATCATGAAGAACGCCTCCAAGGTCATCATCGTGCCCGGCTACGGCATGGCGGTGGCGCAGGCCCAGCACGCGCTGAAGGAGATGGCCGAGAAGCTCAAGGCTGAAGGCGTCGACGTTACCTACGCCATCCACCCGGTGGCGGGCCGCATGCCGGGCCACATGAACGTTCTGCTCGCCGAAGCGCAGGTGCCGTACGACGAAGTCCACGAACTGGAAGACATCAACTCCTCGTTCGCCCAGGCCGACGTCGCCTTCGTCATCGGCGCAAACGACGTGACCAACCCGGACGCCGAGACCAACACGGCCAGCCCCATCTACGGCATGCCGGTTCTCAAAGTGTGGAACGCCAAGACAGTGTTCTTCATCAAGCGCTCACTGGCCTCGGGCTATGCCGGCGTCGAGAACCCGCTGTTCTTCCGCGAGAACACGATGATGCTTCTGGGCGACGCGAAGAAGATGACGGAAGAGATCGTCAAGTCGCTGTAGGCGCCAGCGGCTTCACAACCGACGCCGAAATCTGCCGCGCCAGATCGGCAGGCGACGTCGGCGCCGCCTTCTTCCGCAGCGGGCCGAACCGGAACAGCACCACGCCCAGCGCAATCAGCGCGCCGACGGCGACGCCGGCAGCCCTCGTCGCCAGGTCGTCGTCGGCCCCGAACATGATGACCCAGCCGCCGACCACGACCAGAGTCGCCAGGACGACGCCCGTCATCAGCAAGCGGTGGAACGGGGTCGGCTCCGCCATCATCCGCAAATCCGGCCGCGCCTCGCCGATGGCGGCGAGCATGGCGGATGTCGCGCGCAGGAATTCCACGAAATCATTGTCGGCGCCGAAGCCGGAGCATTGCAGCGCCAGCTTCCTGCCCTGCTTGTCCCGGATCACCAGATGCCCGGTAAGCGCCGAATAGCGCGATTGCGTCACCCAGTAATGGATCGTGGCGATGAGGTTGAAGCCGATATGGACCTGCTTGGCCGCACCCACGGCCGCACGCACCCAGCGCCGGTCGACCTCGACCGTCGCACGCCCTGTCAGCTTTGCCGTCTTGAAGGAGAAGGTCTGCACGCAAGCCCCTGATCAACGGGCCTTGATAGGCGCCGGGGGCCAAGCTGAACAGGCCGGGCGAGAAATCTTCGGGGGGTCTGTCGGGGCCCGCCTTCCCCGTCCGTCCTAGGGACATGAACAAGGGAGTAACCCCATGACCGCACTCGCCGAAACACCCGTTTCCCCGAACTCGAAGCGTAACGCCATCATCGGCTGGACGCTATCCGGCCTCGTGGGGGCTTTCCTGATCTTCTCGGCCAGCTTCAAATTCCTGACGCCCGGCATCGTGCGCGAGACCATGTCTGGCCTCGGCTGGCCGGTGGAATACGATCTCTTCATCGGGATCATCGAGGTGATCTGCGTCGCGCTCTATCTGATCCCGCGCACGGCCGTTCTCGGCGCCATTCTGGAGACCGCCCTGCTCGGCGGAGCCATCGCGACGAATGTGCGCGTCGGCAATCCCCTGTTCAGCCATGAACTGTTCGGCGTCTATCTCGGCCTGTTCGTCTGGGGCGGCCTGTGGTTCCGCGATGCACGGGTGCGGGCGCTGATCCCGTTCCGGTCACCGGTGAAATGATCCCCTACGCCCGCAACCTCTGATCACTCCGCCGCCGTCACCGGAAACGCCACGCCGGGCAGGTAGAGCGGGATCGGGCGGAGTTCGTAGACGGCGTAGGGGTTCGCCGTCTGCATGTCCTTCGCCACCTGAACGGCCTCTTCATGCGTCTTGCAGTCGATGACGTAGAAGCCGAGCAGCACCTCTTTCGTCTCGGCGAAGGGCCCGTCCAGCGCCAGGCCGTCGCGAATGGTGACCGCCTTGGCCGTCGGCCCCAGCCGCGCGGCAGGGCCCAGCTTGCCTTCAGCCGTCAGGCGAGCATGCACCTTGTGCATTCCCTCCATTAGCGCCTGGTCCTGCGCCGGGGTGAGGTCGGTGATCGTCTTTTCCAGATGATAGGCGAACATGGCGTAGAGCATCGGGATCCCCGCTTTCCGCAGCCGGATCAGGCTAGCGGCGAAGGCGGCCTGTGTCGATTTCCTCCGCGCTAAACCGCCCCTGCCCGCCCGGCTGGTCTTCCCGGCCCGCCCGCGCTATAGGCCGCGCGCAATGGCCAGAACCCCCAGCTCCACAGAGATCGCCCAGCCCAAGGTCGGGATCGTATCCCTCGGCTGCCCGAAAGCCCTCGTGGATTCGGAGCGGATCATCACGCGCCTGCGCGCCGAGGGCTATGCGATCGCCGCCGACTACAAGGG
>DASYKO010000353.1:0-6955 GCA_035995285.1 Hyphomonadaceae bacterium | reverse complement strand
ACCCGGCCCTCGATCATGGCGGCGCCGGCAAAGCTGTCTTCCAGCATGGCGGCAAAATCGTCGGTGGTCGGCGTCATCGTTTGTGCGGCAGGCATCAAGGCTCCAAAAGGGTTAGGCGTTATAGGCCAACCGGCTCATCCGGCGGACTGACCGCACCATTGCGGCTTTGAGAGGTGAAGGTGGACGCCGGACCGGCCCGCCAATCTTCCAAGAAGTTGGGGATCCTGGGACGGCTTGGATTGTCCACAGACGGGCGGCTTAATGATCGCCCCGGGGGTGAAAGTCAAGCTTTCAGGGGCGCCTGCGCCTGCAGGCCTCAAACCCGGGCAGAAACCGCGGGCTGGGTCAGCATCGCCAACGGCTCGGAGATAGGGACGGGCGCGGCCTCGTTCAAATAGGCGCCATCTTTGGGCTGAGAATGCGGGATTACCGTCCTGGCCTGAACGTCCGCCACCCAGTACTCGGCGAGGCCGCCCTCGGCGTAGTCCTCACGTTTCTCGCCCAGATCGTCTGCCAGAGTCGTCTCGGAAACCTCGACCACCAGCTTGACCGCCGCCGCCGGAATTGTCCTCGCCCCGCCCAGGAGCGCCGGATCAAACACTGTGATGTCCGCCATCGGCTCGAAACCACCGCCGAACGATACCGTTGCTTCGGTCAGAACTTCCCAGCCAAGACCCGCCGCTTTGATCGCCCGTTCCAGCGCATGCTGCAGGTCCGACTTCACCCGCGCGTGCGGAACGTGTTGTGGGCTCATCTTAAGGATCATCCCCCGCCGCAGCTCGACCCGAAAACCGGCGAAAGCGCCCCGATCCGCCATGCGATAGAACTCATCGCTGGTGAAAGGGGGATGTGCCTGGACAAGCGCGTTCATGACCCAATCCTAGCGTAAATCACTCCAAATCGCAAAATCGATCCCAGTCCCCGCAAACAGCGTATGATGCCGGCAAAGCGTGGGAGCCGCCTATGAAATCCGCCAATCCGAAGTCAGTGGTGGTCACAGGCGCGTCCACCGGCATTGGCTGGGGCTGCGTGAAGGTGCTCGCGGGCAAGGGCTTCCACGTCTTCGGCAGCGTGCGGAAGCAGGCGGATGCGGACCGGCTGGCGAAAGAGTTCGGCGCCAGCTTCACGCCCGTCCTGTTCGACGTGACCGACGAGGCGGCAGTGAAAGCCGGCGCGCGCCAGGTCGCCGACAAACTTAAAGGCGAAACCCTCGCCGGCCTCGTCAACAATGCCGGCATCGCCGTGGCCGGCCCCCTGCTCCATCTCGAGATTGCAGACTTCCGCAAGCAGATGGAGGTCAACGTCACCGCTCAGGTGATCGTCACCCAGGCCTTCGCCCCGCTCCTCGGCGCCACCCCGGGCGCGAAGACAGCGAACCCCGGCCGCATCTGCATGATGAGCTCGGTCGGCGGCAAGGTCGGCTCGCCCTTCATGGCGCCCTACAACGCCTCGAAGTTCGCCATGGAGGGCCTGTCGGAGAGCCTGCGCCGCGAACTGATGATCTACGGCGTCGACGTCATCATCATCGCCCCCGGCGCCATCAACACGCCGATCTGGGACAAGGCCGACGAGGTCGATGTCTCCCGCTACGCCAACACGCCCTACAAGAAGCCGCTCGACGCGGTGAAGGCTTACATGCTGAAGATCGGCAAGGGCGGCTTCCCGCCCGAGCGCATCGGCGAGACGGTGCACGAGGCGTTGACCGCATCCAAGCCGAAGACGCGCTATGTCGTGACGCCGGGCCCGCTCACCAACTGGATGGGCGTGCACCTGCCCAAACGCATGATGGACAATATCGTCGCCGGGCGGCTGGGCCTGAAACGGCCAGACTGAAGCGGCCCAACTGAAGCGGCAAGGCTAAAGCTGGACTTTATCGAGGAAGGCGCCAATTTCCTCGCCCATGACAAACCTTTCCGATCGCGTCGACGCAGCCGTCCAGTCCGCCCTCGCCGACAAGCGCATCGTCGGCGCCGTCATCAGCGTGATGAAGGACGGCCAGCTGGCCCACCGCCGCGCCTACGGCATGGCCGACCGCGAGGCGGGCGCCGCCATGAAGGAAGACGCCATCTTCCGCCTTGCCTCGATCTCCAAGCCCATCGTCACCGCCGCGGCGATGAAGATGATCGAGCTGAAGCAGCTTTCGCTGCAGGCCGCCGTCACCGACTGGCTACCGGATTTCAAGCCTAAACTTCCCGACGGCTCGGCGCCCACCATCACCCTCCATCACCTGCTGAGCCACACATCGGGCCTGTCCTACGATTTCATGCAGCCCGAGACCGGCCCCTATCCGCGCCTGCGCGTCTCGGCCGGCGCCGACCAGCCCGGCCTCACCATGGAGGAACAGCTCCGCCGCGCAACCGAAGCCGGCCTCACCTTCCCGCCCGGCGCGGCCTGGCTCTATTCCATCGCCACCGACGTGCTCGGCGCCGTGATGGCGAAAGCGGCGGGCTCGACACTTGAACAGGTCGTGGAAAAGCACGTCACCGGCCCCATGCACATGGCCGACACCGCCTTCCACGTCACCGACAAGGCGCGGCTGGTCCAGCCCTACTCGAACATCGCCACGCCGCCCGCACGCGTCGAGGAAGGCTTCAAGCAGCCCTTCGTCCCCGGCCTCGCGCCGATCTCGACCAGCCTCGCCCGCGCCTTCGACACCACCAGCTACCAGGCCGGCGGCTCCGGCATGCTCGGCAAGGCCGATGACGTGAACCGCTTCCTCGATGCCATCCGCGCCGGCGGCGCGCCGATCCTCTCCGAGACAAGCGCCAGAACCATGATGTCCAACCAGATCGGGCCGCTGCGCGTGATGTTCGATCCCACCGGCAGCACCGCGTTCGGCTATGGCGGATCGATCCTGCTTGATCCCGCCAAGTCCGGCTCGCTGACCTCTCCTGGCTCCTGGCAATGGGGCGGCGTCTGGGGCCATTCCTGGTTCGTCGACCCTGTCCGGAAGATCACCGTGCTCAACCTAACCAACACAATGCTCGAAGGCATGACGGGCCAGCTTGTGCGGGACGTCCAGGCGGCGGCGGTAGCCTAGCTCTCAGCCTTGGGCTTGGCTTTTGCCTGCGGCTTCGCCGGCGCTTTCTTCGGAAGCTTCGGCTGCCTGCGCTTCTCCTCGACAATCTCGAGCGCCTTCGCGAAGGCCGCATCCGCGTCGAGATAAGTCGTATCAATCCCGATTGCGTCGTCCGCCGCTTTCATCGGCGCATCCTTGCGCGAGGCGTCGCGGGCATCGCGTTCCTTCAGCTGCTCCAGCACGCTCTCAGGCGTCACCGGCTCGCCCATCCCGGCAAGCTCGCGATAGCGCCGCCCAGCCCGTGTCTCCACCGAGGCATCCACCCAGATCTTCACATCTGCATCCGGCGCAATCACCGTGCCGATATCGCGGCCATCAAGCACTGCCCCGCCCTCCTGCTGCGCAAACTTCCGCTGCAGCTCGAACAGCGCCCGCCGCACCGCTCCAAGCGAGGCAACCACAGAGGCCTGCGCCCCGACGCCCGCCCCGCGCAGCTCACGCTCGTCGAACTCGGCCAGATCGACGTGCTCGGCCAGCAGCGCACACTCGCGCTCATTGGACGTGTCGATCCCCTTCGCCATCGCGAGCCGCGCGACAGCCCGGTACAGCAACCCCGTATCGAGATGCGGCAGGCCGTAATGGGCAGCAAGACGCTTGGCCAGCGTGCCTTTCCCAGACGAGGTTGTGCCGTCGATGGCAATGATCATTGCGGATGGCCTTTCGATCCGCGACGAGAAGCTGTCAAGCGAGTTCACCGCCATGGCCACCGATCAATCGATCGCGCCGTTGAAGAAGAAGTTCCGGAAGGTCCTGGCCTCGACGTCGTATTCAACGCCAAAGACAATCGGGCCGCCATCGCACACGCCTATTGATTGCGCACGCCAGTCAAACCTGCTGCCGTCACGGTTCGTTTGCGGTTCACTCTCGACAAGGGAACGATGGAAGCCGCCGACATACACCACCTGGCGGCCACCGATGACCAGCCCGCCATACTGACGGTAGTAGTCGAGCGGCTGTACCTTATCCTCAGGCCACTGCCGCAGGAGCGCCGCTTCGAATGCCGCCCGCAAGCCGGCCTCCAACTCGCCGATCTCCCTCGCACCCGGCGTCCACGTACCTTCGACCGGTCCCGGTTCCGGACGGCTGCACTGGTCAACCAGAGTCCTGGCGCGCTCGCCGGCGAACACAGCGCCTGTTCCTGCGGCAAAACCCGCAGACGCCGAGTGCTGAGGCGACGTAACGCATGCCGAAAGTGCAAGAGCGACTGCGAATATCGCCTTGGTCACGCGCCTTCCTTCCGCTCGATATCGGCGCCTAGCGCCGCCATGTGGTCGAAGAATTCCGGATAGCTGGTGGCGATCATCGCAATGTCATCCACGGCAACTGCGTTTTTCGCCGCCGATCCCATCACCAGCGCCGACATCGCGATGCGGTGATCATGGCGCGCCTCGACCATCCCGCCGCCGGGCACGCCACGCGCGCCCATGCCCGTCACGACAAATCCATCCGGCAGCTCTTCCACCGCAACGCCGTTGGCCGCGAGCATCGCGCAGATCGCCTTGATCCGGTCGCTCTCCTTCACCCGCAGCTCCGCGGCGCCCGTGACTCTCGTCTTGCCGTCCGCAAACGCGGCCAGCACCGCAAAGATCGGCAGCTCGTCGATCATCGAGGGCACCAGCGCCGGATCGAGATCGATCCCCTTCAGCCGCGACGCCCGCGCAATGGTCCTCACGGTGTCTTCGCCTGTCGCCTGCCCATCCGCCTCGGAGCGCAGATCAGCCCCCATGGCGCGGGCCGCGTCGAACAGGCCGGTGCGGGTGCGGTTATCCAGCATGCCCGTGACGCTCACTTCCCCCTCGCCGGACACAAGCGCCGCGGCAATCGCAAACGCCGCGGACGACGGATCGCCTGCAACAGCAGCAGCCATCCCCTTCAGCGCCTGCCCCCCGCGCACCGAAACGACCG
This sequence comes from Hyphomonadaceae bacterium, assembly GCA_035995285.1. Classification (GTDB taxonomy): domain Bacteria; phylum Pseudomonadota; class Alphaproteobacteria; order Caulobacterales; family Hyphomonadaceae; genus UBA7672. The sequence goes on along the minus strand of DASYKO010000353.1, from coordinate 1,971 downwards.
GCCCCCCGCTGGCCCGGGCCTCAACGCCGACCTCCACCCCGAACGCCCGCAACATCCGCTCGGTATGGTCCCGCGTCGCTTCCTTTTCCTCGACCACCGTCACGCCATCCGCCCGCAGCCCGGCCAGCATCACGGCTGACTTCACCTGTGCGGAAGCCTCCGGCGGGGCGTATCTGATCGCTTTCAGCTTCCCGCCCCGGATTGTGGCAGGCAGCCTGCCCCCGGCCTGGGTGTCCGCTGTCACGCCCATGTCACGCAGCGGCCTCAAGACCCGCTCCATCGGCCGGGACGACAGCGAGGCGTCGCCCACAAACCGGGCGGTCACGTCATGGCCGCCCACCAAACCCATCATAAGACGTGCGCCGGTGCCCGAATTGCCGAAATCGAGATCCGTGCCGGGCGTCGCAAAACCGCGCCTGCCGACGCCCTCCACCTGCCAGCGCCCGGCCCCCACGCGCTCCACCCCCGCGCCCAGCGCTTTCACCGCCTTTGCGGTATTCAGCACATCTTCGCCTTCCAGGAGACCTGTGATCGAGCTTTCCCCCTCCGCCACAGCGGCCATCATGACGGCGCGGTGCGAGCACGACTTGTCGCCCGGCGCTCTCACTGATCCGGCAATACGCCCGACGGGTCTGGAACGGGAGCGCATGGCTGCAACAGGCCTTGTGGATAGGGCTGCCAGCCCCACTTTACAGGGCCGGAACAGGAGCGCTTTACAGGCTCGCACGAACATGGCAAGCGCCGAACCGAGCATGGGGATTACCACCTTGGCTACAACCGAACTCGGCGAGAAACACATCTGCCCGGAATGCGGCTCGCGCTTCTATGATCTGGGCAAGCACCCTCCCGTCTGTCCAAAATGCAAGACCGTCCTTGAAGGCGCGGCCGAGCCTGCAAAGGCCAAGCGCGCAGCCCCCAAGGCTGCGGCCAAGGCTGCAGCAGCTCCCGCCAAGGCCAAGCCGAAGGCCAAGGACGAGGATGAAGACGAGGACGATGAGGACGATGACGAGGATGATGACCTCGACGACGAGGATGAAGACGACGAGGACGACGAGGATGATGACGTCGACCTCGAAGACGACGAGGCCATCGAAGTCGAGGAAGAGGAAGACGATCCCGCCGCTCCCGCCAAGGTGAAAACCAAGGCCAAGGGCGGCCGCGAATACGTTGCCGGCGCCGAAGACGATGACGCCGACGACGACCTCGCGGACGACGATGAAGACGATGACGACGACGATGATGACGACGATCTGACGGTCATCGGCGAGGACGACGAGTTCGAGGACGAAGAGATCGAAGTCAAAGACGGCGACGAGGAAACCTAGCGCCAAGGCGCCGCTCTTCCCCTTACCAAGCCCAACCCTTTTTCCTCTCTCAGTGCGAAGCACTGGGGGGTGAGCCGCGAAGCGGCGAACGATCGCACGCGGAGCGTGCGAGACGGTGGGGGCAACCGCCAGCCCCTCACCAACCGCTCCTCACACAGCGAAGTGGAACTTGGTGTCCTTGGTGACCTTGGTGTTTGACTCTTTCGAACCCCGTCAACCAAGCCTCACGAGCAACGGGGAACTTAGTGTCTTCGTGTCTCCCTTCGTGTCTTCGTGTTGAAAACTTGTCCAACCCCGCCCACCGGCCCAGGCGTTCTCACCGAGACCACCAAGGATTTCACCAAGCACACCAGGTCAGCGCGCCAGGCCCATAACGGTGGTGACTTTCCGAAACCCCACCACCGTTACGGCGGCGCCACTCCCACCATTTCCTCAGCAATTTCCACAAAATGAAGAATCTTCGCGTTCTGAAACTGTAGGTCCCCAAACCCGTGAGATACTCACCTGTCGCCTCCGCATGGAGGGCAGTCGCGATGTTCAACGGCGCGGAGGCGATGCGTATCGAGCGTGGAGCCCCCCGAGTCCTCAGAGGGACTGTGACGGGGTCAACTCAGCTCTCCCGTATGCGGAAAAGAAGATCCGCCAA
>DASYKO010000352.1:0-17544 GCA_035995285.1 Hyphomonadaceae bacterium | reverse complement strand
GATGCGGGCGTCGTGGTTCATCTCGATGTCGAGCATCACGTATTGCGGCGTCTGAACGATCTGGACGTTGTTGTTGTACATCGCGTTGCTGAGCGGCGGGCCGCCCTGGTTGCCGAACGAGATCAGGCAGCGGTCGCCGATGGCGCGGATTTCGGGGCCGGTGTTGTTGATGGTGCGGGCGCTGTTCATCCGCGCGCCCGTGGCGGCGTTGCCGGAACGGTTGTAGGGAATCTGGCCGTTGGCCGGCTCGGTGATCCAGGACGAGCGCCATTCGCCATTGACCTTGGCGAACTCGGAACCGGGATCGATCCAGAAGGCGTTGTAGCCGGCGTCAGCGTCCTTGTCGGTGAACACGCCCGCGTTGGGGTCGGTGCGCTTCTGGCTGTCTTCGGCGGACTTGGTGTAGCTGGCCTTGCCGGTGACTTCGGCAATCTTTTCGGGCGGGATCACCAGCGTCGTGACGCCGATTGCGGAATTGCGGCCGGTGGCGCGCGTCATGGTGGTGAGCGAGGCGGAGGACCAGACGCCCTGCAGGTCTGCCTTTCCGTCTGGCGTCCGCGGCGGCTTGTAGTTCGGATCCCAGGCCTTGAGGTCCTTGAAGAAGGGGATGGGGCTGACGAATGATTTCGTGCCCGCGATCGTCTTTGGCCCTTCGACAGGGGCATCAGACGGCTTGGCGAACTGGACGCCCGAATTGGGGTTGATGCGCTGGGCGTTGGCTGGCGCAGCGATTGCCACGGCCAGTACGGCGATGGAAATCGCGGTTGCGAATTTCTGCATGGTATTCCTCCTTGGCCGGCCCGGCCTTTGGCCCTGAGCGGTCATTCCTCGGACGGAAATTATTCCGGGGGGCGCGGGCTGTCGACCCGAGGAGTGGGATACAAAAAGCAAATCCCGGTGAAATGGCTCCCCGTTCAAGGGGGATTTCACCGGGATCGATTGCTTCTAGCTCAGCTTAGGCGGCGCCTATTCCCCGTCCTTGTCGATGGCGGTGTCACGGCCTTCGGCCATGCCGCGCAGGATGCCCGGGAGCGCGTAATTGCCCTCGTGGCAGGCGTATTCGAAGATCTTCTCCTTGGACTGGCGGAAGGTGCTCTCGCCCTTCCAGACCTGGGAGTAGTTGACCGGGTCATTCACCTCGAACTCGTAGTGGATCTCCTGCGGCGAGACGCGGGAGAACTTCTCGGTGACGAAGCCCTGGTCGGACAGCGGGATGCGGCCGCGCGCCTGCATCGGGTGGACGTTGCGGGTGGTGACGACAAGCTTGTCGCCTTCCCAATGGCCGACCGAGTCGCCGAACCATTGATGGATGTTGGACGGCATCGGCTTTTCCGTCTCGCCCGGCTTGGCGATGCGGATGATGCGGGCGTCGTGGTTCATCTCGATGTCCAGCAGGACGAAGTCCGGCGTCTGCACCAGCTGGACGTTGTTGTTGTACATCGCGTTGGTGATCGGCGGGCCGCCCTGGTTGCCGAAGGAGATCAGGCAGCGGTCGCCATAGCCGCGGATTTCCGGGCCGGTGTTGTTGACGGTGCGCACCGAATTCATGCGGGCGCCGCCGGCCGCCTGGCCGCCGCGGTTGAGCGGGATCTTACCGTTCGGCGGATCGGTGATGTAGGACGAGCGCCACTCGCCATTGACCTTGGTGAATTCCGAACCCGGATCGATCCAGAAGGCGTTGTAGCCGGCATCCGTATTCTTGTCGGTGAAGACGCCCGCGTTGGGATCGGTGCGCTTCTGGCTTTCGTCGCGGTTCTGGGTGTAGCCCGCGGCGTTGATGTATTTGACGATCTGGTCGTTGGGGATCACCAGCGTGTCGATTGCGGCGCCCGAGCGGCCGGCATTGCCGCGGCTCATCGTGGTGAGCGAGGCGGTTGACCAGGTACCCTGCAGGTCGGGCTTGCCGTCCGGCGTGCGCGGCGGCTTGTAGTTCGGATCCCAGGGCTTGAGGTCCTTGAAGAAGGGCATCGGAGTTTCATACGAGGTCTTGCCCGCGATGGCCTTTGGGCCTTCCACAGCCCCCGTCTTTTCGTCGGCAAATCCGACGCCGGAAGTGGCGCCGATGCGCTGGGCGCTGGCCGGCGCGGCGATCGCCACGGCGAGAACGGCAAGCGAAAGCGCCCCGCCGATCTGCTTCAATGTGAACTTGTTCATGGTGTTACCTCCTGCGGCGCGGGCCTGTTCGCCTTGCGCCATATTTCCCCGATCGCGTCGCGGGTTTCCCCGATTGGCGTTGCGGAAACTACGCGGGGACTCGGGGGAGTGTCGACCCAGCGGGATAGGCTTCAGCGAGCACATCCCGGTGAATTGACGCAGGTTTTCCCGAAATAGCGCGGGATTCGGGCCGGGACTCGGGGGGCTATCAGCGCCGGGCCGCCCCGATAGGGGCCAGGCGCATCCAGACGCCTTCGCGCTCTGCCTGCCGCCGTTCGACAAGAAGCCGGGCCACCTGGGCGTCGTCGTGGAAGACTGCGCCGGTGGCGCTGTCGAGCATCGCCTTGGCCAGATTGTCGAGGTCCATGTGTGGCGGGTCGCCCTGGTATTCCATGGCGATGTGCGCCTCGAAGTCCCCCCAGCGCGGCCGGGCCTGAGGGAAGTGCAGCCGGAAGAAGTCCTTGAGCAGCGGCTTGTAGTACTTCGCCTGCGTGGTGAGGCCATCGACCTGCACCTCGAGCGCGCCCGTCGCGTCCATGCGCGCGCGCACCTTGTTGTGGCGGGTCCACTTCTCAGTCGCATCAAGAGGATCGGTGTCGGGCAAATGCGTCTCGTGGCTACCCTGCGAGCCTTATACAGGCAGGGGTCAACAATACACGCTTATGCTGTGTGCATTGCGTCAAGCGGAACCGGAAGCCGTCCGAAATAAGCTCGGCATTTTAACCGGCTCACGGACCAAACTCGTCAGCCAAGCGCCAGCCAATCATTGAGGGCTCTTACACCGCTGGTCATCGCCATCATGGTCCGCACGGCGCGTGCGACGGCCTGCTCGGTGTTCGGAAAGCCACCTGCCACCAAAGCGCTCCGGACTTTCTGCAAGATGGGAGAGCTGGTTGTCAGCTTGTTGAAATTGCCGGGCAGGAAGTTCGCCCTTTCTGCAGCCGAGAGGCCACGCCAGACATTGAACACCAGATCACCGTTGGTTGCGCCGTCCTCCTGCGCAAGAATCGCGAGCAAGGCGTTGGTTACTGCGTCCTGTGTGGCGATGACTCTCGCGAGATTTGTTTTTGTGGGTGTCCAGTAATAAGTCCGCTGGCATGTAGAGACCCCAGCCGCCAAGGCGGCTTGCGCCTGAGCGCCGATATTTGGCGTTGGCGCCAGTGCGTTCGCCGCAACGTACTTTCTGCCTTGCTCGCTAAGATTAAAGCTCACGCAGTTGAACTCTTGTCTCTGGTCTGGCGATAGATGCGCGTCCGCGAGATTTTGAGCCGCTGCAGGTGGCGTCAATGTGAGTGCAAGTCCGACCGTCAATCCCGCAACGCCGGCAAATCCATGCTTCCTCATCAGTTCCCCCTAGTTCAATGATGACACCGTCACGGCTGCATCGACATCAACAGTTCTGATGACCGTGCGCAAGAGAGCGCACACCGATCCAAGATCGGTCCGAGTTCCGGGAATCTATCTGCATGCAGATGATACTTTTCAGTCTGCTAATTCGCCGGCAGCGCAAATGCCGTCACATAGTCACCCATCTTGCTGTCGAAATTGCCGTAGCCGCCATTGGCGATGACGACGTACTGCCTGCCCTGCCAGACATAGGTCATCGGCGTGGCGTTGCCGGTGGCGGGCAGCGTGGTCTGCCAGAGCACATTCCCGGTCTCGACATCAAAGGCGCGGAACTGGCTGTCGAAGCTCGCGCCAATGAACACAAGCCCGCCGGCAGTGACGATGGGACCGCCCAGCGCCGGCGTGCCGGTTTTCACGGCGATGCCCATCGGCGCGAGGTCTCGCGTATCGCCCAGAACTTTGCGCCAGACGATCTCGCCTTTGGCCACGTCGACCGCAGCGAGCATGCCCCAGGGCGGCGGCGTGCACGTCAGGTCGAGGGATGAGGCGAGTATCTCGCGCGTCATGCCATAGGGCGCGCCGTGCATCGGGCCGACGTCGTCGGCTTCACCAGCCTTCTCGACCTTCTCCACGTCTGCAGCGGGGACCAGGCGGATTTCGTGGGCGACGTTGTTGACGTTGACGATGACAAGGTTGCGCGAAGCGTCGAACGCTGCGCTGCCCCAGTTGGCGCCTCCGCCAGTGAACGGCAGGAACAGCGTGCCCTGCTCGCTCGGCGGCGTGTAGAGCCCCTCGGCGCGAAGCTTCGATATCTTCGCCGCACACTCCATCTTGTCGAAGATGGTAATGCCGAACGCATCGTTGGCGCGCACACGGTCTGGCACCAGCATGCCGGGGCGGACGGGGAAAGGCTGCGTCGGTGACAGGGTCTCACCCTTGGCTGCCCCGTCTTGCGGCGTGGGCCGCTCCTCGACCGGGATGACGGGCTCGCCTGTGTCGCGGTCGAGCACGAAGACGAGGCCGGTCTTGGCAACCTGCACGACGACATCCCGCGCCTTGCCGTCCTGCGTGATGGTGTAGAGGCCGGGCTGGGCGGGCAGATCATAGTCCCACACATCGTGGTGCACGGTCTGGAATGCCCAACGCACCTTGCCCGTGGCGCCCTCGAGCGCGACGACGGAGTTGGCGTGGCGATTGTCGCCTGCGCGCAGGCCACCGAAGAAATCCGGGCTGGGGCTGGAAGTCGGCAGGAAGACCAGGCCGCGCTTTGCATCGACCGACATGGTGGACCAGACGTTTGCATGACCCACGACATCTGCCCCACCCCTCCACGTGGCGCGGGCCGGATCGGCCGGATCACGCGGGACAGGATCGAACGTCCACACAACCGCGCCGGTGCGCGCGTTGAGAGCGGTGACAGCCCCATGAGGCGCCTCGACACGGTTGTTGTCGGAGATGGCCGAGCCCACGACGACGATGTCGCCGATGATGGCCGGGGCGGAGGTGATCTGCTGCTCGCCGGGCCAGACGAGCTTCATCGCAGGCGCAAGGCCGACCTCGCCATTTGTTCCGAAAGCCGGGCAGCGCTGCCCCGTGGCCGCGTCGAGGGCGATGACGCGATTGTCGATCGTGCCCATGAAGATGGTGGTGCGGCACGGCGTGTTGGGCAGGTCGACGGCCGCGTCCGTCCACTGCGAGACCCCGCGGCAGATGTTCTGGTTGCCAGGATCGCGGTCGGGCGCGACCTGCGGATCGAAGCGCCACTTCTCCACGCCCCTGCCCGGATCGATGGCGATGACGTCGTTGAACGGCGAGCACAGGATCAGCTTGTCGCCGACAAGGATGGGCGTGTTCTCGAACGCCGTATCCTCGATATGCCGTTTGGGATCGTCGAACGCTTTCGTCCGATACTGCCAGGCGACCTGCAGCTGCTTGACGTTCGCCTTGGTGATCTCCGTCGCCGCCGAATAGCGTGAGCCGCCGGCGTCTCCGCCATAGGCCGGCCAGCCATCCGTGGCGTTGGGATCAGCAGGGGCAACCGCCGCAGCGCGGTTGTCGATGGAGAGATCATCCCCCATCCCCACGGCCCACCACACCATCGAGCCGCCGCCGAACACGACGCCCACGATCACGAACACCACGCCCACAACGATGAGGAGGAGTTTGCCCACGAATGCCGCCCCCGATTCCCGCCTCGGACTACACTTGCCAGCTTCGCGCGCCTGAAACCACTCAACAAGCCGTTTGCTGCAGGGATTCGCCCAACGGGATTTCAATGCCGCCGCATTGATCGGCGTTGCGGTTGGGTCTAGTCCCTCGCCAGCATTTCAAGCCTGTCACTTCAATCTTTTCCGGGGAGCATCCATGGCCGCGAAGACCCGCACCGAAACCGACACCTTTGGTCCAATCGAGGTGGCGGCCGACCGGTATTGGGGCGCGCAGGCGCAAAGGTCGCTCGGCAACTTCAAGATCGGCTGGGAGAAGCAGCCCGCCCCAGTGATCCGCGCGCTCGGCATCGTGAAGCGCGCGGCGGCGGAGGCGAACCTTGAGCTGGGCAAGCTCGATGGGAAGCTCGCGAAGACCATCGTCGCCGCGGCTCAAGAAGTGATCGACGGCAAGCTGAACGATCACTTCCCGCTGGTGGTGTGGCAGACGGGCTCGGGCACGCAGTCGAACATGAACGCCAACGAGGTGGTCTCGAACCGCGCCATCGAGATGATGGGCGGCGTGATGGGCTCGAAGAAGCCGGTTCACCCCAACGACCATGTCAACATGAGCCAGTCGTCGAACGATACGTTCCCGACGGCCATGCACATCGCCTGCGCCGAACAGATCTCGACGGACCTCATCCCTGCCCTCGAGCATCTGCACGAGGCGCTCGCGGCGAAGGCGGTGGAGTGGAAGAAGATCATCAAGATCGGTCGCACGCACACGCAAGATGCGACCCCGCTGACGCTGGGCCAGGAATTTGGCGGCTATGCGAAGCAGATCGAGAACGGGATCGACAGGATCAAATCGACCCTGCCGCTTCTCATGCAGTTGGCGCAGGGCGGCACGGCGGTGGGCACGGGGCTAAATGCGCCCAAGGGCTTCGACAAGCTGGTGGCGGCGAAGATCGCGGCGATCACCGAGCTGCCTTTCAAGACGGCGCCGAACAAATTCGAGGCGCTGGCGGCGCATGATGCGATGGTGATGTCCCACGGCGCGATCACCACGGTGGCGGCGAGCTGCTTCAAGATCGCCAACGACATCCGCTTCCTCGGCTCGGGCCCGCGCGCAGGCCTGGGCGAACTGGCGCTGCCGGAGAACGAGCCGGGCTCCTCGATCATGCCGGGCAAGGTGAACCCCACCCAGTGCGAAGCGATGACGCAGGTCTGCGCCCACATCATGGGCAACAACGCGGCGATCGGATTCGCCGGCAGCCAGGGGCACTTCGAACTCAACGTCTTCAATCCGATGATGGCTTACAACTTCCTGCAGAGCGTGCGTCTCCTTGCCGACGCGGCCGTGAGCTTCACCGACAACTGCGTCGTCGGCATCCAGCCGCGCCTCGACAATATCAAGCAGGGCGTCGAGCGCTCGCTGATGCTGGTGACAGCCCTCAACGAAAAACTCGGCTACGACATCTGCGCCAAGATCGCCAAGACCGCCCACAAGAACGGCACGACGCTCCGCGAAGAAGCCGTCGGCGGCGGCTATCTCACCGACGCCGAGTTCACCAAGCTGGTGCGGCCGGAGAAGATGATCGGGCCGAAATAGGGGAGCGCCGGGCATTGGAGCGCCGGGCCCCTGCCCGGCAGACGCGCGCAAGCGCGTTTGGTAGACGTGTCGAGAAAGAGCCGGGCGGGGGCTCGACGCTCCAACGGGGCGGAGCGTGTATCGGGTTGGCGGAATCATCTGGCGGTCGCGGGGATATCTACCGCACTTCGACACGACCGATGCGCAGCAGCACGTCATCTTCAACCTCAACGGCGCGCTTGAAGGTGTAATGCTCGCCGGTGATGCCGCCGCACGCCGCAACGCCTATGACGAAGGTCTGGATCGTGGGATCGGCGACTGCATCCTGCGTGATCCGGCCTGCGCGCAAATCGTGCAGGACGAACTGCTTCGGCTCGACGGCCAGCGCTATCGGCTGCTGGCATGGTGCATCATGCCCAATCACGTTCACGTTGTTGTGGAGCCGATGGCGGATCTTCCGGGCACGGTGCGGCGCTGGAAAAGCTGGACGGCGCGCGAGATCAACCGTGTAACCGGGCGCTTCGGCGTGGTCTGGCAGCGCGAATACTCCGACCGTTTCGCACGGAACGAGAAGCACTTGGCGACAATGATCGACTATGTAGAGAGCAATCCGGTTGCGGCGGGCCTTGTCGGTCTGCCCGAGGACTGGGCGTGGTCTTCGGCGGCCTTTCGGCCGCGTGCCAGGCGGGGGCCCGGCGCTCCAAAGAAATCGCCGTTACACCTCTGATGCGCTATCTTCCAGGCTGAGCCGCGCCGGCGGGTATCCGAATACGGAGCTGTGGGCGTGAGATCAGGAGGAAGACAATGAGGATCATCGCGATCGCGGCGATTGCCGCGGGACTTTCGACTGCCGTGCTGACCGGCACGGCGTGGGCGCATCATGGCTGGGCGGGATACGACGCCGCCAAGCAGCAGAAGCTGACGGGGGCGATCACCGAACTGAAATGGGAACAGCCGCACGCCGTTCTCTGGATTGATGCGCATGGCAAGAAAATGGAGGTGTGGCTCTCGCCGTTGCAACGCATGGTCGACCGCGGGCTCAAGAAGGAAACGCTCAGCGCGGGCAAGGTCGTGACGATCGACGCGCAGCCTTCGCTCAAGGCCGGCGGAGAGTGGAAGGCGCTCGCTATCAAGGTCGATGGCAAGGACTTCGATCTCATGCGTTAAGGCCACGCGGGAACCGGTTAAGGTCCGTGGCCTCGAAGTAATACCTGACGTGGAATGGCGCGATCGTTCCGCATGCGAGGGGTCGTCGTGGAGCGACGAGGGTCTATCTCCTGCGCGGGGCTGGTTCACCACTCGTCGGGAGAACTGAGCAATGAGCATGATCCTGCTGGCGGCGTCTGCTGCCTCGCCTTCTGGTGCGGCGTGGATGAGTGGCCAGTGGTCTTCCTATGACGCAACAGAGATCGTGGAAATCACGGCGCCGCTCGAGGAGGTGAGGTGGGATGAGACGGTTGTCTGCGTGACGCACGAGGGCGTGCGGAAGGAAATCCTTCTCGCCCCTTTGGCCAGAATGGCGGCGCGGGGGCTGGCGCAAAAAGCTCTGGAAGTCGGCAAGACCGTGACGATTGAAGCTTATCCATCGACGGCGAACGCCAACGAACTGAGGGCTGAGCGGATCGCTGTGGATGGCAGGGTGGTCTCCCTCAGGTAAACCAATAGTAGAGTGCCCTGTTGAGTAGGCAGGGCGGCGGCGTGACACGGGACAGCCCTCCGCGTTAAGCTGCCGCCATGCCCTATTCTGCTCCCGTCTCCCAGATCGCCCGCACGCTCGCCCGGATCTCCAAGCTCGATGAATTGGAGGCGACCGGCGCCTTTCCGAATTTCTCGGCAGATCTTGTTGGGCCGATCCTCGATGAGGCGAACAAGCTCGCGCGCGATGTGCTCGCCCCACTGAATCCGATTGGCCACAAGACGGGGGCCAAGCTCACGGACAAGGGCGTGGTCGCCGCGCCGGGGTTTGCGGATGCCTATGCCCAGTTCCGCGATGGCGGGTGGATGGGGCTGGCGTTTCCGGAGGAGTATGGCGGGCAAGGCCTGCCCAAGGTTCTGGCGCTCGCCGTGATGGAGATGGTGCACGGCGCCAACATGGCGTTCGGGCTCTGCCCTCTTCTCACCTTCGGCGCCATCGAGGCGCTGATCGCGCATGGCAGTGACGAGCTGAAGAAGACATACCTGCCCAAGCTGATCTCCGGGGAATGGACCGGGGCGATGAACCTCACCGAGCCGCAGGCCGGCTCTGATGTCGGAGCGCTGAAGACCAAGGCCGTGCCGAATGGCGATGGCAGCTATGCCATCACCGGCCAGAAGATCTTCATCACCTGGGGCGATCACGACATGACGGAGAACGTGATCCAGCTGGTGCTCGCGCGCCTGCCGGATGCGCCGGCGGGGTCGAAAGGCATATCCCTGTTCGTGGCGCCGAAATTCTTCGTGAACCCGGATGGCTCGCTGGGGGAGCGCAATGCGTTCCGCTGCATCGGGCTCGAGCACAAGATGGGCATCCATGGCTCGCCGACCTGCGTGATGGAATATTCGGGCGCCAAGGGCTGGCTGGTGGGCGAGCCGCACAAGGGCCTCGCCGCCATGTTCACGATGATGAACTCGGCGCGGCTGAATGTGGGGCTGGAGGGCGTGGCGGTTGGCGAGGCTGCCCTGCAGGCCGCTGTGGCCTATGCGCGGGACCGCAAACAGGGTTCGGCGCCGGGCGTAGAGGGCTCGGCAGCAATCATCCGGCACCCGGATATCCAGCGCACGTTGGCCACCATGGCGGCGAACGTCCAGGCGGCGCGGGCGATCTGCTATGCCTGCGGCGCAGCGGCGGACATTGCCGAGCATGGGGCGGAAGACGCTGTGCGGGCCAGGGCCAAGCTGCGGGAGGACGTGCTCACCCCGCTGGCCAAGGCCTGGTCGACCGACCGGGCGATCGAGGTCACCAATTCCGGCGTACAGGTGCATGGCGGCATGGGGTTCATGGCCGAAACGGCCGCCGCCCAGCTCTATCTCGATGCCCGGATAACCCCGATCTATGAGGGGACAAACGGGATCCAGGCGATCGACCTGGTGGGGCGGAAGCTGGGGATGGGTGACGGGGCGGGGCTGGCGGGGCTGGTGGCGGAGGCGCGAGAGATCGGGCGGGAGGCGCGCGCGGTGAACGAAGCGGGGTTCGGCGCGGTGGCGGAGCGGCTGGATGCCGCGGCAGGCGCACTGGAGGGCGCGACGCGATGGATGCAGCAGGCGATGAAGGAGAGGCGCGAGACCGGCCTGGCGGGCGCGAGCGCCTACCTGCGGCTGGCAGGCGATGTCGCAGGCGGGATGTATCTGACGCGCTCTGCGCTGGATGCGCGCGGGGATGTGGATGCAGCGCAGGCGCTTGGCCTGGCGCGGTTTTTCGCGGACGACACGCTGTCGCGCGCGCCGGGCTCGGTGGCGGGGATCACCGCGGCGTCTGAGGCGCTGACGGCCGCCGGCGCGGCGCTCTGGGATCAGGGCTGAGCACGCCGCAGGGCCGAAAGCCTCCCACGCGGTAAAGATAGGGAACTCGCACAGGAACTCAGGATCGGTTGCCGCGTAACTGCTGCAGCCAATCCCCCTAGAGGTGGGTTTCATGCGCACTCTGTTCATCGCCGCCATCGCCGCCGCTCTTCCCCTGGGCGCCTACGCCGCCGGGACGTTCTCTGGCAACGAGCCAGCCGGGCAGATCGACCGGATCACCGGCACGATCGATGGGGCGACGTACTCAGGCTCGATCTACCTGACCATCAACGACCAGCGGATCGAAGTGGCGCTGGGCAACCCGAATTTCACGATGAAGCGCGGCCTGCCCTTTGCCGACCTCGCGATCGGCAAGACAGTAACGGTGGATGCCTATGACTCGGCCTCGGACAGCTCCGACCGGCTCTATGCCCAGCGCATCGTGGTCGATGGGCGGATCATCAACCTAAAGACCTGATCAGCGTTAAAGCGCCCGATACGTCACTCCACGCAGGCGCGCCTCGCCCTGCCCGCTACAATAGATGGCGGGCCGCAGGCTCAGAAAATCCCACGCCGTATTGTGGTTGTAGCCTGAGACTTCGATCCTCACGCCGTATTGAGTCCAGCCCTTGCCGGGCGTGCGGGAATACATTGTGACGATGTGACGGTCGTTGATCACGCGCAGCTGCATGCGGCGGCCGAGGTCCGGCGTGGCGCCGGGGCCTCGTTGGGTGGCGACGCGGTGCATGATCAGGCCTTTCGCGTTGAAGCCTATGCCTGCGTAGAGCTTCGGCGAATACCAGAGCAACAAGCCTGCCTCTGCATTGTCGTCGATCTCGATGTCGGCGGTGACTTCGTAGGCCTGGTCGCCGCAGATGAACATCAGCGGGCGGGAGTCCGTCGGCGTCTTGCCGGACGCTTTCAGGCGCAGCATGCCGGGCGACCAGACACGGCGGGCGGCTTCGTTCGGGCCGGGCGCGTGGAAGGCCCATTGCAGGCCGATGCGGTCGGTCGAGAAATCATCGGACAGCGCCATGCCGTGCGGGGCGTTGGGAATGTTGATCGGCTTGGTGAGCGGCTTCGAGAGATCGCCTCCCCTCGCCTTGAACCATCCGTCCTTCGTCCACTCGACGGGGTCGAGCAGAGTCTGGCGGCCGAGCGTCCAGAAGCCGTTTTCGTAGCCGTGATAGACCATGAACCATCTGCCGCTCGGGCCCTCCACGAGCGTGGCGTGGCCGCGGGACCACCATTTCTCGCGGGCGGACCAGGTGCGGACGATGGGATTGTTGGGCGCATCTTGCCACGGGCCGTGGATCGACTTCGAGCGCGCAGCGATCACCATGTGGCCGGTCGGCGGGCCGGCTGTGCCGCCGACGGCTGTGATCAGGTAGAACCACTCACCCTTGCGCATGACCTTCGGGCCTTCGGGCGCAAAGCCCTCGACCACCCAGTCGTCGGGGTATTTCCAGGGATCGTAGACGTGGGTCACGTCGCCGATGGTCGAGAGCCCATCATCCGACAGTGCGACGCGGTCCCCGCCGGAGAGGAAGAGATAGCGTTTGCCGTCTTCGCCGACCGCGTGGCCGGGATCGATGTGGCGCGGGAGCTTGAGATCGATGGGCTCGTTCCACGGGCCTTCGATACGGTCGGCGTGGATGACGTAGATGGAGCGCGAATCCGGGAAGCGGGCCGGGATGTAGAGGAAGTACCTGCCGTTGTGCTTGACCAGTTCCGGCGCCCAGACGGAACCGATATTGGTCTCGAGAGCGGCGGTGACAGGCGTCCAGTTCACAAGGTCCGGCGATTTCCAGATGACGAGGCCGGGATAGGCGTCGAAGCTGGAGAAGGTCATGTACCAGGTCTCGCCATCGCGGATGATGGTCGGATCCGGATGGTCGCCGGCGAGGATGGGGTTGAGGTAGCGGCCATCGCCCAGATCTGCGCGGCGCTGGTTCTCGATGCCGCGGCGCCACTTCAGATGCGTCCAATCTAGGCCGGAGGGAGAGATCTCCCCTTCCCTGCGCTCCAGCGGATTGGGCGCGGCGGCGCATGCGCCAACCGCGAGGGCGGAGCCGGCGAGAAGAAGCTGTCTGCGATCCGTTTGCATAGCCAAACCTCGCGCGTTCTGACACCGGTGTCCAGATTTGCTCGCTGGCTGGGCGAATGAGGGACAAACGAGGACATTCTCAACCGGAATTCCTTGTCCCATCGGGCGTATTTGCTTGACGCGAATTGTCCCATCCGCGCATCAGGGAGACATGAGCCGACAACCCAAGCGCGCCAAACCCGAAGAACCGAAGTTCAACGGACGGCGCCCCACCATCAACGATGTGGCGCGGCTGGCGCGCGTTTCGAAGAAGACGGTGTCGCGCGTCATCAACAAATCCCCCTTCGTGAAGGAGAAGACGCGCGAGCAGGTGGACAAGATCATCACCGAAATCGGCTACTCGCCCGACCCCATGGCGCGCGGTCTGGCTTCCAAGCGGTCCTTCCTCGTCGGCCTGATCTATGATCAGCCCAACCCGCAATACGTGATCGACATGCAGCAGGGCATCCTGGATGTGATCCGCGGCTCGGGCTTCGAGCTGCTGGTTCACCCGTGCCGGCGGCAGGCGCCAGATTTCCTGCAGAATGTGCGCGCCTTCGTCGAGCGGCAGAAACTGGCTGGCGTCGTGCTGCCGCCTTCGGTGTCGGAAGACGATGCGCTGATCAAGATCCTGCAGGAATTCGATTGCCCCTATGTGCGCATCGCCTCCGTGCCGCTGGACGAGCCGGAGCATTCGATCGTGACGCACGATGCCGAGGGCGCCCAGGAAGCGGCAGAACATCTGGCGGGGCTAGGCCACACACGCATCGCCCACGTCTCTGGGCCGGACTCGTTCCGCTCGGCCCATGAGCGGCGAGCCGGGTTCGTGAAGGGGCTGAAGGCACACAAGCTGAAGCTCGATAAGGAGCTTGATGTGAAGGCGGCTTATACCTTCCAGTCGGGCGTGGAGGCCGGGCGTGTCCTGATGAAGCTGAAAGAGCCGCCCACGGCGATCTTCTGCGGCAATGACGAGATGGCGGCAGGCGTGTGTCAGGCCGTGCGCGAAGCTGGGCGCGAGATCGGCAAGCATGTCTCGGTCGTTGGCTTCGATGACAGTCCTCTGGCGTCAAGGCTCTGGCCTGCCCTCACCACGGTGGTGCTGCCGATCCGGCTGATGGGGCGGATGGCATCCACGCGCCTGCTCGGCGACAGCCTGATCCATGAACCGCCGGCGGAGGAAACCCTCGGGGAAGTGCATCCCAAGCTGGTCGTGCGCGGCTCGAGCGGCCCCGCCCGGGCTTGACCGCCGGGCCGTTTGCGCGGTTTATGACACCGGTTTCCTAATTCGCCCGGAAAGGTCGCGTCCATGGCCGACAGCATCTTCGAGAAGACCTATCACGCCACCCATCCGGACATGATGGAGGACGCCTCGAACGATGACCTGCGCTCGCGCTATCTGATCGGCGGGTTGTTCAAGGCGGACGCGGTGACGCTGAACTATTCGCACAATGAGCGGATGGTGGTGGGCGGCGCGGCGCCAGTGAAGGCCGGCGTGAAGCTGCCGGTACAGAGCGAACCAGCGTCGGCCAAGGGCAAGCCCTTCCTGGAGCGGCGAGAGCTGGGCGCGATCAATGTTGGCGAGGGCGCGGGCACGATCATGGCGGATGGCGCATCGCACGCGATGAACCCGCGGGACGGGCTCTATATCCCGATGGGCTCGGCGGATGTGGAGTTCAAATCTGCCGACCCTGCCAAGCCGGCCAAGTTCTACCTCGTCTCGACGCCCGCACATGTGCGCTATGAGGTGGCCAAGATCTCGATCGACAAGGCGGTGCCGCTGGAGCGCGGCGCGCCGGAGCAATCCAACGAGCGCACGATATATCAGATGGTGGTGCCGGCGACGGTGAAGTCGTGCCAACTGCTGCTGGGCATGACGATGCTGAAGAAGGGTTCGGTGTGGAACACCATGCCGCCGCACCTGCACGACCGGCGCTCCGAGGTCTATTTCTATTTCGGCATGGGCCCGAACGACCGCGTCTTCCACTTCATGGGCGAGCCGGAAAATTCGCGCTCCATCGTGATGGCGAATGATGAAGCGGTGATGTCTCCCCCCTGGTCGATCCACATGGGCGCGGGCACGGCCGCCTACACGTTCATCTGGGCGATGGGCGGGGAGAACCTCGACTACACCGACATGAATCAGCTCGATATCTGTCAGTTGAAATAGACCATGGGCTCTCCGTTCGACCTTTCCGGCAAAGTCGCCATCGTCACCGGGGCCAATACGGGCATCGGCCAGGGCATTGCGGTTGCTCTGGCGCAGGCTGGGGCGGATATCGTGGCGGTGGGACGCAGCGCAGCCAGCGAGACCGAAGCGCAGGTGAAGGCCGCGGGGCGGCGCTTCCACTTCATCAGTGCGGATCTTTCATCGATGGCGCCGATCGCGGGCATCGTGCCGGAGACGGTGAAGGCGCTGGGGCGGGCGGACGTGCTGGTCAACAATGCCGGCACGATCAAGCGAGCGGATGCGGTTGATTTCACCGAGGCGGACTGGGACCTCGTGATGGATGTGAACCTGAAGTCGGTGTTCTTTCTTTCGCAGGCGTTTGCGAAGTTCGCGATCGAGAAGAAGCAGAAGGGCAAGATCATCCAGATCGCCTCCCTGCTCTCCTTCCAGGGCGGGATTCGCGTGCCGAGCTATACTGCCGCCAAGAGTGGGCTGGCGGGCGTGACCAAGCTGATGGCGAACGAGTGGGCGGCCAAGGGCGTCAACGTGAACGCGATTGCGCCGGGATATTTCGTCACCAACAACACGGATGCGTTGCGGAAGGATGAGACGCGGTCTCGCGATATCCTCGCGCGCATTCCGGCAGGGCGCTGGGGCGAGCCATCTGATCTCGGCGGCGCGGCAGTGTTCCTGGCGTCGGGCGCTTCGGACTATGTGCATGGCGCGATCATTCCGGTGGACGGAGGATGGCTGGCGCGATGAGACAGGCGGTTGTACTGGCGTTGCTGGCGGGCGCGTGCATGACGGCGCCGGTTGAGAAGCCGCTGATGCAGGTCGTGATGATCGGGGATTCGACGGCTGCTCCCTACGGGCCGGAGCGGTATCCGCAGCTGGGCTGGGCTCAGGTTCTGCCGTGCGCGCTGGATGCGAATGTCACCGTGGTGGATGACGCCAAGGGCGGGCGGTCGACAAAGAGCTTCCAGGTCGAAGGCTGGTGGGAGAAGGCGCGGGACAAGCTAAAGCCGGGCGACGTTCTCTTGATTCAGTTCGGGCACAATGATGCAGCGGTGGACCGGCCCGAGCGCTTCATCGAGGCGAGGCCCGGATTCAAGAACAATCTCGAGCTGTTCGTGTCGACGGCGCGTGAGCGTGGAGCGACGCCGGTGCTGATCACGCCCGTGACGCGGCGCTATTGGGAGAATGGGCGCATCACGGACATGCATGGCGAGTATGACGACGTCGTGCGCGAGGTGGCTGCAGCCACCAAAACACCGCTGGTCGATCTCGATGCGGATTCCAAGGCGATGCTGTTGCGCATCGGGGAGAAGCCTTCGGAGGACCTCTACCTGCACCTATCCAAGGGGTATTCCGAATACTGGAAAGATGGCGCGGACGACAACACGCACTTCTCCGAGAAAGGCGCGCGGGCGGTGGCGCAGCTGGTGGCGGCGCGGCTGGCGAAGCTGAATACGCCGCTCAAGGGACGGGTTGACGCGGGCGTGGCGGCGCTGAAACCATCCTTCCACGCGGGCGGGCCTGCCTGCACGGGAGCTTCATGAGCCGTCTCGTCTGTTTCGGAGAAATGCTGGTGCGCCTCACGGCGCCGTCCGGCGAGATGCTGCTGCAGACGCCGCAGCTTTCCGCTCATGTCGGCGGGGCCGAGGCGAATGTCGCGGTGTGCGTCTCGCGCCTTGGCGGTGACGCCGCGATGGCGACCGTTCTGGCAGACAATCCGCTGGGACGCGCCGCGCGCGACGAGTTGCGGCGGCATGGCGTTGATGTGACGAACGTGAAGTTCGGCGCGGGGCGTATGGGGCTCTATTTCCTGACCCCAGGCGCGGTGCTGCGTGCGCCGGAGATTGTCTATGACCGCGCAGGTTCGGCCTTCTCGCAGATCCAGCCGGACGCAATCGACTGGTGGGCGGCCCTGAAGGGCGCGGACTGGCTGCACGTGTCGGGCATCACGCCGGCGGTGAGCAAGGTGGGGGGAGAGGCGGCGCTCGCGGCGATGTCGACAGCAAGTTCGGCCAATATGAAGATCTGCTTTGATGGGAACTACCGCTCCAAGCTGTGGGACGCGCGTGGCGAGAATGGGCGCGCGATCCTGAAGCAGATGATAGAGCAAGCCACCCTCGCTTTCATAGACGAGCGGGACATCGCGCTGATCCTGGGCGAACGGTTCACGACGCGGGATTTTGCGGTCAAGACGGCGTTCGCGACCTTCCCCATGCTGCGCATGGTGGCGATGACCACGCGGGAGACGCACGGCGTCAACGATTATTCGCTGGGCGCTTCGCTCTACACTCGCTCGGGCGCGCACCACTGCCCGGCCATCGCCCTGCCCGGCGTGGTGGACCGGATCGGCGGCGGCGATGCGTTTGCGGGCGGGCTGCTTTACGCGCTGATGCAGGGCATGCCGGAAGCTGATGCGCTTGCCTTTGCGCTCTATTCGGCGGCGGCCAAGCACGGCCAGGCGGGCGACCAGAGCCATGCTTCGGCAGCGGATATCCGCGGGCTGATGGCGGGCGGCGGGCTGGATGTGAAGCGGTAGCTTTGCTTCGCGGGAATCCGGCGT
>DASYKO010000351.1:0-4770 GCA_035995285.1 Hyphomonadaceae bacterium | reverse complement strand
TGGCCAAGATGGGCTTGGCCCACGTGGTCATCACCTCTGTGGACCGGGACGATCTGGCCGATGGCGGAGCCGAACATTTCGCTGAAGTGATCGCCGCCATTCGCCGCGCCGCGCCGAACACCACCATCGAGGTGCTGACGCCGGATTTCCTGCGCAAGGGCTCTCTTTCAAACAAGGATTGGGCGGCGGACATCGTCATCGACGCCAAGCCGGATGTGTTCAACCACAACCTCGAAACCGTTCCGCGCCTTTACCTGACCATCCGCCCCGGCTCACGCTACTACCATTCGCTGCGCCTGCTGGAGCGGGTGAAGGAACGCGACCCATCGCAGTTCACCAAGTCAGGCCTGATGGTCGGCCTCGGCGAGACCAAGGAAGAAGTCATGCAGGTGATGGACGACATGCGCTCCGCCGGCGTCGACTTCCTCACCATCGGCCAATACCTGCAGCCCACGCGCAAGCATGCCGCGGTCGACCGCTTCTGGACGCCGGATGAGTTTGCAGCGCTGGAAACGATCGCACGCTCGAAAGGCTTCCTGCTGGTCTCCGCGAGCCCGCTGACGCGGTCGAGCTATCATGCGGATGAGGATTTCGCGCGGCTACGCGCAGCCCGCGAGGCGCAGCTGAGCCGCTAGCCCGTGACAAGCCACCGCCAGACATTGGACCTGCCATACCGGCCGGAAGACCTCTTCGATCTCGTATCGGATGTCGGCCGCTATCCGGAATTCATCCGCTGGATCCGCTCGCTGCGCTGCCTCTCCGAGCAGGAGGACGGGCCCAACTTCAAATGCCGCGCCGAGGCCACAGTGGGCTTTCAGGGCTTCACCGAAACCTTCATCACCGACGTAAACGCACGCCGCAGCGAGCTTGCCATCGATGTGACCCTCGTGCGGGGCCCATTCCGCAAGCTCTCCAACAGCTGGCGCTTTGCCCCGGGCGGCAAGGGCACGAAGGTCGAGTTCGCAATCCAGTTCGAATTCCGCAACTTCGTTCTGCAGACCCTCGCAGACGCGAACAAGGCCTTCGCCGTCCGCAAGCTGATCGAAGCCTTCGAGACCGAAGCCGCGCGGCGCTACAAACGCGTACCCGACCAGCCCATCGTTTAGCGTCACGCGCGCTTCCTCTGCGCGTCCGGCGCACAACCTCCGCCGTCTCGACTGAGGGGAACTTGGTGACCTGGGTGCAATCCTTGGTGACCTTGGTGTTTGAATCTTTCAAACCCCGCCAACACGCCTCACGAGCAGAGGGGAGCTTCGTGTCTTTGTGTCTCCCTTAGTGTCTTCGTGTGTTGAAAACTTTCCACCCGCGTTCACCGGCTGAGGCGTTCTCGCAAAGGGTGGCGCCAAGGACACCAAGAGGTCCGAACGCTGCATTTCTTTCTACCAGTATGAGCGGCCATTTCAGGCGATCAAGCGCACCCAACTCATTGAAACTGCTCACTTCGATGAGTCCCCAACTGGTGGTGGGAAAAATAATCTCCCCAGCATGCTCCAAAGCTGAGGGATAATGCTCCTTGTCGCCTCCGCACGGAGGGCAGTCGCGATGTGGTTGAGCGTGGAGGTGTAAGTCTCAGCCCCGTGAGTGCGGTCACAAGCTGCAAAAGCGGGGAGCATGTCTCCGGGATCATGGCCGTGAACAGCCATGACCTGCACGCCGCCGGCGGTTCACGTCGGGGAAGTGAAACACCTTCCTGCTCTGAGCCGGCGCACAACGACCACGGGGACGCAGGATGCTGCGCTTTCCTTCGAACTACCGGTAGCGCTGGCTAACCCCAGCGACGCCAACACACGCAGGGCCATCCTGCGTCCCCGGCCCTCCTTTGCGGAGGCCACCGACCCGCTGCGGCCCGAGAGGGAAAAGCGGGAGGCATCCCAGGCAGCTCCAGCTGGCCTGAATGCGACACCGCGACCGGAACACGTAGGGTGCATGCAGCGAAGCGAAGTGCACCATCGCGCCACGACTACGAAAGAGGTGCATTGCGCTCCGCTGCATGCACCCTACGACGATGTTTGAAATCCTAGTTCCGCGTCGCGCCCGGGTCCGGCGCATAGGTCGTCACGTCACGCGCCGTCACCTTGGCGCCGTCGATGGGCGGGGCAATTCGCGAGTTCTCGGGCGTGGCGTCTTCCGGGCGCGGACCGACCGACGGCGGGTTGATGTCCTTCGGATCAGGGCCGCAGCTATCGACCGCCCACTTCTCGCCCGTGCGGGTAACCCGGCAGAGCTTGCGCACGGCCGGATCAGCGCCGGCTTTCATCGAGGTGCGGACGAGCGCGCCCTTGTCGTCGTATTTCGGACGGCTGAACGTCACCTCGTTCAGATTGGCTGTCGCGGCGACGCCTTCCGGGCCGGAGACCTCGACAACATTGAAGCCGAGCCCCTTCCAGTCGCAGCCGGGCCGCCAGGGCGCATCCTCGCCGTTGAGCCTGAGGCGCAGGGCCTGGGCGCCGGGATCGAACTTGTAGAAGTCGTGGCCCACGGCGCTGACCGGGCCGCAGTCATTGGTGACGAACAGGGCGGTCTTGGCCGGGACGGCCTTTTCCCCGCCGAAGCAGCCGGCGGCCATGGCGGCAAGACCGGCAATAACAAGAGCGCGTTTCATCACTAAACCCCGGAAAGTCCTGATCAGAGTGCCCATCTACGGCGCCAATCTGGCCGAAAATCGGGCTAACGGGCGACTCCCTAGCACGGGAGTGGTCAGGACACCCAAGCCGTCTTGCACTCGGTGACCGTCCAGGCTGCGATTCCCGAGCGAAGCGTGCAAGTATAGCCCATGCCGGCGAGGGGCCCGTGCATGATGCTGGTCTCAATTGTCGCGCCCGTCCCGTCATAGCGGGGCTGCTTGAACTCGACCCATTTCAGCCGCTGGCGCGGGTCGGTGGAAGGCGGCACATCGTTATAATCGGTGAAGGAAAGCCCGTACTTGCTCCAGTCGC
Organism: Hyphomonadaceae bacterium; assembly: GCA_035995285.1. Classification (GTDB taxonomy): domain Bacteria; phylum Pseudomonadota; class Alphaproteobacteria; order Caulobacterales; family Hyphomonadaceae; genus UBA7672. The sequence continues at coordinate 1,834 of DASYKO010000351.1, read as the reverse complement.
ACTGCGGGCGCCAGCCGGCCTCGCCTAGGCCCTTCAGCGGCGGGGGCGGATTGTCCGGGCCGAACTTGTAATGCTCCTTCGAGACCGCAGCGATGACCGCGCAGTCATTGCCGGGCGCTTCCACGGACGCGGACTGTTTGGCGGAGGCCTGTTCCATGCTGCTGGCGCAAGAGCCGACGCCGGCAAAGATGGGAATGAGCAGGGCAGGTATGATGGCAAGAGCGCGCATCCGAACTCCATAGGGCAGATGCCCTTAACAACGCATGAGAGGTCGGATGCGTTCATGGCGCGATCTGGGCAGAGCAGTGTTGGAGCGCAGACCATGTGCAGGCGCAGATTGTCGCTCCACAGGCGCTTACCGAGCGGCGGCGGCAAAGATGAATGATTGTTGTGTTAGACGTTAGTGACCCTTGCAGTCACGTAATCATCTTCCGCACCATCTCCAGCGCAGTGACGATGGTCTCGCGGCGCACCTTGTCCCGGCCGATATCGCCGTAGCGCATGACCTGATGGAAGATCGGCTTGTTCTCGCGCGCCACCGCAAGGTGGACGAGTCCGACCGGCTTCAGCGGCGTGCCGCCGCCGGGACCCGCCACGCCGGTGACAGCAACGGCCAGGTTGGCGCGCGACTCCTTCAGCGCCCCTTCCGCCATCGCACGCACCACCGGTTCGGAAACCGCGCCGGCGTCCGCGATGAGATCGCCGGGCACATTCAGCATCTCCTCCTTGGCGCGGTTCGAATAGACGATGAACCCACGCTCCACTGTGGCGGAGGAGCCGGGAATTTCAGTCAGCAGCCCAGCGATCAGCCCGCCGGTGCAGCTTTCCGCCGTGGCGATCTTCACACGCCGCTGCTGCGCCTCATCCAGCGTGAGGCGGGCAAGCATCAGGAGTTGTTCGTCAAACATGGGCGGCCTCCGGGTGAGGAGAGGCTAGCGCGCCATTGCTCAGCCGAACAGGCCATCGAATGCGGCGGCTAGCCCTGCGGGATAGCTTGCGATCAATCCCGCCGCGATCAACAGGCAGAGCGGGGCGTAGTAACGCCTGTTCAGCTCGAAGAACGGCGTGGCGCGAGCATAGTTGAATGCAGGCGTAAGGTAAGGCGCTAGGCCGCGCAGGGCGAAAACCAGGATCAGCACCGCGTAGCCGCCAAGGACGATCAGGGCGGGGAACGCGCCCGCGATCTCGACCTGTCCGGCAACCACGATCGCCGCTGCCGCCAGCAGGGCCGCCGACACCATGGCGCAGGAAGAAAGTTTCGAAGCCACATTCCGGCTCGTGCCGGCCACACGCTCGCTCAGCGTCTTCCCATCCGTCCCCGGCCAGAACCCACCGAAGCCCCAATAGAGATGCAGGGCGGCCAGCGCGACGAGAACGCAGATCAGCGCAACGGGGATAAGGCTCATTGGCGGACGTTAGGACGGATCGGATCCGCGCAACATCCTCTAAGCTAGGCGGCCTGGTTCGGGCGCCGAGGGCCAGTAGCGAGGCGAAGGGGCGGCGGAGGATGGCCATTGGTTGAAGGGGGCCGCTGCCTTCTCATGGTGTGCTGCCGATAAAAATTCGGGACCACTCGTTCTTCATGCGATAGCGGATGCGAATTGAGCAAACGGCGTCGGAGCTATCCGGCTTGAACCGCACGCTCGTCGGCGAGTCGTACCACTCGCCGTTGTAGTCATGCGCAATGTGGCCGTCCTGCGCCATGAAGCGGAATATTTCGCCATTGCGACCGGAAGGAAACCCTTCGATCGTCAGTTCGCCTTGGTTGACGTACCCCGTCATGTGGAACACTCCAGAGTCGGGCAAGTCGCCCGGGATCACAACCTGGATCTCA
>DASYKO010000350.1:0-3744 GCA_035995285.1 Hyphomonadaceae bacterium | reverse complement strand
CCACTGGTTGCCGAAACGCTCGTTCGGGGCAATTCTTGCGCTGTCGTCCGGCGCCGGCCGACGTTCGAGGAAATGATCGCCCTGGAAAGGGCGCCGGATTGGATAGGCAGTGGCTGACGGTTCTGGTCTACGCCAACAGCTCGACGGCAAGATAGCGGTTGCGCGTCGCAACCTCTTCTACCCCGCCCTCATCCGCGCCCTGGCCCCCTCGGCGATCTGGCTCGCCGGCTTCCTGATTTTCTGGCTCTCCGGACTTTATGGCCGCATGCCGCTCGAGGCGCAGGCGACCGCCGGCGTCATCTTCTGGGTCGGCATGGCGATCGCCGTGCTCATCTCCCTGCGTGTCTGGAAAGGCCCCACCGAAGACGACGCGCGCGACCTTATCGACTCGACCATCGAAGGCCGCCCGCTCTCGACCTGGACCGACCGGCCCTCGAAGACCGACGCGAACTCCTGGAATCTCTGGCAGGCCCACCGCGACCGCATGGCCGCCCTCGCCGCCAAGGTCGGCAAGCTCGATGTCTCCCCGCAGTGGAAGCAGGCCGATCCGTTCTGGCTCCGCTATGTCACGCCCGCCGCCGTCATCATCACGCTTGTGGTCGTCGGCGTCCTCGGCGCCAACATTCCCGACCGGCTGAAGAAAGGCTTCTTCCCGGACTTCGGCGCGCTGGTCGGCGCCCACAAGCTCACGGTCGAGGCGTGGATCACCCCGCCCGCCTACACCGGCACCGCGCCCTTCCTGCTCACCACGGGCGAGACGGCGAAAGTCCCGCAGCATTCCGAGATCACCCTCCGGGTCATCGGACCCGTCGCGCCGCAGATCAAGATCCATCCCGATGGCGCACTCGGCGCCACGCTCCATCCCCGCTCGGGTATCGACGGGGCGTATGAATCCAAGATCGAAGTCGACCGCCCGATGCGCGTGGCTGTCGATGCCTGGGGCGAGCGCGCCAGCTTCCCCTTCACCGTCATCCCCGACAACGCACCCACCGTCTCCTTCGTCGAGCCGCCCAAGCTGGGCGACGCCGACCACACCGAGTTCAAATACAAGATCGCCGACGACTACGGCGTCGAAAAGCTGATGCTGGTGTTCACCCGCACGGATACCCCGCCCGAAGCCGGCAAGATCCAGAACGACGACACCATCGTCCAGACGCTCCAGCTTTCTCCGAAAGAGGAAGAAGGCGCCTTCAGCCAGGACCTCGTTCGCCATGCCTGGGCCGGGCTCGACATGCAGGCCTCGCTGCGCGCCTGCGACGCCGCGGGCAATTGCACCGACACACCGGCGGTCGCCTATCGCCTGCCCGAGAAGATCTTCCTGCAGCCCATCGCCCGCGCCGTGCAGGAACAGCGCGCCGTGCTGCTGCGTGAATACCGCCCCTACACCATGCCCGAGGGCAAGGACGACTTCACCGCCGTGAAGGGCCGCGGCTACGACGCCATTGCCACGGATGCCGCCTCGCGCCTGCGCTACGCCCCCGAAGGCGTGAAGATGTCGGCCTTCATGATCGACGCCTTCACCTACGCCCCCGGCGAGTACTTCCAGGATCCGGTCATCTACATGGGCCTGCGCAACGCCCGCGCGATCATCGAGTCGGCGCGCGACAAGGAAGAAGCGAATTCCGCCGAAGCCGTGCTCTGGGACATCGCCCTGCGCGCCGAATACGGCTCGCTGGCTGACGCCACCGCCGCTCTCGAAGCCGCCCGCCGCGCGCTTGAAGACGCGCTCCGCCGCGGCGCCAGCGCAGACGAGATCAAGCGCCTGATGGATATGTACGAACAGGCGGTCGAGAACTATCTCGCCGCCCAGATGGCCGAGGCGATCCGCAACGGCCGCATGCAGGATGGCGGCCCGCAGGATGGCGGCCAGCAAGGCGGCGGCGGCCCGCAGCTGGGAGACGACGAACTCACCCGCATGCTCCAGGCCCTGCGCGACCTCTCCGAAACGGGAGCACGCGACCAGGCCCGGCAACTTCTGAACGACATGCAGAAGATGCTCGACAAGATGAAGGACATGACGATCCAGCGCAGCCAGGGCGGCGGCGGTGGACAGCAGCAGCAGGGCCCGATGAGCCGCGCCCTCAACCGCGCGCTGCAGGAAACCAACCGCGCCCTCAACGACCAGCGCGATCTCAACGACCAGACCGAGCAGGCCCAGCGCGACGGCTCGGGCCCACAGCGTGGCCAAGAGCTCGCCGACCAGCAGCGCGCCTTGCGCGAGCGCCTCGAACAGCAGCAGCGCTCCGGCGGCGGCCAGCCGCAACAGAACCAGCCGGGCGGCGGCCAGCAAGGCCAGCAGCAGGGTCAGGGCCAGCAAGGACAACAGGGCCAAGGCGGCCAGCAGGGCCAGGGCCAGCAACAGGGCCAGGGCGGACAGCAAGGCCAGGGTCAGGGACAACAACCGGGCCAGGGCCAACAAGGTCAGGGCCAGGGTCAGCAGCAGGGCCAAGGCCAGGGTCAAGGCAACCAGCCGGGCCAGCGTCCGGGTCAGGGACAGGGACAAGGCCAGCAGGGCCAGGGCCAGAACGCCCAGCGCGGCGGCAATGGCGGCTCTCCGGGCCAGCCGGGCGTCGACGCCGATGGCCGCTACGGCACGGAAAACGGCCGCTCGCGCCAGCTGCTCGGCAACGCCATCGAGATGCAGAAGCGCGCCGAGGAAGCCCTCCGCCGCGGCGACTTTGCGGCTGCGCGCGACGCCCAGCGCCAGGCGATGGCCTCGCTGCAGGACCGGTCCTCTGAGCTTGCCAAGATCAACGACGAGAACGATCCCAACGCCAAGGACCAGAAAGACGACCGCGACATCCTCGGCCGTCTCAACAGTGGCGAAAGCGGCTGGGGCGAGGACGTGAAGATCCCCGACGAGATGGAACGCCAGAAGGCGAAAGACATCCTCGACGAGATCTACCGCCGCCGCGGCAACCGCGCCCTCAGCCAGGAAGAACTCGACTACCTCAGCCGGCTGCTCGAGCGGTTCTAGGTTTCCAAAAAAACACCAACGGCCCTTCCCCAAGCGGGGGAGGCGCAGCGCTCACCGTTGCGAGACACACACAGCTCAGGTGGGGGACCGCCCTCCCGTTCAGCCGCAGTGGTCAGCCGCAGTGGTCAGCCGCACCGACTGTCCGCCAGCAAGACCGCATGCGCTGCACGATCGGATTACGTGTCCCTCCCCCGCTCTGCTAAGCGATCGAAGCGCCGCCGGCGCTCCGCTTCCGCAAGTCCGGCGCAAGCCTCAATCATCACGAATGAGGGGACCTTAGTGTCTTCGTGCCTCCTTCGTGTCTTCGTGTTGAAAACTTGTCCGTCCCCGCCCACGCGCGTACACGCGAAACCTACAACTCTCTCCACGAGTCATCCTCGGGCTTGTCCCGAGGATCCCGGTTGCATCTCCGGCGGGAATGCCCGCGAGTTCCCACGCCTGTCGAACCGAGATCCTCGGGCTTCGAAGCGGCCCGCAGGGACGATTTGGTCCGGGGGACCAAATCGAGCGGAGAAGGCCACGGCAGTGGCGCTTCGCTTACCCGAGGATGACTCGTGGAGAGCTGGCGTTCGATAGGCCCGGCCGTTTGTAACAATCGCCAAAACTTCCCACTAGTATGGCGCGGGCTCACGTGACAATTCCAAGTGAAATCAAAGCCAGCGTCCGATCACAAAGAATCTTTCTCCACCCCCTCCTGAACCTGAGCGATAATGCACCTGTCGCCTCCGCATGGAGGGCAGTCGCGATGTTCAACGGCGCGGAGGCGA
>DASYKO010000349.1:0-4986 GCA_035995285.1 Hyphomonadaceae bacterium | reverse complement strand
TGAACCGCCCCGGGTTTGTCGGAGGCCCAACTCTTTGAGAGACTGGGTCCATGAGCAAGAAGCACGTACCGAAGTATGCCCCAGAGGTCCGCGATCGAGCGGTCCGGATGGTGATGGAGCACGGGGCTGAGCACGCCTCGCAGTGGGCGGCGATCGTGTCGATCGCAGCCAAGATAGGGTGCACGCCGCAGACGCTGCATAACTGGGTCGCGCAGGCCGAACGGGATCAGGGTCGTCGCGCAGGTCCCTCAAGCGAGGAGCGCGAACGGATCAAGGCGCTGGAGCGCGAGAACCGCGAGCTACGCCAGGCCAACGAGATCCTCAGGAAGGCCAGCGCGTATTTTGCCCAGGCGGAGCTCGACCGCCGGTTCAAGCCATGATCGGCTTCATTGACGGTCATCGGGGTGATTACGGGGTCGAGCCGATCTGCAGGGTTCTGGAGATTGCCCCATCTACCTTCCATGCACACGATGCGCGGCGGCGGCGCCCTGACAAGGCGCCGCCGCGGATCCAACGCGATGAGGCGCTGAAGCCCCACATCCTTCGGGTGTTCAGCGAGAACTTCCAGGTCTACGGCGTCCGCAAGGTCTGGCGGCAACTGCTGCGTGAAGGCTTCGAGGTCGCCCGTTGCACCGTCTCAAGGCTGATGAAGGCCATGGGGCTCAAGGGCGTCGTTCGCGGCAAGCCGCATCGGACAACGTTCAGCGACAAGTCGGCGCCTTGCCCGCTCGATCGAGTGAACCGCAACTTCAAGGCGCCGGCGCCGAATGTGCTCTGGGTCAGCGACTTTACCTATGTCGCCACCTGGTCCGGCTTCGTCTACGTCGCCTTCGTCATCGACGTTTACGCCAGGAAGATCGTCGGTTGGCGCGTCAGTCGCTCGGCTCACGCCGGCTTCGTTCTCGATGCACTCGAACAGGCGCTGCACGATCGCAGGCCCGCCTCCGGCGGCGGACTCGTCTGTCACTCGGACCGCGGCTCGCAATACGTATCTATCAAGTACACCGAGCGCCTCGCCGAAGCCGGCCTGGAACCCTCCGTCGGCAGCGTCGGCGACTCCTATGACAACGCGCTCGCAGAAACGATCAACGGCCTCTACAAAGCAGAGGTGATCTGGCGCAAAGGTCCGTGGAGATCGCTGGACGCCGTCGAGTACGCCACGCTCGAATGGGTCGACTGGTACAACAATCGCCGCCTGCTCGAGCCGATCGGCAACATCCCGCCCGCCGAGGCCGAAGCCGCCTACTATGCTATGATGGAGAACCAAGCCGTCGCAGCCTGACTCAAACCAAATAGCCTCCGGGGTTACCGGGGCGGTTCACGCCGCCGCCTATTTGATAGGAAATGAACGAACCTTTGACCCTCGAAACAGCTCAGGCGCGAGTCCGCGAAGTAGAGGCGCAGGTCACGGCGCAACGCGCTGTCGTGGACAAAGCAATTCGTGAGCGTAGGAGTGCACGGGAAGAGGCCGCAACCCTCACCATCCTCCAAGCTTCGCTTGAAGCCCATCGACGGGAGCTAGCTGCAATAACCTAAGTCGATGCGGGCGGCCTGATGGGCGCGGACGACAAACGCTAGCGGTCCTTCGTCGACGCCCTAAGCCTCTCCAGATGCCGGATGCGCATTTCCTGTATCTCAGGAAACAAGTCCAGCTGCGCCTCTGCTGCTTTCGTTGGCAGATTGGCGGATTTCAACTGGGCCAAGACATGCTGCTGGCGGCCAATGGAAATCTAGCTCTTAAGGACGTGGCGTTGGCACATCTGGATTCAGTTTCGGGCATCAGGCGGCGGCCTAAGATTGGCCCGCCTTTTTGATTTGCGATGCAACCCGGATGGACGCTTCAACGGCCCCATCGCAGAGGCGCTTTGCGATCCATTCCTGAATTGGTGGCGACAAGTCGATCCCGCTCAGTCTCGCGTTAATCGACAAGATAACGGCGTCAAAGTCGCCGCGATCTTTCTGAGTCATCGTTTTCTCTAGCACGGAAATAAGGCGAAGCAGGGCGGCCCCCAATTCTCCGGATTGGTTCGTCGTCAACCGCTGATTGACTTCGAGCGTCCGACTTTGTCCCCACTCCTGTCGCTCAAAACTCGAGCGCCACACACCCCGTTTCGCGAGTCTCGAAACTACCTCTCAGAACTCCAACGTTTTCGAGAACCGCCGCCACATGGCGCCCCACCCTCTCGGAAAGCACCGTATTCGGGAGCGCCATGCACGGCTGCCGGCTGAACAGAAACTCATTGCGGTCACTCACGTGCAGACAGGCAGGGGCCGGAAGTCGCCGTTAGCAGCCAAGTTGACAGAGGGCCTCTACTGAATCGGCGCGCGATACTCCCCCGCCGAGACCAAGCCGTCGCGGTTGGTGTCGCGCTGCTGGAGCAGGTTGTCCAGTTGCTCGGCATAATCGCGCGCCTGCAGCACGTTGCGGTATTCGGCCTTGTCGAGCTCGCCGTCGTTGTTCGCATCATTCGCCTTGAACGCCGCCAGCCGCTCGGCTTCGTCGAGCACGCTCGCTGCAGCTTGGTCGTAGGCCCGCCATTTGCGCGGAGTTGCCGAGTAGTCCTGCATCCGCACAGCCGGGAGCGGCTGTCCACTGATGATCCGGCTGCGTCGGCTGAGTTCCTGCCGGTAATGAGCGCTAAACCTTTGCCGGAGATGCGGCGGGCATTGGAAGCGGGGGAGGAGAAGGTGCTCGCGCTGTAATGCAACAACCCCGCCTACGAGAGCGGTTGCAATGAAGTACCGGATTGCAAACGTCGCGGCGCAGTTCTGGATTCGCTCTTGGCAGGTAGAGGTGGTGCCCGCGCGATTACGGCGCTGTTCAACGCGGGCACCGGTGCTGTGTGCGTCCTTCGGCTCCGGGACTGGGGGACAGGAGAGCCGTGGGACCTGTAGCAAACGTGGATCCCAGATCCTGGTTGCTGAACATTAGATAGAATGCCCGAAAAAGTTGCCGCGCAAAGCTGTCGAAAGGCTCTCGGCCGGCCCGGTCACTTACGACCACCTAGATCCGCTTGGTTCCGCGGCGGTTGGTACCTTCGTCTGCCAAAAGAACTCCCCTCCTGAAAGCGCCGGAGTCCAGCTTCGGCTTGGCGCAAAATCACAGCCCCCCTAGGAGGGGCGAGCAGACTGTCAAATCGTCCGTAGCGCGAATGAAGGATGACGACGAACTTCTCTGGGATAAAGCGTTATGGCGATCTTGAAGAAGGCAAGTGAGTTGCCGCCCAAGTACCGGGGCGGCAACATCACCACAGTCGAAAAGCTCCTAATACGTCGGGCTGGAGGGTAGAGCCGGCGTTACTTTTCCGCTCGGCGCGCGCGGGGTAGCAGGATCTGTTAGATCGGTACGCGATCCATCGAGCGCGCTGTCATTCTGCGCGATGCGGCCTGATGTCTGGTCATGCGGCCAGAATGCGAAGGCGAGTACTGCGAGCAACACAGCCCCCGCGGCCCACAGCCACATATTGTTGCGCGAGCGAGCTTCGGGGACACGACGTGGTTCGGTAGGCATGCGATTTTCCTCCTAGAGACCGCGAAACGTGTGTCTTCTTAGCGAGGTTCCGCGCAGTTCACCTTTGTTGTGATCTCAGAGCTGCCGGCCGGGTGCAGTCCGGTACATCTCGGAAGGGGTCCTTTAGGTCACAAATGCTAGACGAAGCGGGTCGCCTCAACCCGGCCGGAGGCGAAGGGCACCTAGTTCGCCAACGGCCAGAGCGAAACTGCCGCGAGGCAGGCAACCGCAAAAGCTACGCCCACCCAGAGCGAAACTGTTCTGATCTTCTCCGCCTGGCCCACCATATGGCTTAAGAAGGCGGCCGATTTTTACTGGGCCGGAAATGCGATGCAATGAACCGGCGGGCCGTTGGGCAGTTACAAAATCGTGAGGTCCCGAGGCGGTTGAACGTGCGGCGCCTAAGCCTTCGCCTCGCCTGCGCTCCAACTCCACTAATTCGCAGGAGTGGTGGACGATCACCGACCGCAAGCAGCGTGAGCGCGATGCTCTAACGCTCACCAACGAGATCTCGCACAGGATCAAGAACAACCTGCAGATCATTGTCGGCCTGATCTCCTACGAGGTCCGCTCAACGCCCGAGGCCTGCGTGCAGGGCTATCAGTCCATGCAGACGCGCATCGGCGCCATCGCGCAGCTCTACGACCTGATCTCGCACTCCAGCCGCGGCGGAACGGTGGCCTTGGACGGCTATCTCAAGGAGATCGCCAAGTCGGTGTCGGCGAGCCTGTTGGGGAACGCGAAGATCCGGATCGATGTGACGGCCGAAGCACTGGAGATCGACCCGGAGCGCGCTGCCGTTCGGCCTGCTTGTCAATGACCTTGCGACCAACGCCATCAAGCACGCCTTTCCGGACAGGACGGGACGCGTCGTCCTGAGTGCGAGGCAGGTAGACGACCAGATTGAGCTGTCGGTTGCCGACGATGGCATCGGCATGCAGAAAACCGACGCGGTGAAGGCGCCTGAAAAACGCGGCGGCGATTATGTGGCGATCTTTGTCCGGCAACTTGGCGGGATCATCGTGGCGCCCGAGCCTGCAGTTTCCGGCACGACTGTCACCATACGGTTTCCGCTGGGCGTAGGTCCTCCGACATCGAAGGCCTCTCGCCTGGCTGATCCGCGAAGGGCAACGGACAGGGTAGCAGCCTCAGAAAACTAACCGTCCAATGTCCGAACATTGGCGGCCGAGACAGCAAACGGAGCTGTGTCGAGTTAAGCGCGAATACTCGCCAAGCGGATTTTGCACGGTCGAAGCCTAGATTGATTTTCCGTCGAATTTTCGGCCCATCCAGCACGCGGCGCGCGCTCGAAAGCTTGCTCTACTTGGCTAACTTGACAGCACCGTCCATGACCGCGCAGTGACTGCGCGGTATAAGTACTATGGCGCTGTCAGGCATAGTTGTTGGCGAAACAGTAGGTTTAGCTGGCCGGAAGCCGAAAGACGTAAAGTGTCCCTCCGCCTCGCCCGCTGTCC
>DASYKO010000348.1:0-2771 GCA_035995285.1 Hyphomonadaceae bacterium | reverse complement strand
CCTGGGTGTTGATGACGCGGTCGGTGCGTGCCGCTGTGGTGACCGCGATGGTGTGGGCCGAGAGCATCGCGTCGCCAAGCAGGATCAGCACCAGCGACGGCGGGATCACGACGCCGAGCGTCGAAGCGACCGAGACCAGCGCGGCGCGTGTCGGTTCGGCAATGCCCTGCGCTTCGAGGCGTGGCGCGACCACGCGGGAGAGACCAAGCACGCTCGCGCCGACCGAGCCGTTCATCGGCCCGAGCAGCGCACCGAGCCCCATCGCCGAGGTCAGCTGTGCGGCCGGTCCACGCGGCAGCATCGTGACACTGGAGCGATACAGCGCCTCGGCGACCGGCAGGCGATCGAGCAGCAGGCCCATCAGCACGTAGAGCGGCAGTGCCTGCAGCAGATCGTTCTCGAACAGATTGACCAGCCGGCCGGGCAAGGCGGAGAGCAGCGCCAGCGGGATGGTGTTGGTGAGGACGGCGAACGCCGCGCCGGCGCTTGCAACGCCGATCAGAACGATGGCGGCGGGCAGGCCGGTGAGGACGATGCCGAGACCGACCAGCAACAGCAGCACCAGGCCCAGGTGCGGCATCAGGTGCGGCATCAGGCGCTCCCGCGCGGACGCGCGATGTCGATAATCGCTTGCGCGAGGATCAGTCCGGCCAGCACCCAGACTGCGAACTTGATGAGGAAGTAGCCCGGATTGCTGGTGTCGGCGAATTTCTCAAAGACTTGCAGCGACGAGAAGACGAGACTGGCGCCGCCGAAGATCACGAACAGCGCCCAGGGCACCAGGCCGAGCAACGCGCCGGCCCGCGTGAGCCGCGCACGGGTGCGCTCCGAATACATCCGCGCGACCGTGTCGGCGGCAAGATGCGTGTGGGCGCGCGTCGCCGCCGTGAGGGCCATCGCCACATAGAGCGCGAAGATCCACTGGCCGAGATCATTCGCCTCGCGCGAATAGTTGCGGAAGAGATCGCGCAGCGGCCATTGCAGGAACAGCAATGCGACGACCGGCAGCAGCAGCCAGCGGCCGCCGGACAAAATCCCGGCGACAAGGCGATCAAGCCTGCCGATCAGGCGCGTCATTTGAGAAAGCCCGGCCGTTCCCCTGCGGCGATGATCCGCCAGCGGCCGGGCGCTGTCCAGCGCGTGATCCACCGGCGTTGAAGCACTCTCCGCTCATGCCCGCGCAAGCGGGCATCCAAAGCAAAAGAACTGGGTCCCCGCTTTCGCGGGGAGAGCGGAGTAATCTCAGGCGACCGTGCGCCAGCCTCAGCCCTTATGGATCGGATCGATCCAGGGCACGTTCTCCGGCTTCTCGACCGGCTCGATGTCGAGGTTGACCACCACCGCCTCGTTGTCGGAGCGCACCAGCACGCATTCGAGCGTCTCGTCGGTGGAGGCGTTGATCTCCTGATGCGGCACGTAAGGCGGCACGTAGATGAAATCGCCGGGGCCGGCCTCGGCAACATATTCCAGATGTTCGCCCCAGCGCATACGCGCCTTGCCGCGCAGCACATAGATGACGCTTTCGAGCGGCCCGTGATGATGCGCGCCCGTCTTGGCGTTGGCGTGGATCGAGACCGTGCCGGCCCAGATCTTCTGCGCGCCGACGCGGGCGAAATTGATCGCCGCCTTGCGGTCCATGCCGGGCGTCTGCGCGGTGTTGGAGTCGAGCGAATTGCCTGGAATCACGCGCACGCCGTCGTGCTTCCAGTCGTGATGCTCGTGGTCGCCGTGGGAATGATCGTGGCTCATGAATACTCCCTCCATCCACTCCGCTCACCCCCGCGAACGCGGGGGTCCAGTTCTTTGGCCCTGGATGCCTTGGGTTCACGACACAAGTGCAACACCTGCTAGGGTGTTGTGGCGATGGGACAATGTTATGGCCAGCTCAGCCTCGATGAGCGGATTGAGATTTATCGACTGCGTGTGGCCGGTGAATCCATGCAAGCGATTGCGTGCACCCTTGAACGGCACGTATCGACAATCAGTCGGGAACTGCGGCGCAACTCCCGGCCTTCCACGGCCTGGGCGGGTGGCTACGAGCCTGTCCGGGCTCATCAATTGGCCGAGCGCCGACGGCGATGGGATGGCCGCTTCAAGCTGGCGCGCCAGACGGACCTGCGGAACTGCGTGGGCAAAGGCCTTGCGATGGGACATTCCCCAGAGCAGATCGCTGGCCGACTGGCGCTGGAACATGGTCGCGTCATCATCAGCCATGAGTCAATCTATCGTTTCATCTATCATCGCACGGCCCAGAAGGATTACTGGCATCGCCTGTTGCCGCGCCACAAACTCAGACGAGGGCGGCGCGGACGCCCGGGCGGCAGCCCTGCCAGCTTCATCAAACAACGGCGCTCGATCACCGAACGACCCGCTGAGGTCGAGGAGCGCAAGACGCCGGGTCATTGGGAAGCCGACTTCATGCTGTTCGCCCGATATGGCCAAGGATTGCTTGTCCTCCACGAACGACAAACCCGCTTCAGCATCGTTCAGCAGCCGGTCGATCGAAAAGCTGTCCTCACCGCTCGGACCATCGCCCGTGAACTCGGCAAACTCCCACAGGCGATGCGCAAAACCATCAGCTTCGACAACGGAACCGAGTTCGCCGAGCATCACAGGCTTCACAAAATCCTTGGCGTCCAAACCTTCTTCTGCGATCCCCATAGTCCCTGGCAAAAAGGCGGCGTGGAAAACTCCATCGGGCGCTTACGACGCCCATTGCCACGCAAAACCGACCTCAAGCTCCTCACGCCAGCCGACCTCGAGCGGCATGT
>DASYKO010000347.1:0-6260 GCA_035995285.1 Hyphomonadaceae bacterium | reverse complement strand
CCCACGGCCGGGAAAGAACGACCAATCGGGGCGCGTGAAGACGCGCATCGCTGGCCCACCATAGCCAGCACAGGACTACCCACGGCGCCAATCACGCGCCCCGCTCCCTCGTTTGATGAGGGGGAAGACTGCAGCATCCCGGACGCAGCAAGCGGTCCGAATGCGAGCACATACCCGTAGGGTGCATTAGGCCGAAGGCAGTAATGCACCATCTTCGTCGGCGTGGCGCGATGACGGCTTCCTACGCACTTCCGGTGATCGTGGCGCGATGGCGCCTTCCGGCCTTCGCCCTAATGCACCCTACGACGCCTGTGATGTTTGAAATGGAAGCGCTGCCTACGGCACGAAATCCAGAAGGTCGTTGTAGTGCCCGAACACGGCGGTGAAGCCGCCCTCGTCGACATCGGCCGGCATCTCCTTCTGGAACTTCTCCTTGGAGATCACGAATTCCATCGCGCGGTGCGTGTGGCGCCCGCGCTCGCGGCTGGTCTCGATGTGGATGGTGTAGGTTCCCGCCGCCACCTTCTTCTCGGCGTCGTCGTATCCATCCCACATGAAGGCATAGCGTCCCGTCGGCGCCGTTGCTTCCGAGCGCGCATCAATGACCGTCTCGGCCTTGGCGCGATAGGCCCCCCACCAGATGAAGTTGTCCTTCTGCCATTTCGGATTCTGGCCCACCATGAACAGCGTGCGCACGGCCTTGCCTGTGCTGTCCGTGATCCAGATCGCCATATAGGGCTCGCGGAAATCGCCGTCGCGCTTGCGCCGCTCCGGCAGCCGGTACCAGATCGCCAGCCGCCAATCCGCCGGCCACTTCTCCGCCGCCGGCATGGGCGCAGCCGGCGATGTCTGGCGCACCTTTACCAGCTCGCCGCGCTCATTCCCAATCTCTGCAGGCTCGATCTGCGCCGGACGCTCCGTCCAGCCCGGCGACACGTGCACCTTGCCATCGGCATCCACGATACGCAGCGCAGACCCGTTCGCCTCGGCAATCGCCAGCGACTGAGCCGGCGGCAGCACCAGCGCGATCGTCGCCAGCGCGTCTGCATCCATCGCGCACGCTGCGCGCGCTGTCGCACACAGCCGCTCGTTCACCGCCGCGCCATCCGCCAGCGCTGGGCCGATGCGCCGCCCGTCCACCACCACATCGCGTGGGCCGCGCCCGCTTGTCGCCATCGCGCCGTGCGCCAGATCCACCACTGCGGCCAGCGGCGCATTGTCCACCGCCGCACCCGCCTCCGGCAGACCGATGCGCCACGCGCCCGCATCCGCACGCCAGGCCGCCATGTCGCCGCCGATCGCGACCATCACTGCAACCGCATCTCGCGCCGCCGCCCGCGCAGCAGCCATCGCACGGTCGATCACATAGCCCTTCGCGATCGCATCCAGGTCCACCACCGCGCCCGCCCCGCGCATCGCCACATGTCGCACCACGCCCCCCGCCACGTGTCGCACCACCAGTCGCACCTGCGCACCCACCGCATGCCGCGCCGCGCGCTGCGCCCCCGCCGCATCCCCCGTCCGCGCCAGCTGGGAGGCGAGGCCCAGCCTTTCGTCAAAGGCGCCGCCCGAGACCTCCCGCCAGTAGGCCGCCCGGGTGAGGACCTCGAACAGCTCCGGAGAGACGTTCATCTGCTCCGAGGCGTTCAGGCGGGACAGCTCGCTCTCCGGGTCGTGCCGCGACAGGAGACGTTGCAGCCGGGTAATCTCCGCCATCGCCGCATCCGCCGCGCAGCGCGCCGACAGGGCCGACGCACAGGAGACGAACACGTCCAGCCGGGTGCCGAGGACGCCATCGGCATGGAACCGCCACTCGCTCGCCGGCGCATGCGCCACCAGCCCGGCCATTGCTGGACTCAGGAGGGCAGGCGCCAGAAGAGCAGGGGTCAGGAAAAGACCGGACATTGCGCCCCCAAGAAACCGTCAGGCCAGACCAGCCTGTTGAGGGGAGCCTGTCATGGGACTGATAGTTCCATCAAGTTGGTCGGCGCCGGCGCCGGAGCTGATGGATCTCGCTGGTTCGGAGGTTGGCGCAGGCTCGACACGTTCGGGTGGCGAAGGCGCGATGCGCACAAATCTCATGAACCCAATGTAGCATGCAGCTCCGGCCAGAGCGAACCCGATTGGCGCATACTCCGGCTGCCGCCAGACAATTGCCGCGGCCAGCATCATCGTGACAACTGTGCCGCAGACATAGGTCGCCAGCGCCAGAACCTCACGCCGATGCTCGACGAGCGCCGCCCTGTCCAACTCGCGCTCGATCATTTCTGATCTTGCGAGAGCCAGTTTCACGGATGCATCGATCTGCGCTATGGCGACCGTCGACCTCGCGTGAATGTCCGCAACTTCGATCGCTGCGGCCGCCCTCAGTCGCGCCTGCTCATTGCTTTGCTTCCCCAGTTCCTCTGCCGCTTTCAATGCCTGGGGAAGGCTGGATTCCGTTGCTTTCGGCTGAGCTATCTCAGCAGCAGCGCCGGCTGTGAGGCCGGCGCCGATCATGTTCGCTGCATGCGGAAGAATGCCATGCAGCGCATTTTCGAAGACATTGATTCCAAGGGCGGGCAACAACCAGCCGCCGCCGACTACGGCGAGTCCAAGGCCGCCAACAGTCAGCCCCGCAATTCGCACCCACCTGTTGGTGCGCGCGGCCTTTTCGATGAACGCATCGAATTTGCCCCACAACCCGGCGCTCTTGTCCGCGTCTTCTTTGGTAGATTCTGCTCGATCCTGCGGCATGGTTCCCCCCAATTTCCATGGACGAAAATACAGCACAGGAAGAGCGACCGCTATCCGGGTGTCCCGGATTTTCCAAGAACCTCCCATTCCCCAATCCATTGGCCAGCGCGTCCCGAGTCGCCGGCAAGTCAGACTGAAGGGGGGTGTCATCTTCCGGATTCCACTCCGGTCGAATTGTCTCGCATCCGTCAGGGCCATTCTGCTTCACGCCTGCGCCCTCGCGAACCTTCCCGGTGGCTGGCCGACATGGCGGGCGACTGTGATAGCCCATAGCCGCGCGCCCGAGCGTAGCAAGGCCGCGCTGTCAGCTCAGGTCCTACGTCATCCTGATGTCACCGGCAGGTAGTCCCTCCAGTTCTCGGGGCAGAATCTCACCGTGAAGGCTTTGGCACGGCGTTGGAAATCTGCGTAGGGCGGCAATTGCGCGAGGTAGGACAGATGCGCATGCAGGTCGTCGCAGAGGCGGATGGGTATCGGTGAGATGAGCTTCACCTCCTGCCAGGGAACGTGTCCTTCAATGCTGATGACACGGTTGCCCGATCCGTCGCGATTTATGAATTGGGCAAACATCGCCAGGTTCCAGTCGCCGCCCGTACAGATGATGCTCGTGCGTTCGTTCAGGAGGATGCTGCACTCGCGGAGCTTGAGAAGGTCATCGGCAACCTCCGGTGCGTGGTCGATTATCGTGGAGTTGAAGATGGACGGGGCCACATGGGAGCAGCTCAGCTTTCCCCGTTTGATCGTGCAGATCTCATATCGCTGCGTTAGCTGGATGACCTGTTTCTGCAGCATCAGGCCGTCGACCTCGTAGCGGTCTTGACCTGGCGAACAGGCGCTTGCCAGCAGGACGGACAGAGCCAGGACGGCGCGCTTCATCAAGCAGTCCTCCCCATGGACGTCGATGCCAATGAGACGAGGTTACGCCCTTGCCCGGTGCGCGGGGCTACGGCGTTTCAGCGCAGCCGTCTTGCGCCTGCACCGGCGCAAACCGTCACGGTAGGGCGATCGTCGGCCGGCTAGATTGCCAGCGTGTCGCCTCTGGCGGTGAGGACGGGGACGACGATTTCTTCTTCATCCCACAGGTGGCGGCCGATCAGCGCGGTGGTGTGATCGATTTGCTCGGTCAGGGCTGCCGCCATGGGCGTGAGGTCGGCGCCGGGTTCGCGACCGGCCAGGATCAGTGCGTTTGCGGCGTCGGCCATGGATGATAGAAGGTGTTCGATAGCTTCGTGGTCGCGGTCGAGCAGGGCGAAGCCCTTGGCCATAAGGGGCTCGGCTGCGCTCAGGAGCGGAAAGGCGTGGCTGCTTTCGATGGTGTGGTGATGGTGAAGATTGTTGAGCAGGTGGCGCACGCGAGGGGTAGCCGCGAGTCTATAGTCGCTGGCGCTGAGCGTCTCCTCCCGCCAGAGGCCTCCGAGGTCGACGAGGTCTTTCATCTGGCCGCGGAACCAGCCGTGGACTTCGAGCCAGTGTTGGGCCGTGGGATGCAGGTCGAGCGTCGGCCACTGGGCGCGCGGGCACGTCGGCTCGAGATAGCGGAACTCGGCCGGCAGGCCCGGGCGTTTGTCGAGGGCGTCGGTCATGCTTGGCGCCGTGGGAGGCGCCGGATCTGTGGTCTGGCCATCGGGGGAATCTCTGTGGGGTGATCTAGCTCACACTAGAAAGGCGCGGGGGTCACGGGATTCAAGGGGCCACATCCGTGGTGGCTGGTTCCTTCAGTGTGACCGGGCTCAGGCGGAGCATCCGGCTACGCCTTGCGCCCGCGCAAAACGGCTCGGCGATTGGCCGACGTAGCGCCTGAAAGCTGTCGAGAAGGTGCGATGAATGCCTGTCGCGCTTCGCGACGCACTCAGCCGATCGGCTTCAATCGGAAGTGTAGCTCGTACTCTACGAGACGCACGCCGGAGATGAGTGAGGTTGCGAGCTTGAGGTCCTCGGAAATGTTGTTGGCGACGATGATGCCGCGCACGGGCTTGTCTTCGGCCAGGTTGGCCTTCACCCAGGCCATGTAGCGCATGATCTGGCCGATCACGCGGTCATAGCCGCGCGACACCTTGAGCTCGACGACCACGAACGCGCCATCCGCGCCGCGTGCGAGAATATCGATGCGGCGGCCATTTCCCGCTGGATATTCGATCGCGCGCAGGCCTTCTTCCTCGTGCAGGGTGAGGCCGGGCTCGAGGGCGGAGATGTTCTTCTCCAGATAATTGCGAAGGTCCGCTTCGGCGCCGAATTCGCGGGATGGGCTTTCGACGCCGGCCGTATCGGCCAATGCCTCTTCGCGTTCTTCATCCGCATCTTCACCGGACGCCGCGGGCCGGAGTTGGCTCGCCTTGTCGCCATGATAGATTGGCGCGCCGTCATGTGCGGGATCCCACAGACGGTACTGGCTTCGGCCGACCTTGTAGAAGAGGTCATGGCCAGAGCCGGGCCGGATGCTGACGTGGTGAATGCGCGAGCGCGAGTTCGCGGCCATTCCGTCGACGTGCATCTGCACGGTGTTCGACTTGATCTTCGGGAAATTCGCCTTGAACCAGCGGACCGCCAGGTCTTTGTCGAACACCTGCCCTGGCTTGAGTTCGGTCTTGGCGAACTCATGCATTAGCACTCGCGTTGGCTTGTCGTAGATCGGCAAGGCGTCCCCCCGTTGCCCTTTCGAACCTGTCTCAGATTTCCTGGTTGTACGCGCCGACTTCCGAGAATTTGGCGAGGCGCGGTTTCACTTCGTTGCGGAAGAGGGCGCGCATGTCGTCTTCGCCTTGCATGGACTCGACGACGACGACCAGTTCCGGCTTGTTCGATGAGGCGCGGACGAGGACCCAGGAGCCGTCTTCCAGCGTGACGCGGGCGCCGTTGACGGTGTTCACGTCGACGACTTTGCGGCCGAGGATTTCTCCGCCCGCCTTGCCGAGCGCCTGGTAGTCGGCGACGACGCGGTCGACGATGCCGTACTTGGTCTCGTCATCGCAGTGCGGGCTCATGGTGAGCGAGGTCCAGGCATCGCCCAGTTCCGCCTTGAGGTCGGAGAGCTTCTGGCCGGGGTTGCGGTCGAGCATCATGAGCACGGCGGCGGCGGCGACGAGGCCGTCATCATAGCCATAGCCGTAGGGTGCGCGGAAGAAGAGGTGGCCGGATTTCTCGAAGCCGGCGAGGGCGTTGAGTTCAGTGGTGCGGCGTTTGATGTAGGAGTGGCCGGTCTTGTAGTAGTCGACGGTGACGCCGTTTTCCTTGAGCACCGGGTCGGTCTTGTAGAGGCCGGTGGATTTCACGTCGACCACGAAGGTTGCGCCCTTGTGCGTCTTGGAGAGATCGCGCGCGAGCAGGAGGCCGATCTTGTCGGCGAAAATTTCCGTGCCCGTGTCGTCAACGACGCCGCAGCGGTCGCCGTCGCCGTCGAAGCCGACGCAGAGGTCCGCGCCATGTTCCTTCACGGCCTTGGACATTGAGACCAGCATTTCGTGGTCTTCCGGGTTCGGGTTGTATCTCGGGAAGGTGTAATCGAGGTTGCAGTCCATCTCGATCAC
>DASYKO010000346.1:0-11144 GCA_035995285.1 Hyphomonadaceae bacterium | reverse complement strand
GATCCCGATGGCCTCGCTGGCCCACCTGTCCAAGGCCCAGCAGGAAGTCGTCGAGGCTGCGCGCCAGTCCTCGGCCCAGACCAAGGCCAACGACCTCAAGGGCTATGGCCGCGAGGCGCAGACGCTCGTCTCCGCCCAGCGTCTTGTCGCGCGCACGCAAGGTTTCCTCGTCACCAGCCGCGAACTTCAGACGCGCATGCAGATCCAGGACGTCGCCCTTGGCCGTGCAGGGGAAATCGTCGGCAAGCTGAAGGAAGACCTGTTCCAGAATGTTGGCCTCGAAAGCGGCGAGGGCGTTCGCTCTTCGCTGGAAGAAGCCTTCGCCGTCCTCAAGGACACGATGAACACCAATCTCGGCGGCCGCTATCTGTTCGGCGGCGTCGCCAACGACACCGCGCCCGTTCCGGTCGCCAGCCTCTCCGATCTCGCCGCCAACCCGCTCGCCACCTCGCTGCCGCCTGGCTCGGACCCGCAGGTGATGCGCGTGGAAGAAGGCCGCACCGTCTCCGCCGGCCTCAACGCTGAGGACGTGATCGGCTCCGCGCTCGCCTCGATCAAGCGCCTTGCCGAGATGGATGAAGCCACGCCCTTCTCGGGCCCGCTGACGCCGGCTCAGAAACAGGCGATCCAGGATGAGCTCGGCAATCTTGGCGACGCCTTCGACAGCATTCTCGGTTCCCAGGCCGAGAACGGCCGCCTGCTCAAGGAAGTCGACAGCGCTTCGACGCGCCAGACCTCGCAGATGGAAGCCCTCGACGGCGCCATCGGCGGCATCGTCAATGTCGACCTCGCCGAAGTCGCCGTTCGCCTCAATCAGGCGCAGTTCGCTTACCAGGCCTCCGCGGGCGTCTTCAACGTCCTGCGCACGATGAACCTCCTGGATGCGCTGAAGTAGAGCATAACGCGGCGTCATCTCTGCCGCGATTGAAGCAGCCGCAACCGCGTGGCAGGCTCCTCCCGCAGAATCTGCGGGAGGGTCGAAATGCTCAGAACAACCTTATGCACCATCGCGTTGATGGCTGCCGGAACCGGCGCCGCAAGCGCACAGGTCGCCTGCGAGTCGATGAAAGGCTTCATCGCGCCCGACGTGAAGATCACCGCCGCCGCCGCGGCCACTACGCCGGTGCCGCTGTGCAAGGTCGATGGCGTCATCGGCAAGGAGCTCAACTTCTCCGTCTGGCTGCCTGAAGCCTGGAACGGCAAGTTCGTGATGGGCGGGCAAGGCGGATACGCCGGCCGCGTCGAAAGCCAGGCGATGAACATGCAGGCCCTGCAGAAGGGCTACGCCATCGCCGGCACCGACACCGGCCACTCAGGACCGGGGGGAGCAACAGACGGCGCCTGGGCGCTCAACAATCTCGAGCGCATTGTCAACTACGCCCACGCCGGCATCCACCGCGTTACCGAGACATCGAAAGCCGTCACCCGCGCCCGCTATGGTCGCATGCCGGAAAAATCCTACTTCGCCGGCTGCTCGAACGGAGGACGCGAGGCGCTGATCTCGGCGCAGCGTTATCCGGACGATTTCAACGCGATCATCGCCGGCGCGCCCGCCCAGGACATCCGCGGCATCATCGGCACGTTCATGAACACGACGAAGCTGATGTATCCCGACCCGGCGAAGGTCGACAAAGCCGTGCTCACACCGATCGACCAGCTGGCGCTGCAGAAAGCCGTGCTCGCCAAGTGCGACGCCGCCGATGGGCTGACGGACGGCATCATGACCGATCCCACCACCTGTTCCTTCGATCCCAAGACGATCGCATGCAAGTCCGGCAACCAGGATGGCTGCCTCTCCAAGGAAGAACTCGCGGTCGTGGACTCGATCGTCAAAGGCCCGATGATCAACGGCAAACCGTATCATGTGGGCTTCGCGTGGGGTGGCGAAGGCAACCCCGCCGGCTGGGGCTCATGGCTCGGCGGCCTGCCGAACATGGGCGGCCCGGGCCGTCCCTCGCTCGCCTACGGCTTCGCTTACGACTTCATCCGGTACTTCGTGAAGAACGATCCGAACTGGAGCTACAAGGATTTCAACGTTGCGCAGTATGACAAGGAAGCAGCCGTGATGCAGGCGACGATCTCGCCCAGCGATCCCGATCTCTCCGCCTTCCGCGCCAGGGGCGGCAAGCTGCTGTGGTATCATGGCTGGTCGGACTCGGCGCTCTCGCCGCTGATGAGCATCCGCTACTACGATCAGGTCATGGCCAAGGATGCGACCGCCAAGAACGACGTGCGCCTCTTCATGCTCCCCGGCGTGCTCCATTGCGGCGGCGGCCCGGGGCCGGACCGCATCGACTATCTCGACGCCCTCGACAAATGGGCCACCGGCGGTCCCGCCCCCGAAGAACTCACCGCCAGCTTCGCTGCCGGAGGTTCCAGGAAGGTCTGCGCCTACCCGAAGAAAGCCGTCTACAAAGGAACCGGCGACGGCAAATCGCCAGACCAGTTCGAGTGCAAGTAGGACGACCGTGAGCAGCCGGCCAACCGCTTCGCTTGTCATCGCGGTCTGGCTGGCCGCGCTCGCATCTGCCTGCGAGCGCGCACCTGCGCCGGCCTCCGAAACAGCGTCTCCCCAGCCGACATCTCAGGCTGAGGTTGACCGCGTTCTCCGGGAAAAGCGCGCAGCTGAAAATCGAGAACGAATGGAAGCTGAAAACAAGGAGTGGGAATACCGCAACACGCACCCTCGAAGGGAAACACCGCCCGAGATCGCGAAGCTTCAACGCCAGTGCCGGATGCGCGACAAGATGGGAGAACTCTGCTCGATCCGGCTCGAGAAGGCAGAGGCCGATGCAGAGCGTGCGCTGAAGGCAGGTGATACGCGCGTGCTTGGCGTCTATGGATACAGCGTGACGTTCCCCGGAACTTCGCCCAAAGACTGGGAGACGTTTCACGAAGCCTATCGCGGCATCGAAGGGACGAGCGACATGATGTACGGCGATGACCACGTGGCCTTGATATCAAATGCCACTGACTACGCCGCGATCTACAACATGTTCATATTGAAGAACCGCTCGAAGTATCGCTAGCGGAGGCTGCCCCATGCACTTCGGCGATCCCGCAATTCGCGAACGCATCGCCCGAGGCGAGATCACCGAGACCGTGCGCGTCTGGCTCCGCCCTCGCGCCAAGGTCGGCGGCTGCTACGCCCTTGGCCCCGGCTGCATCGAAGTCACCTCCGTCACCGAGGTCGCTCCTGAACGCATCACCGATGCGCTCGCCCGGCGCACGGGGTTCAAGAACGCCGATGATCTCATGAAGATCGCCCGCCACGGCCATGGCGACCGCATCTATCTGGTGCGCTTCGTCTACCGAGACGAAAGACCCATTCCACCGGTAAAGAAGGCGCCGGCAAGGAAAGCCCGCAAAAGGAACCTCGCCTGAGCTCTGCAACACAGTTTGCAGCGCGATGGAACCTTTGCCCCTGCCAGCCGTAATAGGGGGTTGGCCGCCCCGTGCGCCAGCCGCGTCCCAACCCGAATTCATTCAGTCACTTCGTGGCCTCTTATGTGGCCGCGTGCGAGGCAGTCCATTGCATGAACATCGACACACACCCGACGTCACGGCAGCGCTCCGATCGCCGTCTCATGAGGGCGCTCGGGCACGGACTGTCGCGTCACCTGTCAGACGCAACGCTCGAGCCGCCTCCGGAAGACCTGCTCCTGCTGCTCGCAGCAGCGGACCGGAAGCGCACCCCGCCAAACCCGGCCCAGCCGGACCCGGCGCCGCCGACCAGAAATTCAAGACAGACCTGATCGCGCTGATCCCGAACATGCGCGCCTTCGGCATCACCCTTGCCGGACGCGTCGACGGTGAAGACCTCGCACAGGAAACCGTTGCGAAGGCCTGGCAGAGCCGCGCCCACTTCCAGCCGGGCACCAGCCTGAAGGCGTGGTGCTTCACCATCCTGCGCAACCACTTCTACTCCGGCAAACGCCGCTCGTGGCGCACCCAGCCGCTGGAGCAGGGTGTTGCCGAAAACCTTCTCGTCGCAAACGATGATCCGTCGGCGCGCGAAGAACTCGTCGATGTCCGGAACGCCATGCAGCTCCTGCCGGATGATCAGCGCGAAGCCCTGATCCTCTGCGGCGCAGCAAGCCTCTCCTACGACGAAGCCGCCCACATCTGCGGCTGCGCCATCGGCACGATCAAGAGCCGCGTCAGCCGCGCCCGTGCGGCGCTCGAAGGGATCCTCATCCAGCTGGAAACCCGCAGGCGCACAAGAAGCGACGTCTCTGCGGGGCAGGCGTTCGAAAACATCATGCAGCAGGCCGAGACCCTGCAGCGCCGGGCGAAAACAGAATGAGGCCGGAAATGACGAAGACGCATCGGATCATCGTCCTCTTCTCCGGCTTCGCACTGCTCACGCTTGCCGCCGCCCTGGCGAGCATGATGGCAGGAGGCTGGGCCCACTGAAGGGCGCGCCAGGCCTGATCAGGCGCCGGCCTTGTCCCGTTCCGACGTGCCTCTGGCCTTTGGCCATGGTCTTGCACTAACCATCCCGCCCATGGACGCCGCCCCCCTCCCACAGCCTCCCAACAAGCCGGAGGATTATTCCTGCTGCCAGCGCGGCTGCAGCCCCTGCATTTTCGACTATTACTGGGACGCGCTCTCCCGCTGGGAGCAGAAGATCCGCTCCCTCGGCCACGACCCCGACGCGGTTCTCGCCGCGCTCGGCAAAGAGCGTTAGCCGACGCCAATCCGGCTTTACTTCGAAAATCATCCGGCGCGGGAACGCCTCGCGCGCCCAGCCATTCCGCCCTGACGGAGGGCCCCTAGGGAGGATGCATCGCGCGTTAGGAAATCGCATGTCCTTCAACCTGCCGTTCAAGACCTGTCTCATGTCAGCCGCCGCATCGCTCGCTCTCGTAGCCTGTGCGGGCGACAAGGCCGACGCCCCCGTCGGCATCGCCATGGGCCCAAGCCCCACGCTCGAGAAGCCCGAAAGCTCTCTCATCCCGACACTGAAAGTCGCCGAAGCCACCGGCTGGCCCGCGGGCGCCGCGCCCACCGCCGCGGCTGGCCTCACCGTGAAAGCCTTCGCCACGGGCCTCGACCACCCACGCTGGCTGCACGTCCTGCCCAACGGAGACGTGCTGGTCGCCGAAACCAACGCGCCTGAGCGGCCCGACGAGGGCAAGGGGATACGTGGCTATTTCATGGGCCAGGCGATGAAGAAGGCCGGCGCCGCAGCGCCCACGCCCAATCGCATCATGCTGCTGCGCGACGCAGACGGCGACGGCGTCGCCGAGACCAGTTCCGAATTCATGACCGGCCTCAATTCGCCCTTCGGCATGGCGCTGGCCAATGGCCGCCTCTACATCGCCAACACGGATGGCGTCGTCAGCGTGCCCTACAGTGTCCGCGACACGAAGATCACCGCCTCGCGGGTGAAGCTCACCGACCTGCCGGCAGGCACGCGCAACCATCACTGGACCAAATCCCTCATCGCCTCGAAGGACGGCTCCAAGCTCTACGCCACCGTCGGCTCGAATTCGAATGCCGGCGAGAACGGGCTTGCCGTGGAAGAGGGCCGTGCCGCGATCTGGGAAATCGACACCAAGACCGGCGCCAAGCGCATTTTCGCCACCGGCATCCGCAACGGCAACGGCATGGGCTGGGAGCCAAAGACCGGCGCGCTGTGGGTCGCGGTCAACGAACGCGACGAACTCGGCCACAACCTCGTGCCCGACTATATCACCTCGGTGAAGGACGGCGCCTTCTATGGCTGGCCGTGGAGCTATTACGGCCAGACCGTCGACACCCGCGTGAAGCCGCCGCGCCCCGACATGGTCGCCAAAGCCATCAAGCCCGACTACGCCGTTGGCGCCCACACCGCCTCCCTCGGCTTCACCTTCGCCACCGGCGCGCATCTGGGTGACCAGTTCCGCGAAGGCGCCTTTGTCGGCCAGCACGGCTCGTGGAACCGAAATCCGTTCAGCGGCTACAAGGTGATCTTCGTACCGTTCGCCAACGGCATGCCCTCGGGCGACGCCGTCGACGTCCTCACCGGCTTCGTCGCAACCGACAACGGCAAGGACATCGCCCGCGGCCGCCCCGTCGGCGTCGCCATCGCCGGCGATGGATCGCTCCTGGTGGCGGACGATGTCGGCAACGCCATCTGGCGCGTCAGCTCAAACCGCGCAGGCGAGGCAGCGGTCGCGGCGAAGTAGGATCCCCTCGGGGCCCGCCCTCGTGGTTCGACGGACGCACGCTTCGCGTGCTGCTCACCATGAGGGCTTTCGGGTATTCGCAGATGTGGCGAGAGGCCTCATGGTGAGCAGGCCGCGCAAGCGGCCGCCCGTCTAACCACGAGGCCGTGCTCACCGCCGGAAGATCAGTTCTTCTTCGCCGCAGCCTTCACCGGCTTGGCCTTCGCCTTGGCCGCTTCTTCCTTCGCGTCATCGGCGCGCGCGCCGGCGAGGATGCCGTGGAGGCCATAGTTCCCCTCGTGGCAGGCGTATTCGTAGACATTGCCCTTCACCGCCGCGAACTCGTACTCCCCGCCCCACGGCTCGGCCCATGTATCGGGGTCAGCCACGTCGAAAGCATAGTGCACGCGGTCGGGCGCCACGCGGGTGAAGCGTTCGGTGACCTTCATGTTCGGCCCGCCGCCGCGCAGGTTGTTGCCCTGCTTGGGATTGTAGCCGACGGTCTCGACCACCAGCGTATCGCCATCCCACCAGCCGACCTGGTCGCCCATCCACGGCTTCACGCCGTCGGTGCGGTGCTTGGCGTTCAGCTTCACGATGCGCGCGTCGTGGACCATCTCGACCCACATGACGAAATTGTCCTTGGTCTGCACGAACTGGTAGGTGTTGTTGTAGAGCTGCCCCGACATCACCGGGCCCGACGACATTCCGAAGCTCATGATGCAGCGCTCGCCGAGCGAACGATCTTCCGGATTGTCCGCCTGGCCGCGCCCGCCGCCGCTTTCCTCGCTCGTCTCAACCCGCAGGGAACGGGTGGAGGCAGCCCCCGGCTTGCGCGCCGGCATGCGTCCGTTCACCGGATAGGTGATGAACGATGTGCGCCCCTTGCCGGCCACGCGCATCACCCAGTCGCCCGGATCGGTCCATCCGGCGTTATAGCCGCACGCAGCGCCGCGCGATCCCGAGCGGCATTCGTCGGAGGTGTCCGGCTGCGTTCCGGTCTTGGTCCAGTTGTCCCGCACCGACTGCGGCGTCTGAGCGTTCTGGCGTGCGTTGCGCGCCTGGGTGTCTTTCTCGAGCGCGGTCATCTCCTCGTCCGCCATGATCAGCTGCGCGCCGTACTTGGCCGACCGCTCCATCTTGGTGACGGTTGCGTTGGTCCACACGCCGGTGAGATCCGGATGCCCATCCTTCAGCCGCGGCACGACATAGCCCGGCTGCACCACCGGCTTCATCGTCGCCAGCCTCGCCGCAGCATTCGCCGCCGGATCGATCGGCGCTGCCGCCGCCTGCGGGGCGGTCTGCGGCCTCTGCGCCATGGCCGGAGCGATCCCCACGCCCAGCGCCGCCAGGCTCACGGCCAGCACGCGCAGTTTCATCGAATGTTTCAAAGGCTCTCCTCCCAGAGTGCGTATTGCCTAGCGCCTATCGGCTTTTCCGCGAGGTTATCAACGACAGGGGCCCAAAACCAGCCGGTTTGTTTCCCTATCATCCGGGACTTCCCGGGTGATCCGATCAACTGCCCGTGCGCAGGGCCCTCAGGCTGATGCCTCGCCCATCCCCGGATAATGCTCCATCGCCGCCTCGATGCGGTCGAGCCCCGCCGCCACGCGCTCGCGATGCCGCGGCTCGGCTTGGCGCAGATAGGCCGGCTGGGTCACGGCCAGGTGCCGCACGATCCGGCAGGCGACCAGGATCAGCGGCGGAATCTCCCGCAGGTCCACGCTCCATCCATCCTCGCTGAAATGCAGGAAGGTGTTGCGCAAGTCGATCAGATCATCGAACGCCTCGGTGATCTCATGGTTGAGCGGCAACTGGTAAGGCGGGCGCAGGAAGAAGGAATCGCCCACGCGCTGCAACAGCTCCAGCGGCGAGACGATCCGCGGGTGGCGCAAGGCCTGAGGCTCCGGCCCGCGCCGCCCATTGCTGATCCAGCGCCGCACGATCTTCGCATCCAGCCGCGTCATGCCCTTGGAGCCGGTCTCGTCATCCGCATCCAGCGCGCACAGGCACGCATTCTGAACCGCCAGCGCCGCCGAGATAACCAGCCACCGCCACGCTCCGTGGTCCTCGCCGGCCTTCTCCGCCTGCTCCGCCGCAAACTCCACACACGCCAGCAACTCCCGCGGCTGGCTGGTCTGGAAATGGTGTTCGGAGGGAGGGGTGGTCATCGGTCCTGAATTAGCGAGAAATAAGCCTCACGCTCTTCGGGAGTAAGGCCGGCGACATAAGCAACTACCTGCTTGAGCCGCTGCTGGGCGTATTCTTCGAGCGTTAGACCGGCCTCGGCCGCTCTCTGCCGCAATTGCGCCGCTGTTCTCGGATCGATCTCGACGGTAAGCGTTTCGGCCATGAGTCTATACTAGCGCGAGGCGGCAGCTGTGCGAAGGGGCAGGGCAACCACACACATTCTCATCTGCGCGGGCTTTTCGCTCGCGCTTGCCATGCCAGCCGCCGCGCAGACGCTCATCATCCAGCACGACAATGACGAGTGG
This sequence comes from Hyphomonadaceae bacterium, assembly GCA_035995285.1. Lineage (GTDB taxonomy): Bacteria > Pseudomonadota > Alphaproteobacteria > Caulobacterales > Hyphomonadaceae > UBA7672. Next base: position 2,497 of record DASYKO010000346.1, on the reverse strand, counting down.
GGCGGCAAGGAAACCGACTGGGAATACTCGCAGGGCACGCGCGTCACCTGGCTTTCGCCGAAGTTGGCCGAGACCAGCCTCGCCCAGGCCATCTCCCTCATGCTGCCCGGCCTCGATTTCGACGCGACGCTGGCGGCGGGCCTGGGCGGCGGCTCGGCCTATTACGAACCGCGCTCGCTTTCCGTCACCACGCCGATCGCGAACCAGCGCCCCTATGCCGGCTATCTCTACGGCTCGGCGCTCGTCAACGCCGAGGCCGAGGACCACCTCACCACATGGCGGTTCGACATGGGCGTCGTCGGCCCGGCGGCGCAGGGCGAAGAGACCACGCAGCTGTTCCACGACGCCTTCAACGGCCTGCCCCAGAATGGCTGGAACAACCAGATCACCAACCGCTTCGCCGCCAACGTCTCGCTGGAGCGGCGCTGGCGCAACCTCATCCCGCTGGCCGACGGCGTCACCGCCGACATCTCTCCCGCGATCGGCTTCGAACTCGGCAGTGTCGCCACCGCAGCGAACGCCGGCCTGATGCTCCGCCTCGGGCTCGGCCTCGACACTGATTTCGGCCCGCCCCGTCTCGGCGTCTTCTCGGGCGCATCTTCCAGCAGAAGCGACGCCACCAGCATCTACATCTTCGCCACCGCCAACGGCGCCTATGTTCCCTACGATGTCTTCCTCGATGAACAGGGCGGCCGGGCAGGCGATCCCATACGCGCAGGCCAGGCGATCACGCGGGATTTCTTCCGCTCGCAGAACTCGTTCGGCATTGTCGGCGCCTATGGCCGTATCCGCGCCACGCTCGCCGTCACCGACGCCTCGGCAACATATGATCAGCAACTCGATGCCGAGCGCTTCTCGGAACTCAGCCTGGCGTTCAGGTTCTAGCTATCTGGCAGGTTCTAGGTATCTGCAGGTTCCGATCACCTCCAGTTGATCCGTGTAAACTCGCGCAACAAGGCGCGACTGCGCAGTACCAGCCTGCACTCGGCGCGAGCAGGGATTTACCCGCCCGGGTCCGCTGCTAAGATAACTGGCAAAATTGGGGGGAAAGGATCACACAGCAACGCGGTCGGGCAGGTTGCAGATTCACCTAAGTGCTATCCGCTGACTTGCAGCTGTTGCGATGCTCTGATCCCGATTGAGTAGGGAGTACAAACGATGCCGGCGTCTTCCGTGCGTGCATTCTTCGGCGCGATCGCCATGGCAGCTCTCGCCGGATGCGGCGGCGGTGGTGGCGGGGGAGGCGGTGGTGGCGGGGTCGTAACGCCTCCGCCCACCGGCATCACCTGGACACAGGGCTCGTTCGCCAGTTCCAGCACGTTCGAGGACCGCTGCGCCACGCCGCGCTCGGGCGTCGACGCCCTGGGCCGGGCCTTCCCGGACAGGGCAGGCACGCTGGCGCAGGAACTCTTCTGGCTCCGCTCGTGGACGAACGAGACCTATCTCTGGAACACCGAAGTCGTCGACCAGAACCCGAACAACTTCAGCGACCGGGTCGGCTATTTCAACGTCCTCAAGACCAACCTGACGACGCCCAACGCACAGCCCAAGGACCGCTTCCACTTCAACATCGTCACGTCTGACTATCTTGCGCAGGTCACCTCCGCGCCCACGGCCAGCTACGGCGCCGAGATCCGCGTCTTCGCCGGCACGCCGCCGCGCGACGTGCGCGTGGTCTACACCGATCCCAGCACGCCTGCTTCCGAACTCCTTGCCGGCACGCCCAAGCTCGCCCGCGGCGCCAAGATCCTGACCGTCGATGGCATTGATGTCGTCAACGGCGGCACGACGCAGGCCCAGGTCGACACCCTCAACAACGGCACCTTCCCGCGCACGGCGGGCGAGACGCACGCCTTCACCGTGCAGTACACCAACGGCACGACGCGGTCCTTCTCCATGACGTCCGCCAATCTCGTCGAGCCGCCCGTCAACCGCATTGCCACGATCGACACCGGCGCCAGCGGCAAGGTCGGCTATATCCTGCTCAACACATTCGGCACGGACTCGACAGAGAAAGCCGCGATGGACGCCATCACCGCGCTCAAGGCGCAGGGCGTCAACGATGTCGTGCTCGACCTGCGCTACAATGGCGGCGGCTACCTCGCCATCGCCTCGCAGCTCTCCTACATGGTCGCCGGCCCCACGCGCACCGCTGGCAAGACATTCGAGCGGCTGCAGTTCAACGCCGCCGCTGGCACAAACGACCCTGTTCTCGGCGGGGCCAACACGCCGACCCGGTTCGAATCGACCGGTCTTGGCTTCTCCGTTGTGCAAAACACGCCGCTGCCGACGCTCGACCTGCCGCGCGTCTACGTGCTCTCTACCGCCTCGACCTGCAGCGCCAGCGAATCCGTCGTCAACGGCCTGCGCGGCGCCGATGTCGATGTCGTGCTGATCGGCTCGAAGACCTGCGGCAAGCCTTTCGGCTTCTACGCCACCGACAATTGCGGGATGACCTACTTCACCATCCAGTTCCAGGGCCTCAACAACAAGAACT
>DASYKO010000345.1:0-4150 GCA_035995285.1 Hyphomonadaceae bacterium | reverse complement strand
CGCATGTGCGCCTTCCACGGCCAGATGGGCATGTTCACGCGGGCGCTGACCTACATTCTCAGCCATGGCGCCGATGGCCTGCGGCAGGTGGCGGAGGATGCGGTGTTGAACGCCAACTACATTCTCGCGCGACTGAAGGGCGTGATGTCTCCGGCGTTCGAGGGATACTGCATGCACGAGGCGCTGTTCTCGGACGGGTTCCTGAAGGACACGGGCGTTGAGACCATCGACATCGCCAAGGGCCTCATCGACGAGGGCTATCACCCGATGACGATGTATTTCCCGCTGGTCGTCCACGGCGCGATGCTGATCGAGCCGACGGAGACGGAGTCGAAGGCGGAGCTGGACCGGTTCTGCGATGCGCTGGCGAGCATTGCGCGGCGGGCGGTGCAGAAGGATCCGTCGCTGAAGGGCGCGCCGCATCTGGCGCCGGTGAAGCGTCTCGATGAGACGCGCGCGGCAAGGTCTCCGCGGCTGAAGTGGACGCCGGAAGCGCCGACGCTGAAGGCGGCGGAGTAATTGGAGCGCTGGGCCCCCGCCCGGCAGTCCACGCGTCAGCGTGGAGTTGCGAGATACGCCGCTTGCGCGGCGTGTGCCGGGCGGGGCCCGGCGCTCCAACTTATCCCCGCGCAATCCGGTCTTCGATCACCTTGGCGACGGCGCGCACGATCGGCTCCATGATCGCGCCGGTGGTTCCGTCGGCGCCGTCGATGGGGGTGTGGAAGAAGGTGTTGGCGCCCCAGAAGCCGGTGCTTGAGGGGTAGCCTTCCTGGACGACGAGTTTGTATTCGCCGAGCGCCTTTGCGGCGTCGGCGAGCGCGGGCTCGCTGATGACGGGTTGGCCGGCGAAGGCGGCTTTGGCGCTGTCCATCAGGTCGGGTGTCAGCATCAGGGTGCGGGCGAGGTTGGGCGTGTCGAGGGGCTTCGGTGTGCCCTCTTCGAAGGCGCGGCCGCCGAAGCTGGCGCCGAGGTGGAACCAGAGCATCGTCTCCACCGGCTTGGGCGCCTGCATCTGGTGGAAGACGTGGGCGCCGGCGTCGGTCCATTCATGGCCGGAGGTGGCGATGAAGAGGAAGCGGACGGGGAGCTTCTTCTGCGCCGCCCACTGTGAGAGGGCCAGCGACATGGCGACGCCGGGACCGCGTTCGGCGCCGCAGGTGAACCAGCCGCTTTGCGGCGTGGAGATGATGACCCACGGGCCGGCTTGCCCAAGCTTGGCGACGGTGTTCTTGCCGTTCCGGAATCCGCCGGGGCCTTCGATGATCAGTTTGGCAGGCGTGCCGGCGGCTACGGCAGCGTCGATCGCTGCCTTGTGCTTCGCAGCCACGATCAGCACAGGCGTGGGGAATTCGAGTTCGGCGGGCGTGTTGATCGCGACGGGTTCGCCCGAGGGGGAATCCGAGATCGCGATGATGCCGATTGCGCCAGCGAGCCCTGCCCGTTCGATCATCGGGCGCAGGTCGGGCTGGTTCGGGGCGCCGGGGGCGCGCGGGATGTGGACGATGGCGATGCGGTTGGCGACATCCTTCGCCGTCTTGGGATTGTAGTAGACCATCGGCGAGTTGAGGCCGCCTTCCGGCGTGAAGGAGAGCGGCGGCTGGGCAAAGCCGTCGATCGCTTCCGTGCCGAAGCGCAGCTTGGCGACGCGGGTGTCGGCGTTGGGCGTGGGGAATTCGGTCTGCTCGACGGTGTAGCCAAGCGACTTCCAGCGGGCGGCGAACCATTCGGAGGTGGAGATATCGCCCGGGCTGCCGGTGCGGTGCGTGCCGAAGCTGACGTATTTCTCGACGTCGGCCATCAGCTTGTCGCCGGTGAAGGGATCGCCGGTGGGGACGGAGACGGCCTGAGAGGAGGCACCGGGGCCCGCAGTCTGTTGCGGGCTGCATGCGGTTGCGGCCAGCGCGCCGGCGGTTACGAGAAGCTCGCGTCTGTTCATGGTCGTCTCCGTGCGGCCCCGCACTCCTATTCAATGGAGCGCGGGGCGCAAGGCAAGCAACATCGCCTTACTTCGGGGCAAGCCTATTTGGCAGACATGGTCTGGCGGGTTTCAACCGCCTTTGAGGCAGCCTTTCCGGTGACTTCGGCCATGTGATCGAAGGCGAATTCGAGTTCGCCTAGTCCCTGGGTGGCGGACCTGATCTCGATGATGAGATCGTGCAGCTCATCCTCCGGCACATAGGCGCGGATGGAATCCCAGCCGAGCCAGCCTTCGCGTGGATCGAAGCCGAGGATCTGGCCGCGGCGCATCGGCAGGAGAGCCGTGATGCGCGCCATCTGATCCGTCGGAGTGTGGACCGTGACGAGGTGGACCGGTTCGAGCAGGACGGAGCCGCATTTCGGCAGCGCCTGGCTCACGGCCATGCGGCCTGCCGTGCGGAAGGCGATCTCGGACGAATCCACGGCGTGGTAGGAGCCATCCAGTAAGGTCGCTTCGATGTCCACGACGGGGAAGCCGAGCGGGCCCTTTTGGCAGGCGTCGTTCACGCCCTCCTCGACCGCGCCGAAATACTGCTTCGGCACGACGCCGCCGTGGATCTTCTGGTCGAACACGATGCCGGCGCCGCGCGGGGCGGGCCGGACCTCAATCAGCACGTCGCCGAACTGGCCGTGGCCGCCGGATTGTTTCTTGTGCTTGCCGCGCTGGGTGGAGGAGCCGCGGATGGATTCGCGGTAAGCGGTTTCGGGGCGGCGCGAGATGACGCTGACGCCGAACTTGCGCTTCAGGCGGTCGATCGAGGTGCGCAGGTGCATCTCGCCGTGGCCGGAAAGACGGAATTCGCGCGTGACCGGATCGGGGCCGAATTTCAGTGCGCTGTCTTCGTCCACCAGCTTGGCCATGGCGGAGACGAGTTTCACGTCGTCCTGCCGGTTCTGGGTCTCGATGGCGAGGGAGTAAACGGAGGGGCGCGAAACAGGAGTCGCTGTGTTCGCTCGGGCGACGCCATCCGCGCTGATGATGTCGCCGCGCTTCGCCTTGTCCAGGCGGCCGAGGCAGACGATGTCGCCGGCGACGGCCTTGTCTAGCTTGGTCTGCGCCTCGCCCTGCATCGAGAAGATGCCGGCGATGCGTTCGGTCGTGCCATCGGGCAGTGTGACCTGATCGCCGTCGCTGATCTCGCCGGACATGACGCGTACCAGCGTCTGCCGTCCTGCCTGGCCGGCATGGCGTGTCTTGAGCACGATGGCGGAGCGGCCCTCGGCGCCGACGGCGTTCGCTGCTGTCTTGAGGCCGGGCATTTCGTGCCGCAGCGCCTTCATCAGGCGACGCACGCCGGAGCCGTTGTCGGCGGAGCCGAGGAAGACCGGCACGATCTGCACGCGGGCCATTTCGTCGGCGAGGTCCGACATGATGAGATCGCGGTCAGGCTCGTGCTCGTTGACCAAGTCTTCCATCAGCTTGTCGTCGAAGTCGGCCATCTGTTCGAGCATCTTGTAGCGCATCTCGATTTCGCGGGCGCGTTCTGCCTCGGGGATCTGAACGATCTTCGAGGGCTTGCCGGGCTCGTATTCGTAAGCGCGCTCGAGGGCGAGATCGATGTAGCCGAGGGCGCCCGAGCCGTTCCAGATCGGGATCTGGCGGGCGACCAGCGGTTCGAGGCTGTAGGGTTGCAGCGCGGCGACCATGTCGCGCACGCGGCCGCGAGCCTTGTCGATCTTGTTGATGAAGATGCAGTGCGGCGCCTGGAGTTCGTCGAGGCGGCGCAAGAGCGGCTGGATCAGGGCGGCGCGATCCGGATCAGGATCTGCGACGATGATGGTGAGGTCGACCGCGGGAAGGATGTGGTCCGCTTCACTCGCGAAGTCGACGGAGCCGGGACAGTCGATGACGACATAGCGGTCGCCGAGATAGCTGAAGCCTGCAACGTTGAGTTCGGTGGAGAGGCCTCGCGCCCTGGCCTCCTCGCTGGCGTCGCCGACAGACGTACCCGCCGACACTGAGCCCTTCCTGACTATCGTTTCCGACGCGTGCAGCATCGCTTCAAGCAGGCTGGTTTTCCCGGCCCCGCAAGGTCCGCTCAAGGCGACCGCTCTGACGGTCGCCGCCTTTCCTCCGCTCATGGTCTCTGTCCTTCACGCTTGGGGTGAAGGGCCGCGGGCCGGTCCTTGTGGGACGCGGAAAGAGTCACGCCTTAGAGGGCCGTACCCACGG
>DASYKO010000344.1:0-15058 GCA_035995285.1 Hyphomonadaceae bacterium | reverse complement strand
CGAACCGGAGCGCGCAGGCTTCGAGCCGGGCGAAGAACTCGTTGAAGGAGCGCGAGCGGCGGGGCTGCAGCGGGAGCTTGCGCGGACGCTTCCAGCTGGCCTGCGGCAGGCCGAGGAGGGCCCGCGCCTTCTGGTAGATGAGGATGTCGATGGCTGTGTCGAGATCGTCCAGCATGCGCTCGAAGGTTGGGAAGCCGGATGGATCATCGGGGTTGGCCTCGAGCCAGGCCGGCCATCTCGGATCGGAGAGATGGTGCAGCAGCGTTGTGAGGAGATGGCGCGCGCTCTCCTGCAGCCGTCTCATCGGAGACAGCGCATGCAGGGCCCAGAGGATGATCGCCATCAAGCTCATGGGCTGAGTATCTCATGGGTTTGGCGACCTACAGTTTGAGAACGCGAAGATTCTTCATTTTGTGAAAAATGCTCGGCAAACGACGGGGCGGACTCGCCATAACGGTGGTGGGTTTTCGGAAAGTCACCACCAGTATGGGCCGGTGCGTCTCGCTGGCGACACGGCAAGGCCAACCACCCCCCACCTGTCCGCCCCCCTTCGGGCGGGCGGGACCTTGGTGCGGGAGCTTACCCAACAGCCAGCATCAGTCGCTGCATCGGCGATCGAAGTTCAACGTCCAATTTCCACCACGCGGTCCCTCCCGCCCGAAGGGGGGAGGACAGGTGGGGGGTCGTTGGCCTTGCCTGATGTGGCGTTAGCGCAACGCCGGTGCACGAGGCCCAGAGATTCTCGGCTCAAGGCCGAGAATGACTTGGTGAGGACGGCAGTACGCGTCAGCGGTGTGGCGGGTGGGCAGCTGACATGCTTTGCGCCGCACCGCTGAACGCGCCCCGAGAAATGGCCTCGACGGCGTTGGCCTTGGGATCCTGAAGCGAGAGATGCAGGACCGGGGAGGAAATGCATGTCGAGAGGCTATCGCGACATGGGGTTTGTCTGGGCCCGGATTCGCCATTCGGCTACTTTATTGTATGAATGTCATTCATCAGCATTGGTGATGATATGAACCTGCGCGCCATCGACCTCAACCTGCTGCCGGTGTTCGAGGCGGTCTATGTCGAGCGCAGCCTGACGCGTGCGGGGGAAATCCTAAACGTGACGCAGCCGGCGGTAAGCAATGCGCTGGCGCGCCTGAGGGACGTGTTCGGCGATCCGCTGTTCGTGCGCTCAGGGCGCGGGGTGGCGCCGACGCCCAAGGCGCTGGCGCTCATCGGGCCGGTGCGCGAGGCGTTGACTAGATTGAGATCGGGCCTTGATCCGGCGTCGGCCTTCGATCCGGGAACATCCGAGCGGGCGTTCAATATTGCGAGCCGCGACACATCCTCCTCGGCCGTCATTCCGCGGCTGGTGGGACGGCTGGAGAGGATTGCGCCCGGCGTGAGGCTGCATTTCCATGTCGTGGAGCGGCATGACATTCCGATGGAGCTGGCCTCGGGGCGGCTGGACTTTGCCTTCGACCTTGCCGTGCTGGCCCGGCCGGAGCTGGAGTCGGCGCCGCTGTTTTCGGATCGCTGGGTGTGCGTCCTGCGCAAGGATCATCCCAAGGCAAAGCGGAAGCTGTCGCTCGAGACGTTCCTGGCGCTGCGCCACATCGTGGCCTCGAGCCGGCGGCAGGGACGCACGGTGGTGGATGAGGCGCTGTCCCGCGTTGGGGAGAAGATACGCGCCACGATCCGCACGCCGCTCTACCAACCGGCATTCCATGCGGTGATGTCGAGCGACCTGGCGCTGGTGGCGCCGCTGTCGCTGGCGAAGCGGTATGACGTGGCGGTGCGCGACCTGCCCTTCGATACGCCGGGGCTGGACCTGCTGCTGTTCTGGCGCAGGGACAGTGCAGAGGAGCCGGCGATCAAGTGGCTGCGGAGCGAGATCCTGGCGTCAGCGGATTGAGGGCCGCCGCATAAAGCTGCGGCCGCTCCCGGGGAGGAGAGCGGCCGCAATGTGATGAACGCGAGAGAGATCAGCGCTCATCCTCGGGGACGGGCTAGGCGCTAGTTGGTGAGCGCCCAGAGAACCAGACCGGTCGCCGCAGCGATCAGCAGGATCTCGCCGGTGTCGTTGTTGCGGACATAGTATTCGCCGCGGCGCGGAGCGCGCAGGTTGTAGCCGCGATAGTTGTTCACCGTGGCGTAGCGGGTGTAGACGCGGCGGTCGAAGCGGTCGCCACGGTTCCAGCTGTGGTGGTTGTCGCGCGCATCCCACCAGCCGCGGCCGTTCCAGTTGTCACGGCGGTGGTCGTTGCGGTCGTTGCGGTTGTCGCGGCGATCATCCCGGCGGTTGTCGTGACGGTCGTTGCCGCGGTCGTTCCACTCGCGGTCGTTTCCGCGGCGTTGCGGTTCAGCGAAGGCGGCAGGGGCAACCGAACCAAAAGCGATGGCGCCTGCCAGAAGTGTCGAAGCAATGAGACGCATGAGGTCACTCCTTTTCGTGTGTCTCTGTGACCTCATAAGAACGCTTGACGCCTGAACAGGCGCCGAACTCGTCGTTCATATCCGCATAGCGCTGATTTTTCTTGTTTTACGCCGTGATTCAGAGGCTTACGCGGGTGAGCTTTTCTCAACATGAACAGCGTGGCGTGAACGCCTGTTCAGAGAGGACCCTCGGGTGGAACCCGGGGTGTCCTGAGATGGCTTCGAGGCTTACTGCGCGTCAGCCAGAAACGAGTAACGCGCGGAGCGCGGCTCAGGCGGCGGTGCGCTTTTCGCAGATGTCGAGCGCGGCTTCGATCCACGATTTGATGCGCTGACGGTCTGGCGCGGACTGGTTGCGCAGGGCGCGTTCGCCTTCGTTGGAGGAGGCGAACATCTCGATAGCGCCGACCAGCGTGTCGAGATCGGAGGTGGCGAGGTCTTCCACGCTCATGACGCCGGCGCCGACGATGAGCTGGGCCGACGTGCCGTTGAGATCGGGGATGGTGCAGGCAAGGGCCGCCTGCGCCTGCCAGTCCTTGATGACCTGGGCGTTGATGTGGCTCTGCTTGATCTGGGCGGCGGCTTCGTCGGCCGAGAGCGCAAGGAGATCGCCCACGGTCTTGACGCCGATGACGTTGAGGCGGCCGGCGGTCTTGGGGCCGATGGAGGGGGCGTCGACGACAGAGGCCTCGCGGGTGAGGCGGATGCGGGAGGCTTCGGCAGATTCGAGCGCGGCGGCGGGCTGGATGTCTTCGGCGGCGGCGGGCGCAGCTTCGATCTTCTCGGCCTTGATCTTTTCGGGCTTCTGCTTGCGGACCTTCTCCGGCTTGGGCGCGGGCAGCGCTGCCTCGACCGGCGCGGCGATGACCTTTTGCGGCTTGGGCGCCTTGATCTTGCCCTGGACGCGGGGCTCGGCGCCCTCGCCTGTCTTCGTGCCGGACTCGCGGGGCCACGCGCAATCGAGCGTGGCCATGGAGACCTTCAGGACTTCCTCGGCGTGGAGGCGGCGGACGATGCGGTCGTCTTCAGACAGTGTCTCGCGCACTTTGCCGGTGCGGCGGTATTCGGTGTATTGCGCTTCGACCAGGCCGCGTTCCTCGACATCGGCGGCGCGCTTGGCGATGGCGCGGGTCGGGACGGTGGCGAACACGCCGACCGTATCCATGATCAGGTTGACCTGCGGGGCTTCGGCCTTGGCTTCCTCGATCGCTTTATCGAGCACGCGCGAGAGCATCACCGAGGCGTAGGCGATGAGGGCGGCGATGATATCCTTCAGTTCCTGGTCGAGGCCCTCGGCAGGGCGCGAGCGGCCGACTTCGAAATTATAGTGGTCGATCACGGTCTCGTAGTGCGTGTTGGCGATGAGCGCGCCGGCGCGGATCATCTTTTCGAGCCAGTCATCGCCCGACTGCACCGGCACATCGGGCCAGCCGAGGTCGTTCTCGATGATGGAGAGCAGTTCCGGGAAGGCCTTGTAGAAGCTCCACTCCACCGCGCGGTGGATGACGCCCTCTTCCTCGGTCTGGCCGGTGTGGAAGGGCTGGAGCGGGTCGACGACATAATGGCTCATGACGCCGGCGCAGTAGGCGGCGTGGGCCCAGTCCTGTTCCTTCATTGCGCGCACGGTGCGGCGATACCATTCGCGGGCAGCTTCGCGCGCGCCGCCCCAGTTGTTGTCGCGCACATGCAGGACGTGATTCTTGAAATCCTTGAACACGGCGTCAGGCGCCTTGGCGCCTTCGAGGTATTCGTCACGGTGCTTGAGGAAAAGGTTGCGCCAATCCTCTGCCCCCTCGCCCTGCAGGTGCTGCAGCGCAAGGATCGCAAGCCGATGGTGATTGCTGCGGCAGACTGAATCCAGGACGAGCCGGTAGCAGACCGACATCAGACGCACTCCTCGGGGAAATTGTGAGTTGGAGTGGGCGGTGTTTCGGTTAGCGGGTGGTAAATTCCGCCTTACTAAATCGTTGCACTACGCGTCAGAACGGCCATGTTTGCTGCATGGGCAGCCCGCTGATCATTCGCGATCCGGATATCATGAGCGGAGAGCCGGTCTTCGCCGACACGCGCGTGCCTGCGAAAACGCTGACCGACTATTGGATCGCCGGGGGCACGATCAACGAATTCCTGGACGACTTTCCGACAGTCACGCGGGAACAGGTGGTTCGCTTTCTGAAGGACGCGCTGGAGGTCATGTGCGCGGATGCGCGAAACGCCTCAAGCATCGGGCTCTGAGTTTGGAAGCACGCCGAGAGAGGGCGGAACTAGGTTTCACACCCCCCACCTGTCCGCCCCCCTTCGGGCGGGCGGGACCCTGTTGGGCCAGCTTACCCTGATCGTTTATCGTCCAATTCTTGAAACGTGGTCCCGCCCGCCCGAAGGGGGGCGGACAGGTGGGGGGTGGATGGTGTCGTTCCAACCTTCGATACTTCAGCGTCGCGTGGCAGCGACAGGTCTCTCGCGTTGACAGGGCCTTCGCGGCCAAGTCACCTACGCCCAAGCGTGGCGGCGGAGCTGCCCGCGTTCGGGGAGACGTCATGACATCTTCTGGGGCAAAATTGCGCCTGATGTTGAGCGCGGCGGTCGTGCTTGCGCTCGCGGCATGCGGGCCGAAAGAGGAGACGGATTGCTGTGCGAAGCTCGACCCGCCAAAAGAGGCGCAGGCTGACCCCTCGCCGTCCCCGCCTGCAGCCAACGACGCGGGCAGCTTTGTGCCGCCTCCGGCCGCCGACCCTGCCCTCGCCTCGGCGTGCACCAACGGCCTCAAGGCGCGCGGACTTGCGTCCAACGAGCTTATGCTGATGGCGCATACGCCGGATGGGATCTGTCCGAACAATGGCGTCAGCGAAGCGCGTATCCGCGAGATCCTCGACAAGGACTGGGAGGCGGCTGGGTGCAGGCAGTACTCCAAGGCCGAGATGCTTAAGGCGCTCAATGACGGCGCGTGCGGGGGCGACGCGGGTTAAGGCTCATATCGTGCACGGCGTGTGGGCGATTGCGCCGGACGCCGGACGGCGGTTAAGCTTAATGCGCACTCGCCTCTTGCGCGGCACGCAGAGTGCAAGGAACGCCTCATGATCCGTGTTTCGCGCCTTGCTGTGTTTGCTCTTGCTGCTGCTCTTGCGGCTGCGCCTGCGTTTGCAGACGGCAAGAAAGGCCCGCCGAAATATATCGCGCCGCCGATTGCTCCGCTGAAGCCCCCGCCGCCTCCGGAAGCGCCGCCCCCGGCGCCGCTTCCCCCGCCCAAGCCGGTGGGTCTCACCCTGCCGTCCGATTTCGGCACGGGCGGTGTCGGCGTGCACATCAATGGCGGCGGCGGTGGTGGTGGACGCGTGATCGTCATCGCCGGCGCACAGGCGCAGGCCTCTGCCTTCGCGTTTGCCTTCGCCAGCGCTTCAGCCACCTCGTTTGCGGGCGGCAGGGGCGGCGGTCATGGCGGCGGCGGCGGGCACAGCTGCGGCTGCAAGTAAGCTTAGAGCCAGCCTCTTTCTCTCTCATCCAGCCAGAGTTTCGCCGAGCCCAGCAGCGGCGCGGTTTCGCTTGTGATCAGGCGGATCGGGATGGGGCGCAGCAATTCCGTGCGCGGACCGCGGTTGTAGAACCGGTCGAGCGCAGCCCTCTCGCGCAGCCACGGCTCGAGGTGGACGGAGACGCCCCCGGCGATGAAGACGCCGCCGAAGGCGCCGCAGGCCAGCGCCATGTTGCCCATGGCCGTCATCACGCACGCGGCGCGGATGCGGCAGAATTCGATGCAGACCGGATCGCCGGCCTTCGCCATGTCGATCGTCTGGCCGGGCGTAAGGGAGCGCTGGGGCTGGCCCATGATGGCGTGCATGGCGTCGAGGCTGGGCTCGAAGCCGGCGCCTGCGGCGACGGTCTCGTTGGAGATGTCGCCGGGGCCTACGCGAAGATCGGCGCGGAGGCGATCAAGGAGCTTCCATTCGAGGTCGGTCTGCGGGGCGTAGGTCTGGTGGCCGCCCTCGCCGCCTACAACCACCCAGCCCTGCGACTTGCCGGAATAGCGCCGGAGCATGCCCACGCCGAAGCCGGTGCCCGGGCCGCCGACGGCGATGGAGCCGTTGGGATCCGCCTTGCCCGGCGACAGTTCGATCGTATCCGTGAGCTCCGGCGCCGAGCGCGCCATGGCGTAGAAGTCGTTGACCACGACGATGCGCGAAAGCTTGAGCCGGTCTCGCACCCGAGCGAGATCCACCGTCCAGCCGCGATTGAGCAGCGGCACTTTTCCGTTCTCCACCTGGCCGGCGAGGCCGAAGGAGACGCCGGACAGGTTGGGGTTCGTTTCGGCGAGATAGGCGCCGAGTGCGTCTTCGAACGTCGGGAAGTCTGCGCCGGGCCGCTTCCACACCTCCGCAAGCGCAACGCTGCCGCCTCTCGCGTGCGACCCGCTCACATGCGCGAGCGCGAATCGCACATTGGTTCCGCCTGCGTCGCCAACGAGGATTGTTTCGTCTGCCATGCGGAAATCCTAAGTCATCCCAACGCTATATCATACCATTGTATTCATTTGCGTTTGGAGGTCACGCGGCTTAGGGCTGGGCCATGGCTCGCGAGCATGCACACACGGCGGGGGGACACGACCACTCGCATGGGCATGACCACGCGCACGCTCATGGTCATGCGCACGACCATCATCATGGCGGGGACGAGAAGAACGAGAACCGGATCGCCATCGCCGCGCTGCTGACGGGCGGGTTCATGGGCGTGGAGCTGGCGGGCGGGATCCTCGCCGGATCGCTCGCGCTGATGGCGGATGCAGGCCACATGTTGTCGGACTTCGGCTCGCTGGCGCTGGCCTGGATCGGCTTCCGCATGGCGCGGCGGCCGGCGGATGCGCGGCGGACATTCGGGTTCAGGCGCTTCCCGGTGCTGGCGGCGTTCGTCAATGGCCTTGCGATCTTTGCCATCGCCGTATGGATCGTGGTGGAGGCCATCCAGCGCCTGAGGGCGCCGCAGGATGTGGACCCCACGATCATGCTGTGGGTGGCGGTGGGGGGGCTGGCGATGAACATCGTCTCCTTCCTCGTGCTGCACGGGGCGGACCGCGACAACCTCAATGTGCGCGGCGCGCTGGTGCATGTGGTGGGAGACCTGCTCGGCTCCGTCGCCGCGATCGTCGGCGCGATCATCATCATGACGACGGGCTGGGTGCAGGCGGACCCCCTGCTCTCGATTCTCGTGGCGCTGATCATCCTGCGCGCGGCGTGGTCGATAACGAGAGAGAGCGCGCATATCCTGCTGGAGGGAGCGCCGCAGCATGTGGATCTCGATGCGGTGACGCTTGACTTGAAAGATCATGTCGAGGGCGTGGAGGACATCCACCATGCGCACCTGTGGTCGCTCGACGGACGGCGCTCGATGATGACGCTGCATGCCAAGGTGGCCAACGAGATGGCGGGGCCGGGGGTGGTGACGCGCATCAAGACGCGGCTGCGGGAGACGCACGGCATCGGGCACGCGACGGTGGAGATCGAAGTCAGCGACTGCGCCGAGGGGGATTGCGGTTAGACCGCGGCGGCTGCCGCGCGCTCTGTCTTCGGCAAACGCGACGCGCCGTAGAAGCGCGGCTTGATCACCGGGAACCAGAGGACCTTGCCGATGCCTTCCACAAACTTGCGATAGGCGAAGGCGCGGCGTTGGGTCTTGCCGAGGAAAGAGCCGAAGGCGGCGAGGCCGAAGACAACCGTTTGCACCACGCCGACAGCCATCCAGAAAGCGATGGCGGGGATGTCCTTGCGCTTGGCCGACCAGGCCTTGGTGGCGGGGCCTTGGCCGTAGGCGAAGGCGCGCTTGAGCGTGTAGGCGAGCGTTACGCGCGAGGGCTCGGGTGTTTCGAACACGATGGCGCCGGGGGCCCAGGCGAAGGTGGCGCCTGCCGCCTGCATGGTCTGGAACAGGAGATCGTCTTCGCCGCCGATCTCGTTGCGCTCCATCGAGAACGGTTCGGCGGACGGCAGCGCGGCGCGGCGGACGAGGCTGTTGCCGCAGCCGTAGAACATGTTGAGCGGGCCTTCGGCGTGGCCCGGATCGCGCGCGAAGAAGGCTTCGAAATAATCGTGGTGGTCGCGCGGGGCGCCGGCGAGCTTCGTGTGCACGGGGCCGAACACGGCGTCAGCGCTGGTGGCGGCTTGTACGCGCAGGAGTTCGTCGAGCCAGGTCTCGGCGGCCGTCTCGTCATCATCGAGGAAGGCGATGAACTCGCCCTTCGCAGTTTTGAGGCCGGCATTGCGCGCGTTGGCGACGCCTGCGCGCGGTTCGTGGACCACCGTCACGTCGAGGATGCGCAACGCTTCGAGGGCGGAGCCGGCGGGATCATTGTCGACCATCACGATCTCGAACGGCGTGCGCGTGGTCTGCGCCTGTGCGGAGCGCGCAGCTTCGAGCGCACGCTCGGGCCGGCGGAAGGTCGGGATGATGATGGTGACCGTGGGGGTCATGCAGGCGCAACCTAGGCAATTGAAGTTGCGGCGGCGTTTACATGGGACGGGCGGGAGCGGCATGCGCCCTTAAGCCCCAGCCTCGAATTCCCATTGGAAACAGGCCTATCGGCTTAACAGAGGTTGTCGAAGACAGTTTGGGGCTCAGTTCGCCGGGAGGTCGGGCGCGTAGGACGGCATCTTGCCGAACTCCTGGCGGCAGACGCGCGCCGCCCTCAGCATGTCCGAGCGGATGGACTGCAGGTCGGCCGCGCGTTGCGGGGAATACTGCGTGTCGATCACGGAGGCGTCGGACCAGCCCTGCTCTATCACCACGCACGAGCGTTGCGAGCGGACGCCGTCGGCCTTGCCCATCTCGGACGCGATGTGGATGGCGAGCATCGCGCGCATGGCGCGATAGACGTTGTCCTCGTGCTTCGGCAGCGGGCCGACATAGGATGCGGCCTTGGCCAGGAGGTCGGTGTTGGCCTGCTGGCAAATCTGCAGCTTGTTGGGCGCCTCGGTGACGAGGCAGGGATTGGCGATGAGGAGGAATTGCGTCTCCCAGCTTTGCTCCTGCGCAAGGGCGGGAGCGCCCTGTGCTGCAAGGATGGCAAAGAGTGTGGCGCTGATTGTCCGTCGCATCGAATCCCCTCCGCGCGAGCGGTGAGACTAGAGCGCCGGAGCGGCCTCGCCTAGTGCGGGCCGCTCTAGTTTGAACCCGTGCTGTCGTGGACGCGGAACCAGGCGATGGCGTCGGCGTCGCGCTCGGCGGCCTTGCCGGGGATGACGTGGGTTTCGCCCTCGAAGATCTTGAGCTGATACGGCTTGCCGAGCGCCTTCAGCTTGTCTGCGAGCGCGATGGCGTTGGCGGGGGCTACGTCTTCGTCGGCGCCGCCGTGCATGATGAGGAGGGGCGCGTTGATGCGGTCGGCCCAGCGGATGGCGGAACGTGTCTCACCGGTCTCCGCTTCGTTCGCGGGAAAGCCGGGCCAGACGGTGGGGCCGAGGCCGCGATAGATGCCGCCCTCGGCGATCAGCGGCGCCATGTCTGTGATCGCGCCATAAACAGCGGCGGCGCGGGCGGGGAAGCCGTCGCGCAGGGCCATCAGCGCCATCACGCCGCCGCGGGATTCGCCATAGAGGAAGACGCGAGACACATCGGCATAGGGCAGCGACTTGATGACGGGCATGAGATTGAAGATGTCGCGCAGGTCTTCCCCGCCGAATGCGTCGTGCCCGCCTGCCCCGCCGCTGCCGCGGTACATCGGAGCGATGACGAGGAAGCCGGCCTCGGCGAGGCGGCGGCCGGGCATCAGGACTTCGGGCGCGAAGTCCTCGCGCGTGTAGCTGCCGCGGTTGAAGACAATGACGGGCATCGGCGCTGTTGGCGTCGTGGCGGGGCGATAGAGGTAGGCGTAAACCTCGAGGCCGTCGCTTGGGTAGGCGATGCGCTCCATGACGAAGCGTGTGTCGGCGCGGGCCTGCGCATAGGCTTCCGGCGTGGCGTAGTGCTCGATGCCGTCATAGGCGCTGTAGTCGGGGAATGAGACCGGCGTGGCGGGGAAAGGCGCAGGGGCTGGCGCGAACGCCGTGCACGCGGCAAGCACAACGGCGAAGAGAGCCGCAACAACTAGGTTCTGGCGCATGTGCGTCTCCGGCTGATCCCTTCAGGATCAGAGAGACGGAGGCGGCCGTTTGGATGCAGGCGCCGAAAATAATCCGCTAGGCGGGCGGGCGCTGCACTTGCGGACCGAGGTTCTGGGAGACCTGGTGGGCGTCGAAGGTGGCGGGGTTGTCGCCCTTGGCGCCCTTGCCCATCAGGATTTCGGCGAAGGCCTCGTAGCGGGTGACCTGCTGGTAGGTCGAGGGCGTCCAGTAGGGCTCATAGGCGCCGACCCAGCCGACGCGCGGGACGTAGTACATGTAGCTGAGATACGTGCCCATGTAGCCGCCGTATTGCTGGGTGCGCGACTGCTTGTCGACGTCGCGGTTGACGATGGTGAAGGTGTCAAAGCCGCTCTGCAGGGTGAGTTCGGCGGCGCGGAAGAGCATGTAGTTCTCGACCGTCTCGCGGCCGGTCATGGAGTTGCCCTTGAAGGAGATGCGCCAGCGGTCGTTCTCGATGCGCTGTTCGGAATAGCCGCGCGATGAGTCGGCGGTCTGCGGCTGGTAGGGCGTGGGGCCGGAGGTTCCGCAGGCGGTGAGCGTGGCGACGGCCAGGGCGGATGCGGCTAGCATTTGTTTGAACATGATGCCCTCCTCGGGCTGCCCGCTGGGGGCGCAATCTCTCAGTCTTCGAGATAGGGGCCGCGACCTGAACGCCAATAGAACAGCTGCGGCAGTAACCCCAAAGTAACGCGTAAATCAGGACGCTGGATCGGCTTACTTGGTCTTCGGCCCAGACTTAGTCTTCAGTAAGGTGGATCGGCTCAAGCACGTTGAAAACCGGGATATCCTCGTCGAACCCGATCTGGTCGTGGCGGAAACCGGTGATTTCCTCGGCGAGGTCGAGCGGCAGTTCGAAAACCACATCGGCTTCCCCTTCGTCGTTGTCGCCGGCCTCACGGTTCATTTCGGCCTGCAGTGCGGTGATGTCCTCGCGGATCGCCTCGAAGCTGTCGGGAAGCGCGCCTTCGACCTGCAGCTGTTTGTTCTCGGCGCCGCCGTCCCAGTAGACGGACCAGACCTGTTTGCCGTCGCGCCATTCCATTGCGAGCGACGTCATCTGGTCTTCGAGGATCACGCACGCCACCAGCCGCCCGCCGGCGGACCATTTCGCAAGACGCGCAGCATCCGCGAGATCGGCCTTGTCGGTGACGAGTATGTACCAGCCATCAGGCATGTCGCCGCCGGAATGCGCGGCCTCGAAATACTCGTCGGCCTCGCCCGTATCCTCGAAGCCGGCGCGCTCTAGGAAGG
This sequence comes from Hyphomonadaceae bacterium, assembly GCA_035995285.1. Taxonomy (GTDB): domain Bacteria; phylum Pseudomonadota; class Alphaproteobacteria; order Caulobacterales; family Hyphomonadaceae; genus UBA7672. Next base: position 3,281 of record DASYKO010000344.1, on the reverse strand, counting down.
ATTCGGGGTCGATGCCGTTGACGGCGAACCAGGCGAGATTGAAGCCCATCGGGGTCTCCCTGCAGACCATCTTTTCCTCCCTCAGCCGAAGGCTGGGGGAGGTGGATCGGCGCGGAGCGACGAGACGGTGGGGGCAGCCGCCGGCGCCTGATCAGAATCACGTTCGCTGCGCCGCCATTGCTTCAAACAAGGGCTAGCGGCTGCCCCCTCCGTCTCGCTCGCGTGCGCGAGCGATCCACCTCCCCCGTCCGCTTCGCGAACGAGGGAGGAAAAGCGTTGGTGTTCTTACGCCGTGGCGTAGCCGAATACCGACTTGGTCTCGAGGAATTCGTTGATGCCGTCGACGCCCCACTCGCGGCCATTGCCTGACTGCTTGAAGCCGCCGAAGGGCATGGTCTGGTCGGAGCCGGCGCCGTTGATGTGGACCATGCCGGTGCGCAGGCGGGCGGCGACTTTCTGGGCGTGTTCCTGGGCGCCCTGCACATACCCGGAGAGGCCGTAGACGGTGTCGTTGGCCATCTCGATTGCCTGCTCTTCCGTGTCGTAGGGGATCATGCACAGCACGGGCCCGAAGATTTCTTCGACAGCGATGGTCATGTCGTTGCGCACGTCGGCGAAGACGGTCGGGCGGACATAATAGCCGCGGTTGAGGCCATCCGGACGGCCGAGGCCGCCGGCGACAAGAGTGGCGCCTTCATCGATGCCCTTCTTGATGAGGCCCTGGATCTTGTTGAACTGGGCTTCGGAGACGACGGGGCCGAGGGCGCCCTTCTCTGCCGTTTTCGGGTCCTGCACCTTCACGGTTTCAGCCGTGGCCTTGGCGATGGCCTTGGCCTCTTCGTTCTTGGCGCGCGGCACGAACATGCGGCTGGGCGCGTTGCAGCTCTGGCCCGAATTGGTCATCATCTGCATGACGCCCGACTTCACAGCCTTCTGCAGGTCAGCGTCATCAAGGATGATGTTGGCGGACTTGCCGCCGAGTTCCTGCGACACGCGCTTGACGGTCGGGGCCGCGGCCTGCGCGACAAGCACGCCCGCGCGGGTCGAACCGGTGAAGCTCATCATGTCGACATCGGGGTGAGCGGAGAGGGCCGCGCCCACGCCGGGGCCGTCGCCGTTGACGAGGTTGAACACGCCTTTCGGCACGCCCGCCTCGTGGAGGATCTCGGCGAAGACGATGGCGTCGATCGGCGCGATCTCGGAAGGTTTCAGCACCATGGTGCAGCCGGCGGCGATCGCAGGCGCGACCTTGCAGGCGATCTGGTTCTGCGGCCAGTTCCAGGGCGTGATGAAGCCGCAGACGCCGATCGGCTCTTTCTTGATGAGATGCTTGCCGCGGCGCTCTTCGAACTCGAACGTGCGCAGGTAGGCGGCGGCCTGCATCAGGTGGCCGAGACCGGACGGGGCCTGGGCGGCGGCTGCGAGCCAGCCGGGGGCGCCCATTTCTTCGGAGATGGCGCCGGCCATGTCGCCGAGGCGCTTCTGGTAGACCGCGATGATCTTGTCGAGCAGGTCGGCGCGGTACTCTTTCGTGGTGGCGGCGAAGGCCGGGAAGGCAGCCTTGGCGGCGGCGACGGCTTTATCAACATCGGCCTTGGAGCCGATGGAGATGCGGGCATAGGCCTCTTCGGTGGCGGGGTTCTGGACGTCGAGGGTGCGGGGCGTGACGGGGTCGACCCAGGCGCCGTTGATGTAGAATTTGAGGTAATCGCGCATGGGGTATCTCCGTACCGGGTCTTCGAAAGGGACCCGGTTTAGATAGTCCATGTTTTGGAGCTTGGGGAGACCCGCCGTGAGGGCGTTCTAATAGCCTGTAAGCAGGCGGCTCTGCTGGCCGAACAGGCGGCGGGCCCACAGCGCCAGGGCCGCGCACGTGCCCACGCAAAGGACAGAGGCTGCGAAATACAGGGGCCAGGATTCCTGCGCCAGCAGGGGCGCCAGCAGCGGATTGCTGAGGAAAAGCTGCATGAAGATCGGGTGCAGAAAGAAGATCGCGAAGCTGGTCTCCGCCAGGATATCGACGGTTTTCGACCGCCGGCCCTCGAACCGCTGCAGGAAGGGAAGCAGGAACAGGGCAAGGCAGAGCTTCTGCACCAGCATCAGGTCCAGCCCGGCGAATTCCAGCGCGGGCTTGTAGGAGTTGCCGGCATTGCCGAGCGCCGCCTGAAGGCCCGCCAGCCCCACGACTGTTGCGAGCAGCGGCCACATATACTTCGCCAGCAGCGGGTAGATCCGCTCGCGATGCTTCGAGCAGAAGATCCCGATCAGGTAAGCCGGGGAGTGATAGAACAGGTTCTGCACCGGGCTGATGTTGGCGGGCGGGCGGTGGATGAAGAGCGCCACGCCGAGCAGCACGGCGATGATCGTCAGCTGCCAGCGCAGGCTCAGGTTCGCGAAGCGCGCATGCAGCGGCGACATGGCGAAGAGCGTGAGGACGAAGGGCACATACCAGTAGGCGATGGCCGAGGCGCCTGTCGCCAGCCGGAAGCCGACGAGCCATGGCTGGTCGAGGAATACCTCGTGCGGCACGACCACGGGCAGCGTGCAGCCCACGGCGACGGCCACGGACGACAGGACGAGATAGGGAATGCCGAGGTTGACCAGCTTCTTCTTGAGGAAGGAGCCGTACTCGAACTTCTTCAGGAAGACATGGTGGAACAGGAAGCCCGAGATGAAGACGAACAGCGTCGTCGCCCCCGACAGGAGGTTGCGGACGAAAAGCTCGGCGGGATTATCGAGATCGATTGCGCCAAGCGCGCCTGTGTGGCCGAACACCACCAGCACCACGGCAATCGCACGGAATATCGTCAGCGAGTAAAGCTGCATCAGGCTCCCCAACCTGCCGCAGGTTAGCCCAAACCTCTTTCCTTGCCCTTAAGGCGCCCTTCGAAAAGGGGTTCGCGGCCATGGCAATGGTTTCTGCGGAACGCAGGCGCGTTTACCGATCCGCTTCGGTTAGCCCGTGTAGAGCCTCGCCAGCGCCTTGCGCCAGAAATCCTGCGGGCCGGCGTCGGGGAAGGAGTGTTCGGGCGCATCGTTGGCGCACCAGCCGGCGCGGCTGTCGGCGTAGAGCACGGCGTCGGGCTTGATGCCCGGGTCTGAATCCAGCGCGCCGCCCGGCACGCGCACGGCGCCGTAGTTGGTCTGGACGGGGACGACGCAGCCGCACGTCTTGCAGAAGCCGCGCTTGTTGCCGGGCGAGGACTCGTAGGTGGCGATGTTGTCGTCGCCTGCCAGCCAGCGGAAGCTGGTGGGCTTCACCTGCAGATAGACGCCATGCT
>DASYKO010000343.1:0-9722 GCA_035995285.1 Hyphomonadaceae bacterium | reverse complement strand
TCAGCGTCTTGCCCTTGGCGACCCGCTGGCCGTCCTCGAAGAAGACGCCGGTGACGCGGTCGGCGGCGTTGGCCGACAGCACCACGCGCTCGCGCGGCTCAAGCGTGCCAAGCGGCTCGATCCGGCTTGCGAAATCTTTGGAGATGGCGGGTACGGCGCCGACATCGGTCGCCTTGCCGCCGCCGCGGCCTCCGGGACCACCTGCTCCGCCAGGGCCTCCGGGCCCGCGCTGTCCACCGCCGGGGCCTGCGCCCTGGCCACCGGGACCACCGGCGCCACGCTGGCCGGCGTCAGCCGACTGGGCGCCGTCATGGGGCTTCTGGTTGGCGACAAACGCTGCGCCGCCGACCACCACAACGGCGGCCGCAACTCCGGCGATAATCAGATTGCGCTTGCCCAGAACCATCTTCACGGCGACTCCACCACCACACTACACGCCAGCCCGTTCAACAGCCATGCCCGGCTATTGAATGCTGGCTCTATTACGCGTCCCGCCCGGAAAACCGTCTGCGGCCCCCCGACGCGGCGGAGATCGCGTTTTGTGGCGATCGCTGCCTAAGGCAGGGCCGTTTTCGCAGAGAAATGCGACCAGCCCTTTGTCCTTTGCGGAAACCATAGACACCGCAGCTTGAAATTCGGTCAACGGAGCCCCGTCAACTGCCGGAAAACAAAGGTTCAATTAGCCGTGAAGGCCCCTGGAACCTGCCTCTCCGAGCTCTTTCGCAGGCGATCATTGCAAGGTGATGACCGGGCAAGGGCGGCTGGCAAATGATCATCCCGGCGCCGTCTTCCCGTGCAGGATGTGGCCGATGCGCCGCAAGCTCACGTTGGAAGCGAGCGCGCGGGGCGAATCCCATTGACTTGGAGTAGTCTCGGGAGGAAGTCGCGCCTCAGGAGTTCTGGACGGAATTCCCGGCCCATCTATGCATTTTTCGACGCCGGTTTCGACGCCGGACGAGGAGGGGAGCCTCATGGCGCTACGCCGGTTCACAGCGGTTCGCGCGCTTCTGCTCGCATCTACCGCACTCGCCTTTTCGGGCGCCGCTCTTGCCCAGGAGGCGGCCCAGCCGTCGGTGGACCAGGCAGCCGAGCAAGCTGCAGATCGCGTCGTGGTCGTCGGCAGCCAGATCCGGGGCGCAGAGGTTACCGATGCGTTGCCGGTGACCGTCGTGACCGCCGAGGAGATCTCGACGGTGAGCGCCGCCTCGGGCGACGAACTCTTCCGCTCGATCCCGCAGCTGGGCGATGTAGCGTTCAACTCTTCGCGCACAGTCGGCAGCGTCAACGACGCGCGGGGCGATACGGCCTCGATCAACCTGCGCGCGCTCGGCACGGGCAACACGCTGGTGCTGCTCAACGGGCGGCGGATGGTGAACCATCCCGGGACACAGGCCGAGAACTCGGTGCCGGTGGTCAGCGCCAATACCAATTCGATTCCGGTGCTCGGCGTCGAGCGCGTGGAAGTGCTGCTGGATGGCGCGTCGGCGATCTACGGCGCGGATGCGGTGGCGGGCGTCGTCAACACCGTCCTGAGGGACGACTTCGAAGGGTTCACCACCGAGCTCAATGTCGGCCAGGAGGAGGGGATTTCCGGGCTTGAGATTTCGGCGGCCATGCAGGGCGGCTGGAACATCAATGACGGCCGGACGAACATCTCGCTGTTCGGCTCATACTTCACCCGCGATCCGATCTTTGCGCGCGACCGGGATTTCACCGCGAACGCCGACCTCACGTCGAGGGGCGGCACGAACGGGGCGTCGACGACATCGGCCTGGGGCGGCTTCGACCGGTTCACGGCGGGGAACATCACGATCAATGGCACGGTGGTGACCAACGCCAACGGCCAGTTCCACATTCAGCCGGCGAGCCTGCCCTTTGCGGCGACCGGCCAGCCCTGCACGGCGACGCCTAACTCGCTGCTGCCGGGCGGGCTGTGCATGGATACAACGTCCACGCGCGACACGGCGCTGCGGTACAATGTGAACGATGAAGCCACGACCCAGAACGGCGTTGACCGGCTCAATACCTTCCTGACGTTCAAGAACGAGTTCGATGGCGGGACAGAGCTCTTCGGCGAGGCCGGGGTCTATTATGCGGAATCGCTCGGATTCCGCGAGAGCGCGCCGATGCTGGCGGCCGTGCCGGTCGTCATTCCAGCGACCAACTACTACAACCCGTTCGGGCCTGTCGGCTCGCCCAACCGGCTTGCCGGAGCGAACGCGCCCGCAGGCGGCCTCGCGATCTCGCTGGTGGGATATCGTCCCGTCGACGCTGGTCCGCGCCGCACCGAGGTGATCAACCTGTCCTCGCGCGTGCTGCTCGGCCTGCGCGGCGAAGCGTGGGGCGGGGACTGGGAAACGGCGCTGCTCTATTCCAAGGCCAATTCCGAGGACAAGGAAAACCGCATCTCCAACACGCGGTTCCAGGAAGCGCTCGGCTGGGCGACGCCGGACGCCTACAACCCGTTCAACGGCGGCTGCCTCGACAACTTCGCCAATGGCGACTGCACGCCGACGGCGGCCTCGACAATCGCCTACATCACCGTTCCCGTGTTCCGCCGCAGCGAGACGTCGCTTGCGTCCTGGGATGCGAAATGGTCGAAGCCAGACCTTTACACTTGGTATGCGGGCAACATCGGCGCGGCTGTCGGCGTCGAGCTTCGTCACGAGACCTTTGTGGACGACCGCGATCCGCGGCAGGACGGGACGCTCAACTTTACCGACTCGATCAGCGGCCTCACCGCCAACGACCTGCTCGGCAACAACCCTTCGCTGGATGTGAAGGGCGAGCGCGACGTGCAGTCGGCCTATCTCGAGTTGGCCGTGCCGATCGTGTCGAGGGACTGGAATGTGCCGCTGGTGCAGTCGGTCGATGCGCAGCTGGCCGTGCGCTACGAGAATTTCGATTATTTCGGCTCTGTCACCAAGCCGAAGGTCGCCCTCTCCTGGCGCGTTGCCGACTTCCTGATGCTGCGCTCGGCCTGGTCGGAAGGCTTCCGCGCGCCCAACCTGCAGCAGCAGTTCGAGCGTGGCCTCACCCGCTCCAACGCCGGCACAGACCTCCTGCGCTGCGCCGCGGCTGACGCCATCGATCCGCCCGTGGTGTTCAACGGCACGACCTGCAGCGGCGCCACGGCGGGCAATGTGAATTCGACTTTCCTTATCGCCAGCGCGCCGCTGTCCGTAGTCAGCCAGCGCTCGGGCTCGCTCGCGCTCGAGCCGGAAGAATCCGAAAACCTCTCGGCGGGCTTCGTGCTGGAATCAACCTTCCTGCCGCCCGAGTGGGGCGAGATCACCTTCACCGCCGACTGGTGGAACATCAAACAGGAAGGCGTCATCGGCACCTTCGGCGACGCCAACCAGATCCTGCTGGATTATGTCCGCCGCACTGCGCCGGGCTGCAATGTCTCGCCGCTTCCGGTCAGCTGCACCAACCCCGCCGTTGTACGTGCTGCGCCGACGCCGGAAGATGCGGCGGCCTTCGCCGCTGCAGGCATCCAGCCCGTCGGCGCGATCCAGTTCGTGCAGGACAATTATCTCAACTCGCTGCCGCGCGAGGCCGAGGGCGTCGACCTCGGCGTCTACTACAAGCTCGACGGCACGCCGCTCGGCGACTTCTCCTTCCGCATCAACGGCGCCTATCTCGCCAAATTCTTCCAGGAAGTCTCGGAGCAGGGCGCAGAGATCAACGCAGCGGTTGCTGCCGGCCGCATCCCCGCGGCGCTTTCCGCCGGTGGCGAGGCGGACCTCGTGCGCAATTTCGGGCGGCCGGAGTGGCGCTATTCGGGCCAGCTCACCTGGGAGAAGGATGCCTTCGGCGCGGGCTGGTTCACCAGCTATGTCGGCTCGGTGCTCGATGGCGCTTCCGAGATCGGCGAATACCAGACGCACAACCTCTATCTGCAGTACGAGCTGGGCCATGACAGCGACAGCCCGACGCGGCTGCGCCTTGGCGTGCGGAACCTGTTCGACGAGACCCCGCCGCTTGCCAATACGACGTTTGGCTACCTCGGCGACCTGCACAATCCTGCAGGACGGTTCATCTACGTGAACGCCCGAAAATCTTTCTAAAGCGAAATCTTTCTGACAGGTCGTGTCGCAACAGTGTGACGCAGCGTTCACGAGCGCAGCGCCGGCTGCGCAACACCTGAGACTTATCGCCTCCCTCCACTTCCGGGCTCCGAGCGAAGCAGGTAAGGCCGATGAACGGTTCGGGAATCCGGCGTTCTGCCGGGTGCATGGGGATTTCAGCTAAAAGGCTGACTGATGAGGACCATCGCCCCGATTTTGCTTGCGCCTGCCGCCTTTGCGGCTGCGGCGTGCGGAACGGTTCCCTTTCTTCCCGGCAGCGATCTCTGCAACGCAAACGGCATTGCGATCGATACGAGCTTTGCCGGCGGCGGCCAGCATAAGTGCGTGATCGGCGCGGATGGATCGGCGGTCATTTCGGTCGATCACGAGCCGGCGCTGGTCGAGGGCATAAACCCCTCGCCCTGGTATGCTTTTCGGATCCAGTCGTCGGGCAAGCGCACGACGACGGTGACGCTGGATTACACCGACTACACACACCGTTACGCGCCCTACACCAGCCTCGACGGCAAGACCTGGGTCGCCCTGCCTGCGGACAAGATCACGTTCAATGAGCGCAAGACGCGGGCGATCCTGACGCTCGATCTGCCTGCCGGAACGCTGTGGGTTGCGGCCCAGCCGCTGTCGTCTTCGGGCGACGGGCTCAACATCACGCGCGTGGCGCTGTTCAACGCCAACTTCAAGGAACAGCAGTACGGCAAGTCGCTGGAAGGCAAGCCGCTGACCGGTTTTACCGGCGGCGGATCGCTCAACGCCGTCGTCGCCATCACGCGCCAGCATCCTCCCGAGACAACGGGAGAGGAAGCCTATCGCGGCTTCCTCGAACGGCTGATCTCGCGCCAGGACGCGGCGGCGGTGTCGTTCCGGGCGCGCCACAAGATCATCCTTGCGCCTATGCCGAATCCGGATGGCGTTGATGGCGGACATTGGCGGCTGAATTCCGGCGGCATGGATCTGAACCGCGACTGGGGCAAGTTCAGCCAGCCGGAAACGCGGGCGCTGTCGGAGTTCATCAAGCGCGAGGCGGGCACGCGCGAAGTGGTGGCGTGGCTGGATTTCCACTCGACCGACAAGACCGTGATCTATGCCCCGCCGCTGGATTCCAAGTCGCCGGCGATCGGCTTCCTCACGGCGCTGAAGCAGAAGTACGACACGACGCTGAAGACCCCGCCGGAGTGGAGCTATTCGCATAACCCGGAAGGCGGCACGTCGAAGGCCTGGGCGCTGGAGACGTTCAAGTCGCCGGGGCTGACGGTGGAATTGTGGGACGAGATCCCCGTCGCCGATGCGCGTGCTCTTGGTGCGGCCACAGCCGATGCGCTGATCGAGTACTCTCGCTAGTATTCTGGGCGCTAGTTCTTCCGTTTCTTCTCCGCAGCCGTCCGGATCGCAGCCATCTCGGCCTCGTAGGTGCGCTGGCCTGAGAGCATGTTGGCGAGGGAATAGTTGCCTTCGTGGCAGGCGTATTCGTAGAGCGGGCCGGATGTGGCGTTCCAGGCTAGCTCGCCCTTGATCGGCGCGGTGAAGATCTTCGGCTCGTTGATCTCGAACGAGTAGACAATCTGGCTGTCGCTGATGCGGCGGAATTTCTCGACCAGTTTCATGCTTTCGCTGACGCCGTTGAAGGCCGCGCCGGGGCGGAAATTGGTGGTCTCGACGACCAGCGTGTCGCCTTCATACCAGCCGATGGAATCACCCATCCATTGTTTCACGGCTGAAGGACGCTTGCGGTCCCTGGTCAGCGGGACGATGCGGACGTCGTGGATCATCTCGATCAGGATGGCGACGTGTTCGGGCGCCTGCACGATCTGGTAAGTGTTGTTGTAGCCGACCGGCAGCATGGGCGGGCCGGAGGATGATCCGAAATCCTTGAGGCAGCGCTCGGCGTAGGTCAGCGATTCCACGTTCTCGCCGCGGCTGTAGCCGACGCCTCGCGGCGCCTCGGCGCGTTTCATGAGGCGGGACCGTTCGGCCTCAGGCGTGAGCGCTGGCAGGCGGCCGTTTTTCGGTTCGACCAGGAAGGAGGTGCGGTATTCGCCGTTGATCTGCATGATCCGGGCGCCGAGGGTGTCGGCAGGGGGCGGGACCGCGCCGGGAGCTTGCGGAGGCGCGGGGCGCTGGAGGCGGCTGACTTCCTCGGGCGTCATCACCGCGCGGTCGCCGTATTGCGGTGCGCGTTCGAACTCGGTGCGCGTGGCGTTGGTCCAGAGGCCGCCGAGGTCCGGCTGGCCGAGGCTGTTCCGGGGCGCGGTGTAGGGACTTGGCGTTTGTGCGAGGGCAGGCGCTGCGGCAAGCATGGCTGCAAGCAACGCTGCGCGGCGCCATTTAACGCTGCTCATGCCCGATCCCTCTCGCACCCGAAATGTCGCGGCACCATAGCGGGGATGCGAACCGCTGCAATGTGTCGCCGGGCATGCCATTCACGATGCGATTTCAACATCTTGCTCCTTGCGACGGATGCTGCTGGAGTCCCTGTGCTTCGGGCCGGGGCGGTCTATGTCGAGCGTGTTGGGCGCACATATCTTTGGCGTCTGACGCGCCAGGTTTCTGGTGGAAGTGCATTGAGGCAAGCGTTGGCCCGTACTGATCTTGTTCCAGCCGTCACGGCCGTGGTGCTGTACAAGCGCGTGGATGGCGGCGGGCTGCGGCTGAATCCGTGGCAATGGGGCTTTGCGGTTCTCGCCCCGATCCTCTTGATGATCATCGACATCAAGCTGATGGGCGGCTGGCTGATGTCCCGCGCGCCGGCTGCGTTCTGGACCGTGGCGCTGACGGGATGGATCCCGCTCTACCTGTCGCAGAAGCGCTGGCATACGCAGGTTGATCCTTTCCTGAACGGCATGCTGGCCTCGTGCGCGGCGATCGCCTTCATCGGCGCCGTCTCGCCGGTGCTGATCTTCTTCTTCGGCAGCCTGCTTGATCTGGTGCAGGGCAAGACGACGTTCAGCGAGGTCGGCATGTCGACGCTGCTGAGCGGCATCGCGCTGATCCTCACCTGGCCCTTGCTGTTCACAGCCGGCGCCTTCCGGCGGCAGGCCAAGCTGCGAATTCGCTGGCGGCCGGATCTGCGCTCGAAGCCCGGCTTCATCGGCATGGCGGTGATCCCGCTGCTGATGCTGTCGGCGGAGATCACCGACCGGGTGTGGTTCGGCGGCGTCAACGCCGCGCTGCATTCGCAGAACGCGGACAAGGTGCTCGATGCGGCGCACGAGCTTCGCTTCTATCCCGTGACCCTGATGACCAAGACGGACGAGGTGTGCTCGGGCCTCTATGCGCACGGCCGCGAGACGCTGGTGGATCCGGAGGCCTTGGAAGCCAACGTTGCGATTGCCTGGGGCGACCGCGGTGCGAGCATCAACACGCAGGCCCAGAAATTCTTCGGCAATGATGCGACGCTTGTGTGCGCGGATGCGCTGTCGTCCGGGCCGTTCTGACGGGCTTTCCTATTTCAACGCCTCACGCACAACGGCTTCGATCTTGAAGCCGTCGGGGTCTAGGACGAAGCAGCCATAGAAGCCGGCGGTGTAGTGCGGGCGCACACCGGGAGCGCCGGCGTCCTGCGCGCCGAGGCTCATGGCGATGGCGTGGAAGGCGTGGACTTCGGCGCGGTCTTTTGCGCGGAAGCTGATGTGGAGGCCGAGGCCGGGGGTTGCGTGGCCGGGCTGCTGCGCGTGGATCCAGAAGATCGGCGGCAGGACGGCGTCGGGCCCCCAGCCGATGGAGGTTTCGGTCTGCTTGCGGCGGATGAGGCCGAGCGCGGCAAGCACGGCGTCGTAGAAAGCGGTGGACTTTGCGAAGTCGGCGACGGGGATCGAGACGTGGTCGATGAAAGCCATGAGGGTTCCTCCGTCTCAGGCGCTGGTGAGCGCGGCCTCGTGGTTCGACGGGCGCCGCCTTCGGCGGCTGCTCACCATGAGGCCTTACCAACCTGCAGTAGCTTAGCCCTCATGGTGAGCAGCACGCGTCAGCGTGCGTCCGTCGAACCACGAGGGCGTACGTCCAAATGTTCGCCGCTCCGCGGCGACTGCCGGGCGGGGGCCCGGCGCTCCATTACCACCCGCAGGTCTGGCCTTTGTTCTGGTCCTTGAGCCAAGTCTGCAGCGGGGCGAAGTACTCGACCAGCGCCGTGCCGTCCATCTCGCGCGAGCCGGTGAAGGCTTCGAGGGCGTCGGGCCAGGGCTTGCTGGCGCCCATTTCGAGCATCTTGCCGAACTTCGCGCCGACGTCCTTGTTGCCGTAGATCGAGCAGCGGTGGAGCGGGCCGGTCCAGCCGGCCTGCGCGCAGGCGGCTTTCTGGAACTGGAACTGCAGGATGTAGGAGAGGAAATAGCGCAGGTAGGGCGTGTTGGCCGGGATGTGGTATTTCGCGCCGGGATCGAACGCGTCTGCCGGGCGCGGGCCGGGAGGGGCGATGCCCTGGTATTTCAGAGCGAGGTCCCACCAGGCCTGGTTGTAGGCGGCCGGCGCTGTCTCGCCGCGGAAGACTTGCCAGCGCCATTTGTCGACCATGAGGCCGAAGGGCAGGAAGGCGACCTTCTCGAGAGCGCGGTTCATCAGGAGGCCGGTGTCGGCCTTGGCGTCCGGCACCTTGGTGATGAGGTTCAGCTGCTTGAGATATTCCGGCGTGACGGAGAGGGCGATGAAGTCGCCGATGGCTTCGTGGAAGCCGTCGTGTGCGCCGTTGCGGAAGAGGAAGTCCTGCTTGTTGTAGGCGCGCTGGTAGAAATTATGGCCCAGCTCGTGGTGGACGGTCTGGAAGTCTTCCTGGTTGATCTGGGTGCACATCTTGATGCGCAGGTCGTCGACATTGTCGACGTCCCAGGCTGAGGCGTGGCAGATGACTTCGCGGTCCTGCGGGCGCTTGATCAGCGAGCGCTGCCAGAAGGTTTCCGGGAGCTTGGCGAAGCCGAGCGAGGTGTAGAAGCCTTCGCCGGTCTGAACCATTTTCTTCTCGTCGAACTTCTTGGCGACGAGCACCTTGGTGAGGTCATAACCGGGGTCTGAGGCCGGGGGCGCAACCAGCGGGTAGATGTTGGTCCAGTCCTGGCTCCACATGTTGCCGAGGAGGTCGGCGCGGATCGGGCCGGTCTTGGGCTGGACCTTGTCGCCGTATTTCGCATTCAGGCGCGTGCGGACATAGCAGTGCAGGTCCTTGTAGAGCGGATCGACCTGGGTCCACAGCTTCTCGACGGTCTTCTCCATGTCGGCCGAGGGCATGTCGTAGTTCGACAGCCACATGTCGGCGATGTCCTTGAAGCCGAGCTCCTTGGCGCCGGCGTTCCCGATCTCGACCATGCGCGTGTAGTCCTGCGCCATGGTGGGCGGCTTGGGCTTGCCCTCGACGACGTCGCCCTGGGGCACGGCGGAGATGGTGCGCCAGCCTTCCCATGCGGCTTGCAGCTTCTTCGGGTCGCGGACGTCGCCGATGATGTTGGAGAGTTCTTCGAGATTGAGCTGCTTGCCGTCGACGGTGAACTTGCCCTTGCCGTAGGTCGAGGCCATGCGGGTGGTTAGGGTGTTGAGTTCGTCGGCGATCGCCTTCTGCTCCTCCGGCGTGCCGGTGGAGGGGGCGGGCATCACGATGCCGGCGCGCAGGAAATCCATCTTGCGCTTCTGGTCGGGCGTGAGGTTGGC
>DASYKO010000342.1:0-2526 GCA_035995285.1 Hyphomonadaceae bacterium | reverse complement strand
TTCGTCGCATTGAACCATTTCACTGTGCCGATCGCCATGATGCGCTCCTTTTGAACAGGCGCGAACCTAGTCGAACTCCCATTCATTGCAAGATGAGGACTAGGCGATTAGCGAGCGGAACTTTCGTGGTGCCAGGAAGGTCACGTGGTTTGCGTTCTCGGAAAAGTGGAAGACGCTCGAAGACTCCCAAAAACGCGGCCCGCCATCAAACGTATTCGAGGCCTTGCGCGAGATCTGAAATCAAGTCCTCCACATTCTCGATGCCGATCGAGACGCGGATCAGCGCTTCCGACAGCCCGATCTCCTCACGCAATTCGCGCGCCACTCCCGAATGCGTCATTGAGGCTGGATGCGATATCAGTGTTTCGGTGCCCCCTAGGCTGACGGCAAGCTTCATGATCTGAAGATGTTGATTTCCACTGAGAACTGACCCGGGCAGCACGGGTTTTTCCACCGAGAACTGACCCATGTTCGAACTTTGCCCCCTTGGCCTGGCCGGGAGGCGACGGAGTGATCGACATGGAGTTATTGAGCGTCATCCGACGTTGGCATTATCGAGATCATTACTCGATCCGGGAGATATCGCGGCGCGCCGGGCTGTCGAGGAACACGGTCCGCAAGTACCTGCGCTCTGACCGCGAGGAGCCGAAGTTCAGCATCCCTGACCGGCCGAGCAAGCTGGACCCGCACGCTGACAAACTGTCGCACATGTTGCGACAAGAGGCGGGGACGTCGCGCAAGCAGAAGCGGACGATCAAGCAGTTGCACGCCGACCTGGTGGTGCTGGGCTATGAGGGCTCGTACAATCGCGTGGCGGCCTTTGCCCGTGATTGGAGGGCGGCTCGGCAGCGAGAGCAGAAGACCGCCGTCCGCGGCGTGTTCGTGCCGCTGACGTTCTTGGCCGGCGAGGCATTCCAGTTCGACTGGTCAGAGGATTGGGCGGTCATTGCCGGCGAGCGAACCAAGCTGCAGGTTGCTCACGTCAAGCTTTCCTACAGCCGCGCCTTCATTCTCCGCGCCTACCCGCAGCAGACCCACGAGATGCTGTTCGACGCCCATAACCACGCCTTCCGCGTCTTGGGCGGCGTGCCGCGGCGGGGCATTTACGACAACATGCGCACCGCGGTCGACAAGGTCGGGCGCGGCAAGAACCGCCAGGTCAACGCACGGTTCGCAGCCATGGTCAGCCACTTCCTGTTCGAGGCGGAGTTCTGCAATCCAGCTTCCGGCTGGGAGAAGGGGCAGATCGAGAAAAACGTCCAGGACGCCCGCCATCGGCTCTGGCAGCCGACGCCCTCCTTTCCCTCTCTGGCGGCGCTGAACGACTGGCTGGAGACGCGCTGCCGGGAGCTGTGGGCTCAGACGCCGCACGCCTCGCATCCTGGCGCGATTGCCGACGCCTGGGCCGAAGAGGTCCGGCATCTGATGCAGCCTTCGCGCCCGTTCGACGGCTTCGTCGAATACGCCAAGCGCGTGTCGCCGACGTGCCTGGTCCATCTGGATCGCAATCGCTACAGCGTGCCCGCGTCCTTCGCCAATCGTCCAGTCAGCGTACGAGTCTATCCGGAACGCATCGTTGTCGCCGCCGAGGGACAAGTCGTCTGCGACCATCGCCGCGTTTTTGCCCGCTCCCACCAACGCAAGAGTACGACCACCGTTTACGACTGGCGGCACTATCTGGCGGTCATTCAGCGCAAGCCGGGAGCCCTGCGTAACGGTGCGCCCTTCGCCGAACTCCCGCCTGCCTTCCGGGCTCTACAGCAGCGCATGCTCAAGACGCCAGGCGGCGACCGCGAGATGGTCGAGATCCTCGCCCTGGTGCTCCAGCACGACGAACAAGCCGTACTTGCCGCTGTCGAACTGGCGCTGGAGGCTGGCGTGCCGACGAAGACGCATATTTTGAATGTGTTGCACCGGCTGGTCGACGGCAAGCCGATCGACCCACCAGCCGTGAAGCCGCCTAGCGCCCTGACGCTCACCGCCGAACCGCAAGCTAACGTTGAGCGCTACGACGCCCTGCGCAAAGTCCGGGAGGCGCGTCATGCGTCATAACCCCGCCGCCGGCGCCGTCGTCATCATGCTGCGCACCCTCAAAATGCACGGCATGGCTCAGGCGGTCGGCGAGCTCACCGAGCAAGGCTCTCCGGCCTTCGAGGCCGCGCTGCCGATCCTGTCGCAGCTCCTGAAGGCCGAGACGGCCGACAGAGAGGTGCGGTCAACCGCCTACCAGCTCAAGGCGGCCCGCTTCCCGAACTATCGTGATCTCGCCGGCTTCGACTTCGCCAGCAGCGAGGTCAACGAGGCGCTCGCGCGTCAACTCCATCGCTGCGAGTTCCTGGAAGACGCCCACAACGTCGTCCTGGTCGGCGGCCCCGGCACGGGCAAGACGCATCTCGCCACCGCGATCGGCATCCAGGCGATCGAGCACCATCGCAAGCGCGTCCGCTTCTTCTCCACCGTCGAACTCGTCAACGCTCTCGAACAAGAGAAGCTTCAGGGCAAACCAGGACAGATCGCCGCCCGGCT
>DASYKO010000341.1:0-4318 GCA_035995285.1 Hyphomonadaceae bacterium | reverse complement strand
CACGAAAGAAGTGCGCTTTCCGCTCACGCTCACGTCTTCACCCATGCTGGAAGGTCAGGAGGGACACCAAAGCACGGGACAGTGAATCCGCGTTTAACCAAGCGTGTAAAAGTGAGGTGAATCGCCGTTCGCCATACCCGCATTACTTTGCGGATGCTGTCTCCGGTGTAGAGATGGATTTGGGGCCGTCTGCGGTTGGCCCCGGGGGTATGCTTTGATACACCGCGGAAAAGCGATTGAAAAAATGGCGAGACGGGTGAACCCGCCGCCTCTCCCAGAGGAACACGCCCAGGCATGCCCACGCCCCGCTCCAAGGTGAAGGTCATTGTGACGCGCCGGCTGCCCGAGCCGGTCGAGACGCGCATGAGCGAACTCTTCGACGTCGAGTTCAACACCACCGATACGCCGATGACGATCGAGCAGCTGGCCGACGCCGCCACGCGCTGCGACGTGCTGGTGCCGACCATCACAGACAAGATCGACGGCCGCACGCTGGCCCGGGCAGGCGATCGCCTGCGCCTCATCGCCCAGTTCGGAGTAGGGGTGAACAATATCGACGTGCAGGCGTGCGTCTCGCGCGGTATCACGGTAACCAACACGCCCGGCGTGCTCACCGAAGACACTGCCGACATGACGATGGCGCTGATCCTTGCGGCGCCGCGCCGGATTGTTGATGGGGTCACTGCGATGCAGTCGGGCCAGTTCACCGGCTGGTCGCCGACCTGGATGCTGGGCCGACGAATCTACGGCAAGCGGCTCGGCATCATCGGCATGGGACGTATTGGTACGGCGGTAGCGCGGCGCGCCCGCGCCTTCGGCCTGCAGATCCACTATCACAACCGCAAGCCTGTGCGGCCGCAGGTATCCGAGGAACTTGAGGCGACCTACTGGGACAGCCTCGACCAGATGCTGTCGCGGATGGACATCGTCTCCATCAACTGTCCGCACACGCCGGCGACCTTCCACCTTCTCTCCGCACGCCGCATCAAGCTGATGAAGCCGGAATCCTATCTGGTGAACACGGCGCGCGGCGAAGTCGTGGACGAGGCGGCGCTGATCCGCGCGCTCGAAAACAAGGAGATCGCGGGGGCCGGTCTCGACGTGTTCGAGAACGAGCCGAATGTGAACCCGCGCCTCAAGGCCCTGCGCAGCGTGGTGCTGCTTCCGCACATGAGTTCGGCCACGATCGAGGGCCGCGTCGACATGGGCGAGAAAGTCATCATCAACATCAAGACCTTCGCCGACGGCCACAAGCCGCCGGACCGGGTCATTCCGGCAATGCTCTAGGCAGCTTGCTGCAATCCTGCCACGGTTTAGACGCCGTTTTCGGCCAGTCTGAACCCTGCGGGCGGCTGTTTTCGCCCGCGCAACGATTGGATTTTCCTCAGATGCGTGGACTTGGTTTCGCGGTTGCTCTTTCAGCGCTGACGCTTGGCGTTGGCGCAGGCGTAGCTGTGGCTCAGCAACCGGGCGCGGTGCGCGCGGCCTACACGGTCGAGCCGTTTACTCCGCCGAGCACGATCACCATCAGCGCCTCCGGCGTGCGCCTGCGCGCCGAGCCGTTCGCCAACCAGCAGACACAGATCCTGAGCACGGGATCGACCGGCCTGCCGCTGACCGTCGTCGGCATCGCGCGCATGGCCGACTGGAACTGGTATCAGGTCATTCTCAAGAACGGCCAGAAGGCCTTCATCCGCTCCGACCTCACCTCCGTCCCCTCGCGCGGCGGGACCCAGCTTGCAGGCTCGCCCGCTCCTGCGATGCCTGCGCCCGCCTATCCGGCGCCGACAACGTCCGCAGCGCTGCCGCCCGCGCCGACACCTCCCGCGTATCAGGCCCCGGCCTATCAGCAGCCATCATATCAGCCGCCCGCCTACCAGCCGCCTGCGTATCAACCGCCGCCTGTTCCGGCTTCGGCGCCGCAGCCCGGCTACGCCACGCCGCCGAGCCCCATCGTCGGCGCGCCCGCTCAGCCTGCCGCGCCTGTCCAGACCGCGCCGCTCGCGCCCATCCAGCCTACGCCCACCTACACCCAGCCGATCGTGCCGGTGCAGCCTGCACCCGCCCGGCCCGCACCTGCGCCCGCCCAGCCGGCCGGGCCGGACCCCTTCGGCAGCGGCGCCATCTCCCTCGTGCCCAAGCCCGTGGACCCACCCCCGGCCAGCGCCTCGCCGACGGGCGCCACCGGCCTGCAGTCGCAGCGGTAACCCGCCGACAGTCTTAAGCCTTCTGGGGGCCTTTCGGGCACTGTTCAGCCGCCCCCGGCTCGTCCACATTAGCTCTTGTGGACGGATGCCGAACGGTCGGAGGGGCGAATGAATTTGCGTGGCTTGATATTGGTTGCCGTGGCGGGCGCGATGCTCGCCGGGTGCGAGACGGCCGAGGGCTATCGCCAGCAGATGTCGACCTGGCAGGGCAAGCCGGGCGACGAGATCGTCATCCAGTGGGGCCAGCCGCAGAAGCGCGAAGTGCTCTCAGACGGCCGTGAGGTCTGGATCTATTCCAAGACCTCCGAGCAGCACTTCGACAGCTATTACAAGGACGAGAAACGCCAGGTGAAGCGCACCTTCACCGACAAGGACGGCAAGCAGAAAACCGAGACCATCGAAGAGACCTATCCCGTGCTGCAGCCGGCCCGCACGGAGCGCTCGAGCTGCGAGACCCGCTTTGTGCTCGCCCAGCGCGTGGTGCAGCAGGTGACGTTCACGGGAGACGCCTGCGTGGCCGAGGAAAAGCAATAGCGGCTCTCCAGAACGCTACCGCCGTAGCCGCCGTTACGCCTTGACGAGAACCCTGCGCGCCTGATTGCCTTGCCTCGGACAGGCAAGGGGGACGTCATGGCTGGTTCCGTCCGCAATCTCATCCGCGACTCGATCCGCACGTGCGTGCTGGGCATGACCCTCGGCGCCGCGCTGGCTGTGGCGAGCCCTGTGCTGGCGCCGGCGTCCGCGCAGACGCGGGAAGAATTCACCAAGATGATGGAAGAGGCGGCCAAGAAGGCCAACCGCCAGAAAGACAGCGCGGAGGAAAACCAGGGCGAGGTCGATGCGCCCGAATGGGACCTCAAAGGCCTGCCGCCGGTTGACCTGTTCATCTCGCGCCCGGCCCTGGCCGATGTCTCGATGTCGCCGGATGGCAAGTACATCGCCGCCGTGCGCCGCGAGAAGGGCACGACTTTCCTCATGCTGCTCAGCCTCGATGGCGGCGGGACCAAGGCCATGCCGCTCCCGGGCATGCGGATCTCCGATGTCTCCTGGGGCTCGAACGACCGCCTGATCTACATCGCCGGGTCCGAGACCCCGACCTTCCAGGGAACCGACCGCGGCATCGTGATGGTCGGCGCGCCGCGGCTCTATTCGATCGGGCTCGATCTCAAGACCCCGGTGATGTTCTTCGAAAAGGACAAGCGTCTCTCTCGCGAGAATTTCGGCGCCGAAATCCTGCCGACGCGCATCGAGGGCGATCCGCGCCACATCCTGATGCCGATGCAGATGAACTTCGTGCTCAACCTGCTGAAAGTGGACATCTATGACGGCTCCTGGGAGCTGGTCGGGCAGGGCGAGGACGAAACCGTCAGATGGTTCGCCGACCGTTCGGGCCGGCCCGTGATCCGCTTCGACGCCGGCAACAAGCGCGGCACGGAGCTCAACGTCATGGTGCGCCAGGGAACGGGCGGCGGCGCGAAAGGCAACTGGAAGAAGGCGCAGACCCTGCGCGTCGATCCGGAAGAGCGCACCAGCAACTCGCTCGACTTCAATCCTGTCTCGCAGGGGCCGTTGCCGACGCAATACTATGTCGTGGCGCGCGCGTCCGGCGGCGGCACGCTCGGCGTCTATCTCTACGACATCGAAAAAGCGGCGATCGTCGAGACGCTGTTCTCGAAAGACAATGCAGACGTCAACACCGTGATCATCGATCCGGAAACCGGGCTCTATGCCGGGGCGACCTACTGGGAAGACCGGCTGAAGTTCGAATACGTCAATCCGGCGATGAACACGCTGATGGCGGGGCTCGACGAAGGCTTCGGGCACGCCTGGAACCTCATTCCGGTTTCGCGTTCGCGCTCGACCGAGAACAAGCGCTGGCTGGTGCACGCGGGCAACGCCGCCAGCCTTGGCGGGTATTACATCTACGACGTCGACACGAAGGCGGCGCAGGAGATCGGCCTCATCAATCCGGCGATGCAGATGATCAAGCCGGGGCAGGTGCTGTCGATCGGCTATGCGGCGCGCGATGGCCTCAGGATCAACGGCTATCTCACCATGCCGCCGGGCTGGACCGACAAGTCGCCCAAGCCGCCGCTGATCGTGATGCCGCA
>DASYKO010000340.1:0-2157 GCA_035995285.1 Hyphomonadaceae bacterium | reverse complement strand
TGCGCTCTCGGCCCCGCACAGGGCCGCCGCCAGCGCAATAAACAGAATCTCGCCAAGGCTATGGCGCGCATTGCGCCAACGCGGATCGGGAACCTCCGCAAACAGCTCCGCAACGCCCATCGGCCGCCTCCCTCACAAGACAGCCCTCAAAGAATCCCGTTCGCAATCCCCCGCAACACCCCAATCCCCAATATGCGATAGCCCTGCCTGCAAGGGGGAGGTCAGGTGGGGGTCCGCACCTTGTCCGGACGGCGGCGACTGAGCGTGAACCGGCTTAGTCTGCGTCGAGTAATCGACACAGAAGTCTCCGTCCGACACCACAAACCCTAATCCATAACCCCGCACAGCACCGCGCCTAGCGTCGGCGCAGCCAGCACCGCGCCCATATCGACCGCAGTCTTCGCCAGCTCTTCGACCAGCTCAGTCGTCGCGCCATAGTTGGAAGGCGAGGGACTCACATCGTGCGTGAAGAAGAACAACCAGCCTCTTGAGGCGATGCAGTTTTTCAGCGCCGCCATCGCCCGCTTCCGGCTCGCCGCCGAATTGCCAAGCTCGATCGCCCGCAGCTGGCTACGGTCCGCCTCGCCGATATTCACGCCCGGAAGAATGCCGCGCCCCGTGACGAACACATCGCTCACCCAGCTCTTGGCCGCAAACGTCGTCTCGCCGTAGGGATAGGCGAACGCCGACACATGCTCGGCATGGCCCGCTTCCGCCAGCGCCACCAGATTCTCGCTGACGTCCTTCTGGACCTTGTCCAGCTTGTGCTTGGCGCAATCGAGGTGCGAGTGCGAATGCGCCCCGATCTCATGGCCCCGCGCCACCAGCTCCTTCAGCGTCGCCGCATCGAACATCTCGCCCATCACCGGGCTCTTTTGGCCCAGCAAAGATGTGCAGGCATAGAACCCGCCACGCCCGCCATGCTTCTCCACGATGTCCGCACCATTGAGCGCCGACTTGGGAAAGTCATCGAACGAGAACGTCACCACCGGCTGATCCGGCGCGATCTGCGCCCGCGCCGCCTGGCGCAGCTGCGTCACATGCCGCTCCACCTTCGCCGCAAGCTTGCGCGAGGGCGCGTAGTTCCACTGCGTCTGTGGAAACTGCTTCTGCTGGGCCAGCATCTAGATCGCCTCCGCATAGACCAGAGCCCGCCAGGCCTTCAGCGCGCGTCCGCGCAAGGCCACAGGCAGAGGCAGTTTCACAAGAAGCCGCGCCATCCCCTTGAAAACAAAGCGCAGCGGCAATCCGCGCGCCGTCTTCGCAGCCTTGTAGAGCGGCATGGCAGCCGCCGCCTCCGGATGCCGCTCCGCCATGCGCGCGAAGTTGGCGCCCGAGCGGGCGTACTTGCCCATCAGCGACTTGTCGTCGTCCAGCCCAAGGTGCGTCGCCGGATTGTCGATGTGGTGGATCGGGAACTGGCCTTCGACCGAAAGCCCCCAGTCCGTATCTTCCCAGCCCCAGCCCTCGAACTTCTCGTCGAACGGACAGGCCTCGAGCACCGCCTTGTGCACCAGCACGTTGGACGAGAACACATACCGCCCCGGCGCCTGGCTGCGCTTCGCAGCATCGATGCATTCAGACGTTTCGGCCTGCCAACGGTGCAGTGCGAACTTCTTCGACGGTGAGGCAAAGCGCAGCGAGTATCCGCCGACCACCACCGCCGGATCATCCAGCCGCTCGGTCGCGTCGAGATAGTTCAAGATGAAATCGCCCGAGTCCGGTGACATGTCGGCGTCCAGCAGCAGCACCCATTCCGAGCGCGCATGGGCGATCGCCGCATTACGGGCAGCGGCCCGGCCGCGGTTCAACCCGTGCGAGACGATCCGCACGGCGGCGCGCACGCAACCGGCCTGGTACTGCATCTTCGCCAGCGTGGTGTGATCCTGGCTGCCATCGTCATAGATGATGATCTCGGCCAGCGAGCCCTGCTTGCAGCGCGCCAGCGCATCGATCAGGTCCGAACAGTCGGTCCGATAGCTCGGCACGCACACCGACAGCCGCGGGGCCGCGCCCTGCCAGAAGACGTTGTCGTGCACGCTCTCGGGAGAGTTCTCGTTGGCGGGCTCGAAGCTGAACTTTGTCGCGTACATGAAACTACCTTGCACGTTCACGGTCGCCGAGCAGGCTCGGGATGGTCTTGAGGACGATGTACGT
>DASYKO010000339.1:0-7459 GCA_035995285.1 Hyphomonadaceae bacterium | reverse complement strand
GGGACAGCTGCGAGCAGTGCAACGGCAGCGATGACAATCTTGGCTCTCATGGAATTTCCTCTGGTGAGTGGTGTGTTGTGTAGGCTTCTGGACGGTTTGCCGGTCTTTGCTTGCCGGCCTTGCTTGATGGCGATCTCGACTTGGGGCGCTGACTACTGAATCTTTGCGTCGGCTTCGCCGAGCTGGCCGAATACGACCTTGAACGCGTCGCCCGACTTCGTGCCGTCCGGAACCTCCAGGCACGCTTCCTCCGGCATGGCGTCGAAGGAGATGCAGAGTTTCTTGCCATCCACCCGGTACTTGCCCGGATACTGGCCCTGCATGGCGGAAACGGAGCTGTCCTTGCTGTTGAACGCCATGTCGACCGGCATGCCCATGATATCGATGAGGATGCCCTTTTCGACGGCAACCTTCACCGCGTCCGATGGCGGCGCGCCTGCGGGGGTCTGCGCCAGTGCGGGAGCAGCGAGAAGCCCTGCAACCAGAGCGATGGTCAGAATACGCATGGAAGTCCTCCCCAATGCGTCTATGGAAACGCTGAAGTTTACGTAGCACTGATCCGTAAACTGAAACAGGGGTCGCCTGCATCGGGACTGCCCGAAATTGGACTAAACGGGGCAGCGCTCCGGTGCTAACGGACCTGCGATGACCGCTGCGCCCTTCAAAGCCACCTGCCTGACGCTGTTTCCGGAAGCCTTCCCGGGCCTGCTCGGCGTTTCCATCGTTGGAAGCGCCCTGCAAAAAGGGCTCTGGCAGCTCGAGACGGTCGACATCCGCACCTTCGGGATCGGCAAGCACCGCAATGTCGACGACACGCCGGCAGGCGGCGGGGCGGGGATGGTGATGCGGGCCGATGTCGCGGCGGCAGCCATCGATTCCGTTGAGCAGGCGGGGCGGCCGCGGATCTTTCTCTCGCCTCGCGGGAAGGCGTTAACGCAGGCCCGGGTTCGCGAACTGGCGGCCGGGCCGGGGGTGATCCTGCTGTGCGGGCGGTTCGAGGGGCTGGATGAGCGGGTGATCGAGGGGCGGGGGCTGGAGGAAGTCTCGCTCGGGGATTTCGTGCTGGCGGGGGGAGAGGTGGCAGCCCAGGCGCTGCTGGAGGCCTGCATCCGGCTGCTGCCGGGAGTGGCTGGAAATGCTGATAGTCTGGCGGAAGAGAGCTTTGAAACCGGGCTTCTGGAGCACCCGCAATACACAAGGCCGCAGACCTGGGAGGGGTGGGAGATCCCGGCCATCCTGACCTCGGGGGATCATGCCAAGGTTGCGGCCTATCGGCGAAATCAGGCTGAGGAGTTGACTAAAGCCCGCAGACCCGATTTATACGCCGCTTCCCGGCGGCCGGAGGCCTCTGGAAATCCCAATTCTCGCGGGGCGAAAGCTCCCCCAGAAGCCGACAAGTAAAAGAGCGCCCCGCCATGGTTGCCAAGCTCATCCAGACCCTCGAAGCCGAGGAAATCACCCGCGTCACCGGCAAAGGCCGTCCGGACTTTGCGCCCGGCGACACGCTGCGCGTGAACGTCAAGATTTCCGAAGGCGATCGCGAGCGTATCCAGGCCTTCGAAGGCGTCTGCATCGCCCGGTCCGGCGCGGGCGTGAATGCGAACTTCACCGTGCGGAAACTGTCGTTCGGCGAAGGCGTCGAGCGGGTGTTCCCGCTGCACTCCCCGGCGGTCGATTCCATCGAAGTCCGCCGCAAGGGCGCCGTGCGCCGCGCCAAGCTCTATTACCTCCGCGGACGCACGGGCAAGCGCGCCCGTATCGCCGAGAAGGTCGGCGGCCCGGCTGCCGAGGCCAAAGAGTAGTCCGTACTTTTTCGCCTTACGGCGCTTCCAAAAACTCTGCCCGGACACGCCGCTTTCGCGGCTGCACGTCTTTATTCCCTTCGCATTTGATGATCTGTAGCCTCCCTCGTGCGGCTCTCCCCGCCGCGCATAGACAGTCTCGGCGCTGACCTCCTCCCAAACCAGAGGCGGCGTACAAGGGACGAAGGGACGGACAATGAGAACCGCATCAGCGGCGAGAGGCAATTTGAAATCCGCGGCGCCGCCGGCCGCACTCTCCAACGACAATTCGAAGTCTCCGGATCGGCCGCCCGATACGCGTCAGCGCATCATGGATGTGGCGCAGGCGGCGGTGCTGGAGAAGGGATTCTCCGCGACCTCGATCGAAGAGATCATCGCCGCGGTCGGCATCACCAAGAGCGGCTTCTTCTATCACTTCGCCGACAAGGGCGAACTGGCGCGCGCGATGCTCGAGCGCCATGTCGAGGACGAGCGCGTCCTGTTCGACGATCTGTTCAAGCGGGCGGATGAGCTGTCGGAAGATCCGCTGCATTCCTTCCTGATCGCGCTCAAGCTCTTCGCCGAGATGTTCGAGGACCTGCCGCAATCGCATCCCGGGTGCCTCACCGCCGCCTACTGCTATCAGGACCGGCTGTTCGACCGGCAAGTGCGCGATCTCAACGCGGGCAGCGTGCTGGCCTGGCGGGCAAGGTTCCGGGAGCGGCTGGAGCGCATCGCCCAGAAGCATCCGCCGTCGATGCCGGTCGATCTCTCCGACGTCGCCGACATGCTCTCGGCGCTGGCCGACGGCGGGATCATATTGTCGAAGGTGCTGAACGAACCCAAGGCCCTGCCGCGGCAGATCCTGCTGTATCGGGAGTTTGTCCGCTCGCTGTTCACGGGCGTGGCGGCGGCTTGATTGCGTCGGTTGGCGATGCGCGCGTGGCTGCGGCTCCGGAAGCTGGGCTTCGGAGCGATGTCAAATATCTGGGTGGCTGGCGCTAGTTAGGTGCGCTGGCCGTTGTAGTTCGCCCACAAGCCCAACCGCAGGTCATTCTCGGCCTTGAGCCGAGAATCTCTGGGCGGCGAGAGCCGGCGCTGGCGTTAGTGCCCGCGGCCCAGAGATTCTCGGGTCGCGCTGCGCTTGCCCGAGAATGACTCGTTGAGAGAGCGACGAGCCCGACCTTGTCCTTCGAGTCCACGAGTTCGGCTTGCGCCGACCTTGTCCTCAGGATGAGGCCTTCTTGGGCATTGGAGGGCTCCAGCGTCATCGCGCTAGCGATGGAGGAGGACGCGCTGGCGCGCCGAGTGTGGCTGCTTGCAGCAGCCTTTGTTGTTTCCTTGAGCTTGCCGCTCTCCGTGCGGGGCAGAACCTCCGGCGTCGCATCGCTGTGGCATTCAGCGGGGCAACGTGTGAGGCGCATCGAGCAAAGTTTAGCAGCGTGGGACACGAGCATCGCAAAGGCGTGCAGCAGCGCATTGATCCAGCGATCAAGAGGCGAAGGGCTTGCGAGGCCGGTGTGCAGGGCTTTGTGCCGTGTCATGGGCAGCATTATCACCCAGGTTTTTCGACACACAGTTTGAAAACCGGAAGATTCTTCATTTTGTGGAATTTGCTCAGGAAACAGCATGAGTGAGATGCTCATAACCGTCTGGGGTTTTCGGAAAGTCACCACCATTATGGCCCTCAGCCGCTGTCATTCCGGGCGGAGCAGCGTAGCTGCGCAGACCGGAAATCCTGGGGCGGCGCTCTCAGGTCTTGCAAGCCGTTGAGGCCGCGCGCTTCGCAGTCTAGGATGGATACCGGAAGGACATTCGATGACCGCAGATTCACCGCAGGCTTGCGCAGCTGATTTTACCGCCGCGCTGATCCGGCGCGACATGGGCGCCGCTCTGGCGCTGCTCACCGATGATGTCGTGTTCTTCTACAGCAACGGCACGACCATCGTGGGGAAGGACGCCTTCGCCGCACTGATGACGGCGAGCTGGAAGGTGATCGAGAACTACCAGTACAAGAGCGGGGACTCGCAATGGATCGCCGGGACCGCTAACGCTGCCACGGTCATCTACAGCTTTGCCTGGTCTGGCATTGCGCGCGGCGCTGAGGTCAGCGGGAGTGGCCGCGGCACGCGGGTTTTCTCAAGGCAATCCGGCGGCGAGTGGTTGATCGCGCACGAGCACCTGAGCAATGGGGCGTGGAAGCCCTGACGACCGGTCGCTTAGGATGTGCCTACTTCCGCACGCCCTTGAGGTAGATCGCGACGGCGCGGCGGGCGCGGGTTTCGATCAGGTGGTGGGGCATGGTGGCGGTGGGGACCATGATGAGTTTGAAGACGCTGTCCTGCATGACCATTCCCAACAGCATCTGCGCGGCGTCTTCGGAATCCTCGATCTGGTATTTGGCGCGCACGGTTGGGGCGGAGAGCCAGGCGGTCAACACGTCTCTCGGTCCACCCCTAGGCTGCTTGGGAGCGTTGAGGAGGAGTTCGGGATAGCGGCGCACTTCGGAGATGAGGAGGCGCATCAGCGCCATCGACCGTGGCGAGGAGACGTGCGTCACCATCCTCACCAGCGCGGAATAGAGTTCGAGCTCGACATCGTCGCCCGGCTTGGGCGGGGGAAACTCGCCCATGTCCTCGAGGCTTTCGTGGAGCAGGGCGCCTAGCAGTTCGAGCTGGCTCTTGAATTCGCGGTAGATCGTCTTCTTGGACATGCCGGCCTGCTGGGCCACGGCGTCCATCGTTGCGTGCTCGGGAGGACCATCAAGGAAAATCTTTCGGGCCGCCGACAGAATGCGCTCCCGGGGGGAGGTGGCTTCGGTAGCTTCCTGAATAGCCTGCATTTCCGGTCCTAAAGGCGCGCCCCACGCACGCGAAAGCGTGATGAGTTTAACGCGATCACCACGTTTGCAGTCTATAACAGAATGCTGTAAGGAAACGCCAGAGTTTCCGAGACGGGCTGATGGACCTCCCCCACGATACCCCCGCCGGTAGCGAACCTGCGTCCCTTTTTGAGGGCGAGGCCGCGCCTGCGCGCGATTCCGCCCCGGAGGCCGCTCCGGGTAGGGAAAAAGCGTCGCAACCCTGTGAAATAGGGGCTGACGCACCTTTTGCCGCGGCGGACGCACCCTCACATACCATGCTCGCGGGGCGGACCGGGGGTAAGCGGGGCGGACCGGGGGTAAGACGGCGCTGCACAAAATTTTGGGGACGGCAGGTCGCATTCTGCCTGTTCCATTCGTCCTTAGGAGCAATGGCGTCCTCAGGACGAAGAGGGGGCTGGAGAACCCGGCCGGCACTGAAGAATTCAAGAAAGAGGGCGAAAGCCCCAAAGCCTCACCGACTAAGACCTCCCCGGACGCGCAAGGACGGACGACAATGAACAAGCGCAATCTACAGACCATCGGCGCCATCGGATCGGTGGCGGTGCTTTCGCTGGCCCTGCATTCGTGCGGCCAGAAACCGGCCCCGGCCGCCGAATCGGCGACCCACGTCACCGACGCCAAGGCGACCTCGAGCGCCGTGCAGGCCATGCGCGTAACGCGCGTCGCCGCGCGCGACATCTCGGACCAGATCACGGCTTCGGGCCGTCTCGTGGTGAAAGAGGAAGCCGCCGTCGGCTCGGAACTCCCGGGCTATCGCGTCAGCCAGGTCTATGTGGACGAAGGCGACTGGGTGAAGCAGGGCCAGGCCCTCGCCCGCCTCGATGACTCGCTGCTGCAGGCGCAGATCGCGCAGGCGGAAGCAACGCTCGCCACGCAGAAGGCCAACGTCGTCTTCAAGCAGAGCCAGCTCGATCGCGGTGAGATGCTCGCCACGGAGGGTGCCTTCTCCAAGGAACAGCTTGAGCAGCGCCGCATGGAAACGGCGGGCGCCAAGGCTTCGCTGATGGCCTCGGAAGCTGCGGTCAACGAGATGAAGGTGCGCCAGGCGCGCATGACGCTGCGCGCCCCGGTTTCGGGCTCTGTGCTGCAGCGTGCGATCCGCCCGGGCGATATCTCCGGCGCGTCGGCGGGAACGGGCACGCCCTATTTCCGCATCGCGCGCGACGGGCTCATCGAGCTCGACGCGGAACTTCCGGATTCAAAGCTCTCGCAGGTTCATGAAGGCGACAAGGCCACGGTTCGCCTGGCTTCGGGCGAGGTGATCCAGGGCAAGGTGCGGTTCATTTCCCCGCGCGTCGACGCCAACACCAGCCTCGGCCGGGCGCGCATCTCGATGCCGTTCGACAAGGCGCTGCGTCCCGGCGCATTCGGCGAGGCGGTGTTCACCGGAACATCCTCCGGCGCCGTCACGGTGCCGGCGAGCGCCATCCGCTATGAATCGGGTGGCCCTGCCGTGATGCTGGTGGGCGATGGCAACAAGGTCTCCAAGGTTCCCGTCAAGCTGGGCAACCGCAATGGCGACTTCGTGGAGCTGATCGACGGCCCGCCGCCGGGTTCGCGCGTGCTGCAGACGGGCGCTGCGTTCACGCTGGACGGCGATGTGATCGACCCGATCGAGGAGGGCGTGGCGTCTGGCCCGGCCTCTTCCGGCGGCAAATAACCACTCAACGCCGACCCCGTTGTATTCCGGGGGAGCGTAAAGGCAGGCTGACATGAACCTTCCGATTTCGAGCTGGGCGATCCGCAATCCGATCCCCGTAGTGGTCGCATTCACGCTGATGCTGATTGCGGGCGTGTTCTCGTATTCGAAGCTGCCGGTGAAGCAGTTCCCGAACATCGCCTTCCCGATGGTCGCCGTGACCATCATCCAGGAGGGCGCGGCGCCGACGGAACTCGAGAACCAGGTGACGCGCCTGGTCGAGAACTCGATCGCCGGCCTGCCGAACATCGAGCTGCTGCAGTCGAGCGTTTCGCTCGGCGTTTCCACGACCGTGATTCAGTTCGAGATCGGCACGAATCTGCAGAAGTCGAAGGACGACGTCGAGGCGCGGGTCAGCCAGGTGCGATCCGAACTGCCGCAGTCGATCCAGCCGCCGCGGGTGGATGCGCTCGACTTCACGGGCGGCACGCTGATGTCGTTTGCCGTGTCCGATCCCAAGCTTTCGGCGACCGACCTTTCCTGGTTCATCGACGATACGATTGCGCGTGAATTGCAGTCCGTGCGCGGCGTCGGCCAGGTGTCGCGCGTGGGCGGGGTCAATCGCGAGATCAACGTCACGCTCGATCCGATCCGGATGAACTCGATCGGCGTCACGGCGGCGGACGTGAACAACGTTCTGGTGCGCCAGTACCGCAACTATGGCGGCGGCCGTTCGGAAGTGGGCGGGGCAGAGACCACAACGCGCGTCATCGGCGAGACGCTGACGGTGGACGAGCTGCGCAACGTTACCATTCCACTTGCCGGCGGACGCTATGCGCGGCTGGCCGACGTGGCCGATGTGGGCGACGGTTCGGGCGAGATCCGCTCGTTTGCGCTGCTCAACGGCCGGCCGGTGGCTGGCTTCAACGTGGTCAAGGTCGACAAGGCGTCCGAGGTGGACGTCGAGACCGGCGTGTTTGCGGGGATCGCCAAGCTTGAGGCGCAGAATCCGGGCCTGAAGATCACCAAGATCTTCTCGATCACCGACGACACCAAGGCGAACTTCCATGCGACGCAGGACGTGCTGCTGGAAGGCATGGCGCTGGCGGCGCTGGTGGTGTTCCTGTTCCTGCGCGACTGGCGCGCGACGCTGAT
>DASYKO010000338.1:0-5709 GCA_035995285.1 Hyphomonadaceae bacterium | reverse complement strand
CCTGGGTCCACAGCTTCTCGACGGTCTTTTCCATGTCGGCGGAGGGCATGTCGTAGTTGGACAGCCACATGTCGGCGATGTCCTTGAAGCCGAGTTCCTTGGCGCCGGCGTTGCCGATCTCGACCATGCGTGTGTAGTCCTGCGCCATCGTGGGCGGCTTGGGCTTGCCCTCGACGACGTCGCCTTGCGGGACGGCGGAGATGGTGCGCCAGCCCTCCCAGGCGGCCTGGAGCTTTTTCGGATCGCGGACGTCGCCGATGATGTTGGAGAGTTCTTCGAGATTGAGCTGCTTGCCGTCGACGGTGAACTTGCCCTTGCCGTAGGTCGAGGCCATGCGGGTGGTGAGGGTGTTGAGTTCGTCGGCGATGGCCTTCTGCTCTTCGGGCGTGCCGGTGGAGGGGGCGGGCATCACGATGCCGGCGCGCAGGAAATCCATCTTGCGCTTCTGGTCGGGCGTGAGGTTGGCGGCTTTCTCGTAGGGCTTGGTGCCGTTGGCGAGGCGGACGGTGAGCTGCGTGCCTTCCGATCCTGCCCGGGCGTTGAGCCAGTCGGTGTCATCGGTGATGAAGTTGGCGTTCACCCAGGCGACGCGGCCGGCGTAGTCGGAATAGTCGGAGAGCTCCTTCTCGGCGCGGGTGAGGAAGGCTGCGGCGTCTTCCTTGGGCTTGGCGGCGGTCGTGGCGCCCCCGCCATTGCAGGCGGAGAGAAGGAGAGCAGCGGCGGCGGCGCCGCAGAGCAGGAAGGATTTCATCGTGAGGCCCATGAATGTCTGCGCCGGGCATCCGGCTTCGGCGCGGAGACTAGACCCGGGGCCCGATGGGTCAACGGGGCGCCATCGTCGAGATGCCGCCGGTTTCCGGCATTTTCTCTTCGGGCGCGCCGAAGACGCCTCAGTCCGGGTTGGCGCGCTTGCGGATGTCCGAAGGCGTATGGCCGTAGCGGCGGCGGAAGGCGCGGTTGAAATAGGACAGGTCGTTGAACCCGGCCTCGAAGGCGATGGCGGCGATCGTGCGGTCGAGCAAGCGCCAGTCCGCAAGCATGCGATGGGCGCGAAGCAGTTTCTGCTCCAGAACGAAGTCGGACAGCGACATTCCTTCCGACTCGAAGAGCTTGCGGATGTAGCGCTCGGACACGTTGTGACGCGCCGCCAGGGCAGAGGGGGATATGTCGCTCTGCAGATTGCCGGAGATGTCCGCCTTGATGGCGCGCAGCCTTGCAGCGCGGACGCCGCGATTGCGCGCGGTCGCGGCGGCGTCGCGCGTTGCGCCTGCGGCAAGGGCCACGAGGTCGTAGACGTGAGAGACCACCGCCTGGCGCAGCTCGGGCGAGGAGGCGGCGGCCTGCAGGGCGCCGGCATAGTGCATGAGAAGACGCAGCGCCCCGGTCTGCGGATGGATCGGCTGCATCAGCGCCGAGGGTAAATCGCCGATGAGCGGGGCAAGGGCGGCCCGCGGCATGCTGATGTTGAGGCAGCGGAAATCCGACAGCATGCGGTTGTAGCCGACATCGTCGTTCATCAGCAGCAGGGCCGCTCCGCTTTCTATCGTTTCCTCCCGCCCGCGATGGCGCATGGCGGTTGCCCCGCTCAACGCCACGAGCAGGACGATGTCGTCATTGTCGATGAGAGCGGATGTGCGGTGGACGCTGAAGGGCGAACAGGCGCCGGTTGCAACGCCAAGGCCCGGGACCGCAAACAGATCCATGTCCAGCCGGGCGGGGCCGTCGCCGAGGGGAGCGATTTCGGCTCTCAATACCGTGCGGCCATAGGTCTCCCGCAGGATCTCCGCGCAGTCGTGCGCCGGCAGATCGCCCGTCGACAGCCGCACCGAAATCGCTTCGCCCGCCGGCATGGCAACCTCTCAACCCTCTTCGCCGCTATCTCCGGCGCGCCGCCAGGTCAATAGAACTTGCGCCGTCGAAGCGAACGCCATTGCGGCGGGGCCGCCGGGTCCGTGCGGTTGTACCGCCTTGTCCAAGCGGCCTGCGGTCTCGGCGACTATTGCTGCCGCCCAACATGAAAATCCTCCCCCGGAGACTGCAATGAGCGAGACTGCAATGAGAGTGGCGGCATTGGTGCACCTTGTGCTGGGCGCGGCGCTGGCTGGAATGGCTTGTGCGGGGTGCGCCCAGGTCGGGGCCAACCCGCTGTCGATCGCATTGCATGAAACCAACGCGGCGTTCTCGCATTCGGTCGGCATGGCGAATGCGGGGGTGATCACGCCGGCCGAGAAGGCGAAGTATGACGGCGCATCCTGCGCCGAGCTGAAGCAGCTGATCGACAATTACCGCGCCGCCGCGGACATGACGCCGAATGCGCCGGTAAAGAACAATGCGGCCGACAAGAAAGCCATGGCGGCGCTGGTGATCACAACGCGCCTCGACTACCTGCAGCGGCTCTATGTGAGCCGCAAGTGCTGACGCGGGTTCTCGTGCTGGCTGTGCTGACAATGGGGCTGACGATGGGGCTGGCGTTGTCCGCCGCGAGCGAGAAGCCGGCGAAGCTGCCGCCCGCCTTGATCGGCAAGTGGGGCTTTGCGGTGGCGACGGGAGACTATTGCGGACCGAACCTGTCCAACTGTGCGCCCGGAAGTGGCGGCGGCGTCTCGCTAGTCCTGAAGGAGGACGGAGGCGCGGAGCTGGAAGTTTTCGAATCGGCGCTGGTTGATGGCTGCGGCTCGATAAGAACGATGACCACGCAGCGCGGCTTCGCCGAGGTGAAAGGCGCGAAGCTGATTTTCAGGCCGGCCAGCGGCGCCTACAGCGCGGTCAACGGATGTCGGCCTGATCTTACCGGCGTGTGGCGCCTCCCGGCCAGCGATCTCAAGCCTATATCGGTCGGCTGGCGGCTCGAGCCTGATCCCATGAGTCACGCGCGAAAGCTCCTGCGGATCTCCGATCCACAAGGTCAGATTTCGGGAGACTATTCGCGCCGCCCGTGACGGTCCAAAAGCAAACCGCCCCGGAAGCTGGGCTTCCGGAGCGGTTACAGTGTTAGTTTGACCCGAAAGCTTTAGTCGTGCTTGCCGCCGTCGGCGACGTTTTTCGGGTTGTTGATGGTGACCGGCGCCGTCGGGTTGCCGCCGAGGGCGGCGTGGAGCGTGAGCCACTGGTTGAGGCGCTGCAGGCGCAGGTTGATCAGCTGGCCTTCAGCCGCGTCAGCCGCATCGCGCTGGCCGATGAGTTCGAACAGCGAGATCGAACCTTCCTGGTATTTCAGCTCCGAAAGGCGGCGCACTTCGGCCCGGGCCTCGAAGGTCGCCTGCGAGGTGGAGATACGGGACTGAAGGTTCTCGAACTGGTCCTCCGCCGTGACGATCTCGTTGTAGGCGGTGATGATCGTCCCGCCGTAGTTGATGAGGGCCTGGCGAACCCGGCTGTCGGACGCCTTGACGCGGGCGTCGATGACGCCGCCGTCGAAGATGGTCTGGGCGAGCGTCGCGCCGATCGAGAGGGCGAGGCTGTCGAAGTCGAACAGGTCGTCCGTCGTGTCGCTGGTGATGTTGTTGAGGCCGGCCGCGATGTTGGCGGTGAGCCGCGGCCAGGGCGTCATGTGCTGGACGCGCTGGTCCGCGAAGCTCTGGATCATGTTGAGTTCGGCCGCGACCACGTTGGGGCGCGAGCGGATGGTGAGCTCCGGCAGGCCGAGCGGCGGGGCCGGCGGCGGGTCAGGCAGCGCGCCGGTGATCTGGATCTTGTTCTGCGGGAAGCGGCCGAGGATGACTTCGAGCGCGCGCACGGCGGAGCGCCTCGAGAGGTCGGCGGCGTAGATGCCGTCCTCCGACTGTTTCAGCTGGGCCTGGCCGTTGACGTATTCACCCTTGTCGATCGAGCCGGCGTTGAAGCGCGTCTCGACGATGCGGTAGTTCTGTTCGGCGCGCGCGTAGGAAGCTTTTTCAAGCTCGTACTGGAGATTGGCTTCGATCACCGCGAAATAGGCGCGGGCGGTCTGCGCTGCGATCTGGCGGCGGGTCAGCTCGAATGTCGCCTGCGAGGAGCGGAAGCCGGCGGAGGAAGAGCGGATCGAGGCGTCGATGTCGCCCATGATGTCGATGTTGTAGTTGCCGGTGAAGCGGAAGGTGTAGTCGGTAATCCCGTCAAGCTCGAACGAGCCGGTAGGAGGCGCGCCGCCGATTCCCGTCGGGTTCGCCGACTGGCCGGCGCTGACCGATGCGTTCACGGTCGGAAAGAGCTGCGCGCGCGACTGCTGCAGCGCCAGCTGCGACTGGCGCAGGGTCTCGACCGCGCTGCGGAGGTTGCGGTTGTTCTTCAGCGCTTCCTGGACGTAGGAGATGAGCTGCGGGTCGTTGAAGGCGGAGTAATCCGCGATGACTGCGGCGGTGTCGCCAGTCATCTCGCCGACGACCCAGTCGGCGGGCGTGCCGGAGCGCTCGTTCTTCATGGCGTCGAAGGCGGGCTTGGCGATGGGGAGGTGGCCGCAGGCCGAAGCGAAGACTGCTAGCGCGCCCACGGAGATGCCGCGGGTCAGGTTATTTTTAATCATGTCTGAGCGCCTGAATTGGATCCAGTAGGGAGGCTCGGCGGGCGGGGAAGAAACCGAATATCACGCCCACGGAGGCCGCCGCCCCCAGGGCTGTCGCGATGATGACCGGACTTACAATCATCGTCGACTTCGTGACCTGGGAGTACCCGTACACACCGATCCACCCGATCGCCATGCCGATAAGTCCGCCCAAAGTGCACAGTGCTATAGCTTCCACCAGGAACTGAACGAGGATGTCGCCGCTGCGCGCGCCGATGGCCATGCGAAGGCCAATCTCGCGGGTACGCTCGGTCACAGAGACCAGCATGATGTTCATCACGCCGACGCCTCCGACGATCAGCGATACCGCTGCGGTGAATGCAAGTAGCGTGCTCATGGTCTCTGTTGTGGCTGCACGCTGTTTTATCATGTCGGCAAGGTTAAAAACTGAAAAATTGTCCTGCTGGCCAGGCTCGATCCGGCGTCTTTCCCTCATCATTACAGAGGTTTCGTCCGATGCCTGCATGACGTCGTAACCGTCCTGGACGAGGAACTGGATGCGCTGGACGTGCCGGGAGACCCACCGATTCCCGCCAGTGATTCTGTTCCGGACCATGGAAATGGGGGCGACGATGGTGTCGTCGCGGTCCTGGCCCATGCCGCCGGCCGAGCCGCCCTTGAGTTCGAGCAGGCCGATGATTTCAACGGGGACGGAGTTGATGCGGATGCGCTGGCCGACTGCGCCGCCTGCCGGAAAAAGGTTCTTGGCGGTGGTCTGGCCGAGCACGACGACGGCCGCGCCGCCCTGCGATTCCTGCTCGGTGAACTCGCGGCCTTCGGAGACCTTCCAGTTGTTGACGGCGAAGAAGCCCGCGCCGCCGCCGGTGATCGAGGTCGACCAGTTGGCCTGATCCGACACGGCCGTGACCTGGCCGGAAAGAACGCCGGTCGCCGCCTGGACGAAGGGCATGCCCGAGATGGCGGTCACGTCGGTTTCGCTGAACGGGCGGGCCGAGCCGCCGCCCTGGTTGCGCCCGCCGCGGTTCATGCCGCCGGGGTTGAGCGTGAGCATGTTGGTGCCGACGGAGGAGATCTGCGCCTCGATCTGGGCGCGGGCGCCTTCGCCGATCGACATCATCACCATCACCGAGCCGACGCCGATGATGATCCCCAGCATGGTGAGGAGCGAGCGCATCGGGTTGGAGAACAGGGCCTCCATGGCCGAGGAA
>DASYKO010000337.1:0-3286 GCA_035995285.1 Hyphomonadaceae bacterium | reverse complement strand
GCGTTCTCGAGCACCCGCACATGTTTCGAGGCGCCCGCGAAACTCATGCTGAACGGCGTCGCCAGTTCCCCGATGGTGAGTTCGCGTTCGGCCAGATGACCAAGCATGGCCCGCCGCGTCGGATCCGCGAGGGCGTGAAATACAGCATCGAGATGGGCGAATTGCTCAACCATACGGTTCAACATAATCGCCCGAGGTCAATTGTCAACCGATCGGTTTAATATTTGTTGGCGAGGCTCCCCGAAGCTCGCGGTTCGTCCCTGTTGCGGCACGAACATGTGAAGTCTCCGGCGCATAAAGCGCATCCGATTAAATCGGGAGGCTTGAATTCCGGACCAGGGCGCTCAATTACATCGCATACGATTATATCACTTACGATTTAACAAAGGAGACGCGTCATGACCTCACTCAAAACCCTCGCCGTAGCCGGTGTCTTGTCGGCCCTGACGGCAACCCCGCTGTACGCTCAGGCCGCCATCCAGGAGCCGGGCCTGTTCGCGTTTTACCACCCGAACCAGGACGTCCTGAATGGAGGCGCACCGACGCCCGCGGCAAAACTGCTGGATTCGGGACGCTTGTCACACCACCATCCGTATTATCTGCATCATCACGTTCGATAAGCACTGCGTCCGCCCCGCCTTCTCAGGCATCAGCCGCTGAAATCCAGGAGAGAGCCATGACCGATGCGCCCCCAAGCCCGAAGACGCGGACGGCCGACATGAAGCTCGAGGTCGTCGTCATTCCGGTTTCGGACGTCGATCGGGCCAAGGCGTTTTACCAAAACCTCGGCTGGAGGCTCGATGCGGATTTCGCTTCCGGTGACGACTGGCGCGTGATCCAGTTCACGCCGCCGGGCTCGCCGGCCTCGGTGATCTTCGGCAACAACGTCACAGCGGCAGCGCCCGGCTCCGCGCAGGGCCTGTACCTGATCGTCTCCGACATCGAGTCCGCCCGCAACGAGCTGCTCGGTCGCGGCGTTAAGGTCAGCGAGATCTTCCATTTTTCCGGCGACGCGCACGGCGGCACCGATCAACCCTATCTGGCCGGACGGCGCCGCGTCAGCGGTGCGGATCCCGAACGCGGGACCTATAACTCCTATGCTTCGTTCAGCGATCCCGACGGCAACGGCTGGCTGTTCCAGGAGATCACCGCGCGATTGCCCGGCCGCGTCGACGCCGACACCACATTCGCTTCGTCGACCGATCTTGCCGCCGCGCTCCGGCGCGCGGCCACAGCCCATGGCGAGCACGAGAAGCGCAATGGCGGCCAGCACGATGTCAACTGGCCGGACTGGTACGCCGCCTACATCGTCGCCGAGCAGACCGGCAAGGAATTGCCGCAGTGAACTACAAGTCCAGCACGCGGTTCGCATAAACTCCAACCCCGAGGAAATCGACATGAGCCATATCCTGATGAAGGCGGCACGCGTGACGGCGATGGCGGCGCTGATTGGCGGCGGCATTTTGGCGCTGAGCGCAGCGCAGGCGCAGACGCCGGGAGTCAAGCGCACCGATCTGCAGCGGCACGATCTCAGCGTCGCCGGGCACGAGGCCATCCAGGTCCGCGTCGACCTCGCGCCCGGTGTGGCGTTCGGCAAACACACCCATCCGGGCGAGGAGATCATCTACGTCCTCGAAGGCACGTTCGAGTATGAGGTCGAGGGCAAGCCGCCGGTGACGCTCAAGGCCGGCGACGTGCTGTTCATTCCGGCCGGAACGGTCCATGCGGCGAAGAACGTCGGCAATGTCACCGCCAGCGAGTTGGCTACGTACATCGTTGAAAAGGGCAAGCCGCTGCTTACGCTGGTGAAGTAAGCGGGGCTGACTGATCGCTGCTCGTTCTTCTTCCTCTCCCGCTTGCGGGGGAGGACCGAGGTGGGGGTGCTTCAGCGGGACACGCAGCTTGCGGTCGAGCGGATGAGAGAGCCCCCACCCTGGCCCTCCCCCGCAAGTGCGGGAGAGGGGACGCGCCGAGCACTGCCGAATGACCCTGCCCTGCCCCGACCACTTCAGCCTGTTCGCGTCAGTACCTGCTCCAGATTGGCGAAGAATTGCTGCCAGCCGTGCCGGGCGCCGTGGAAGGCCTGCTGCTGATCGGTGCGGAAGCCCGACTGCTCCATGCGCAGGTGGGTGCCGGTGCCCGCGGGGGTGAGAGTCCAGGTGACGACACTGTCGAGACCGTAGGCCGCCCAGGTGTAGGACAGCGTCTTGTTCGGCTCGACGTTCCGGACCTGGCAGTCGACCGCGCCCCAGTCGGCGCGAAGCTTGAAATTTTGGCCGACGACGGGCTTGAAGTCGTTCTTCATCAGCCACTCCTCGATCAGATGCGGTTGCGTCAGCGCGCGCCAGATCTTTTCCGGCGGATGAGGTATCTCGCGTTCGACGATGACGGAGCGGGTTTCGGTCGATGTTTCGCTCATGGCTTTATCCTTTCCAGTAGCTGCTCAGGTGCTTTTTGATTTCTTGGCGCGCGCCGAAGCGTTCTGGGCCGCGGCGGCGCGAATGAGCGCCTTCAGCGCCTTCTCGTCGATCTTGTCGCCCTCATGGAAATCGATCGCGCGCCGCGTGTTGCCTTCGAGGCTGGAGTTGAAGAGCCCTGACGGATCCTCCAGCGACGCACCCTTGGCGAAGGTCATCTTCACCACGCTCTTGTAGGTCTCGCCGGTGCAGATGATGCCGGCGTGCTCCCACACCGGAACCCCTCGCCACTTCCACTCTTCGACGACTTCGGGTTCGGCCTGCTTGATGATGCTCCGGACCCGCGCGAGCATTTCGCCGCGCCAATCGCCGAGCTCCTTGATCCTGGTATCGATCAGCCCAGAGGGAGAGTCTCCGCCCTTCCCTTCCGTCGCGGCGCTCGCGCTCTTTTTCGTGGTGGTCGCGGGTTTTCTCATTGGTCCATCCTCTTGAGCAGGTCTTCGAGATCGTCGAAGCGGTTTTGCCAGAAGCCGGCCATCTGGCCGGTCCAGTCGATCAGCGGCACCAGCCCGTTCGGCTTCGCACGATAGAAAACATTGCGGCCCTCGGGACGCTCAGCGATCAGGCCGGCCTTCTTCAGGGATTTGAGGTGTTGCGATATCGCGCCCTGCGTCACCCCGCTGCCCCGCGTCAACTCGACGACGGTGATCTCTTTGGAGCCGACGATACGCTCGAACACGGCGCGCCGGGTGGGATCGGCGAGCGTGCGCAGGACGGCGTCGATGGTGGCAGACTGGGTCATGAGCGATTGATTAGTACAAGCTAATTGATTAGTCAATACTGATTGGTTGCAGCCACACGGCCAGGCG
>DASYKO010000336.1:0-6374 GCA_035995285.1 Hyphomonadaceae bacterium | reverse complement strand
GGCGTCGATCTCGAGACCGCGTTCGACAAATCAAAGACCTACCGCAAGCTCGAAGGCCCGGACCGTGGGTTCGCCCGTGCGATCGCAGGCGCGACCCTGCGTGGGGTCGGCAGGATAGGCTGGGCGCTAGGCGGCATGGTCGATCGGCCGATAGACCAGATAGAGGCGCCGGTGCGTGCGCTCCTGTTTGCCGGCGCGGCGCAGATGTGGCTGCTCGGTGTGAAGGACCATGCGGCCGTGTCCGCGACGGTCGAGGCGGCGGGCAAGTGGTACGAGGCGCGGCGGGGCGGGGGGCTGATCAACGCCGTGCTCCGGCGCGCTGCGCGAGAGGCCGATGCGTTCAAGGCAACGCCCGTAACAGCAGTGTGGCCCGACTGGCTGGCGGCGAGGCTGAAGGCCGCGCTGGGGCCGGAGCGCGCCGAGGCGATGGCGGAGCTGCAGCTGCACGAGCCGCCGATAGATGTGACGCTCAAGCTGGGGCTTGAGCTGGAGATGTGGGCGCAGAAGCTGGGTGGGGTAGCGCTGGCGAATGGCTCGGTGCGGCTCGAGGCAGGCGTGAAGCTGCAGGAGCTGCCAGGCTATGCCGAGGGCGATTGGTGGGTGCAGGACGCCGCGGCCTCGATCGCAGCGAAGCTGATGGGCGATATATCGGGCAAGGCGGTGGCTGACCTGTGCGCCGCGCCCGGCGGCAAGGCGCTGCAGCTGGCCTCGATGGGCGCGAAGGTCTCGGCGATCGACATATCAAAGCAGCGGCTGTTGCGCGTGCGCGAGAATGCGGAGCGGACAAAGCTGGCGATGGAGATCGTCGAGGCGGATGCGCGGCAGTGGCGGCCGGCGGACAAGCTGGATGCAGTGCTGCTGGATGCGCCGTGCTCGGCGCTGGGCATCCTGCGGCGGCATCCGGAGGGCATATGGCGGCGCGATCCGAAGGATCTGGCGCGCTTTCCGATGGTCCAGCGGGCGCTGATCGAGGCGGCGGGCGAGATGCTCCGCCCGGGTGGAATGCTGGTCTACTGCGTGTGCACGCCTGTCCCGGAGGAGGGGCTGGCGGAGGTGGAACGGGCCGTTTCGGGAGGCGGATGGAGGCGGGCGGCGATCGCTGCGGGAGACGTTCCGGGCTTCGGAATATCGTTAACGCCCGAGGGTGATCTGCTCACCTCTCCGGCGCCTCGCCCGGCGGATGGGCACAGTGGCGGGGAAGACACGCGCAAAAGCGTCGCAGAGCCTGTAAATTCGGATGTTTTCTACATCGCCCGGCTTGAACGGACGGGCGACTGATCCCATTCAAGACTGGTCCGAAGCGGTCGATTCGGGGTCAGAAGACCACAATTCCGCCCACGATAAACAACGAAGCTGACCGATCCGGTTCAGTCTGGATTCATGCGGCTCGCGTATAACATACGACAGAAACCGGGCCCTCCCCCTCTTGGCCCTAGAAGACTGGACTGAGACGAGAATGGATCCGAGCTTCGCCCCCTATGCCCTGGCCACCAGCCTGAAGCCCTCGAAGGCTTTTGCGGTCGCGTTTGCCGGCATGGTGCTCGCCCTGGCCGGTTGCGCCACGGGCCTTGGCCCGTCGGCCAATGTGCACTCCACGGCCAGCGTTGCACGCGTCGAGGAAGCCATCGTTGTGGCCTCGCGCCCGGCTGAAGCCGGCTACGCCTACACGGTCCGCCTGAATTCGGGCGAGCTGGTTTCGGTCAGCGAAGATTCGGCTGTCGCCAATGGCGCGCTGGTGCTGGTCGAGTACAGCAAGACCACCCGGATGATCCCGCAGCCGACTGCCTAGCCTGGCGATCTGCCGATTTCCGTTTGAGTCAGCCTCGCATGGCCCCGAACCTGGGGTCAGGCCAGACGGAACGGTCTTAACACCCCTGACTTGCTTGCCTGCCCGGTAGCCCGCTGCTACCCCGGCTGCCATGTCGGATATCCTCATCTCGCCCTCGATCCTGGCGGCTGACTTTGCCCGCCTCGGCGAGGAAATCCGGGCCGTGGACGAGGCCGGGGCCGACATGATCCATGTCGACGTGATGGATGGACACTTCGTTCCGAATATCTCCATCGGCCCGGCCGTGATCGAAAAGCTGCGGCCTCACACCAAGAAGCCGTTCGACGTCCACCTGATGATCTCGCCGGTGGATCCGTATCTGGAAGCTTTCGCTGCGGCAGGGGCAGACATCATCACCGCGCACCCGGAGGCGGGTCCGCATTTCCATCGCACGCTCCAGGTCATCAGGAAGCTGGGCAAGAAAACCGGCGCGGCGCTCAATCCATCGACGCATGCCGATGTGCTGGACCCGGTGCTCGAGGATCTCGACCTCATTCTAGTGATGAGCGTGAACCCCGGCTTTGGCGGGCAGAAATTCATCGACAGCCAGCTCCGCAAGATCGAGGCGATCCGCAAGAAACTCGATGCGCGCAAGCTCAACACGATCCTGGAAGTCGATGGCGGGATCATCCCGGAAAACGCCGCCGCGGTGATCTCGGCAGGCGCGACGGCGCTTGTTGCAGGTTCCGCAGTGTTCGGAAAAGGCCCCAAGGGCTACCGCGACGCGATCAGCGCCATTCGCGGCGCGCACGCCAAGTCGCCGGCGAGGTGAGGGCGCGATGCCGGCACCTACTGGCGGCCCAACCCCCGGCTTGAAGGGGCGCGAAGCCGAAGACGCGGCATGGCTTGAGTTCGCAGGACGTTCAGGCGCGCCGGCGCAGGCCTCTCCGATGTACCGCATGCGCATATCGGGACCCACGCCGACGGGTCTGATCGCGATCGCGAAAGACTACCATCCGGCCAACCGCGAGCGCGGGCAGGCGATCCTCGAAGGCAAATGGCGGTTCGGGGCTTCCCACGTTGATACGCCGCCGGGCCACGCGCCTTGGGGTCCGCCGTTTCCATCACTGCACTTCGCTGACCGCATTCACCGCCTGCACTGGCTGCGCGATGTCGCCTCGTTCGGCAATGAAGGGGAGGCGAAGGCGAGGGCGCTTGCCTCCGGCTGGTGCGAGACGTTCGGCAAATGGGAGAACTTCGCCTGGCGGCTCGGGCCCACCGCGGAGCGGGTGATCAATCTCCTGACCGCAGGACCATGGCTCTTCAGCGGGCTTGAGGGCGAGGCGCGTACATCGCTCCTGGATAGTCTCGCGCGCCAGATGCGTCACCTTCAGGCTTCGGAAATCAACGAAAGTGGTCCGCAGGCGCGTCTGCGCATCGGCGTGGCGCTGTCGCTGGGCGGGGCGGCCATCGAAGGCCATCGGAGCGCGCTCGAATCCGGCCTGCAGCTGCTGGAGCAGGAGTGCTCCAGACAGGTTCTTACAGATGGCGGACATGCCGGCCGGAGCCCGGAAATGCTGGCGGAGACGCTGGCCGAGATTCACTGCGTCGAGGACCTGCTCTTGCGCATGGGCATCCCGGCGCCCGCTTTCCTGAGCCGGCTGCAGGCGCGCATGGCGGCGATGCTGAGCTTCTTCCAATGCGCGGATGGCGGCGTGCTGGTCGCCAATGGCGGCGGGGATGCGTCCAACGGCCTGGCCTTCAATGCGCTGCGTCCGCACGGCGGGGTCAGTTCCAAATTCTCGTTCGCGCGGCTGTCGGCCTATCAGCGCGTGCAGGCGGAAGACCTGACCGTCTATCTCGATGCGGGGCCGGGACCGGACCGTCCGCATGGCGGACGCGCCCATGCCGGGGCGCTGGCCATCTCGGTCGATGACGGGCCGGAACGGATCATTACCCAGTGCGGCTGTAATCCGGACCTCGAGCCGGCCCTGAAGGACGCCGCAAGGCGCTCTGCCGCGCATTCCGTGCTGTCGCTTAACGGTGAGGATTCAGCTGTATTCACGAAGGACCCAGCTACAGGGCTGATGTCTCCGGAAGGTCCGCCCCAGCTATCGGTGCGGCGGCTGGAAGAGGGCGACCAGTACCTCCTTGAGGGCCAGCACTCGGGCTGGCGGGTCAGGCGGGGGGTGATCTATCGGAGGCGGCTCTACGTGGCCAAGAACGGCGCGCAGATCAGGGGAGAAGACAGCCTGTCCCGGCCGATGTCGGACACGGCGCCGGCGACGTCTACGGCCGTGATTCCCTTCGAAATCAGGTTCCATCTTCATCCTGATGTCCAGGTTGCCGACGGACCAGACGATAGGACGGTGTTCCTAGGACTGCCGAGGCGCCAGAGAGTGTGGCGTTTCCGCAGTGAGACTTTGCTTTCTGTGGAGCATTCGCGCTATTGGGGTACGGAGACCGCGCGCAAGACGCGGCAGCTAGTGATCCGGGGAGTAGCCGACCCATCAGCGGACGGTACCCAGGCGCCCAATCGGGTGCGCTGGGGCCTGACACGGCTTGAGCCTGCGGACCAGCAGCACGGGGAGACTGCGTGAGACCTGAGCCCAATATCGTCCGGCGCCACGCCATTGAGGCGAAGCTGATCTGCGTGGCCTATGACATCCTGGCCGCCGGCGTCGCGATGTATCTGGCGCAGGAGATCGTGCACTTCTTCTCGCACGAAGAGACCCCGCTCTGGATCACCATCTTCGTGCCGGTCGCCTTCGGCATTGCCGCGGCCTTCGCGCTGTGGTTCCGCGGCATCCATCGCCAGGTCTGGCGCCACACCTCGCTGCGCGACGTCGTGCGGGTGTTTCAGGCATTGGTGATCGCCAACCTGATGTCGCTGCCGATCCTGGTCCTCGCCTCGACGACGACGAATTTTCCGATCTCGGCGATCTACCTGCAGATCCCGATCTGGTTCGGACTGATGATGATC
Source organism: Hyphomonadaceae bacterium (assembly GCA_035995285.1). Classification (GTDB taxonomy): domain Bacteria; phylum Pseudomonadota; class Alphaproteobacteria; order Caulobacterales; family Hyphomonadaceae; genus UBA7672. The sequence continues at coordinate 1,623 of DASYKO010000336.1, read as the reverse complement.
GTGCGCCTGTGGGCGCGCGCCGATGCGACAGGCGATCTGTCCGCCGTCATCCGCCGCGAGCCGCCCTATGCGCCGCGTGCGCTGGTGCTGGGTCCGGCGGCCTCCATCGCCGAGGCGCTGCGCGCCGCCCGCAAGGCGCCGTCCGGCCCGCCGATCCGCGCGATCGGGCTCATCGAAACCACAGGATCAGACGTCGGCCGGGACATTGAAGGCGTGCAGGTGATGGGCGGGCTCGACCAGCTGGCCACCCTGTTCGACCATTACACCGCGCGCTTCGGCGAGCTGCCGTGGATCGCCATCGCCGCCCCGCCCGAAGACCGCCGCACCATGGAAGCGGCACTCGCCGTGGCCTCCGCCCGCAAGGCGACGCTGCTGCGCATCGGGTCCAAGGCGATGCTGGAGCCGATCCGTCCGGCGGATCTCCTCGCCCGTCCGGAACGCAAGCTTCAGAAGCAGCCGGTTGCCGAACTCATTTCCGGCGCGCGCGTGTTCATCACGGGCGGCGGCGGCACCATCGGCGGCGAGCTGGCGCGCCAGTGCGCGGCGCTTGGGCCGTCCGAACTCACGATCTACGACTCGTCCGAATTCAACGTCTTCGAGATCGACCAGGAACTTGCGCGCTCCTATCCCAACGTGGTGCGGCGCGCGATCATCGGCGACGTGCGCGACGAAGTGCGGCTCGAGCAGGCGATGCGCGAGGCGGGGCCGGACCTGGTGATCCACGCCGCGGCGCTTAAGCATGTGCCGCTGATGGAGCTCAACCCGAACGAGGCGATCCTCACCAACGTGCTGGGCGCGCGGCGCGCCGCCACGATTGCGGCGGGGCTCGGCGTCAGGTCGTTTACCTTCATCTCGACCGACAAGGCTGTGAACCCGCAGAACGTGATGGGCGCCACCAAGCGCGCCGCCGAACTCTTCATCCAGGCCTTCGCGCCGACGGCGCCGGCCACGCGCTTCTCGCTGGTGCGCTTCGGCAACGTGCTCGGCTCCAAGGGTTCGGTCGCCCCGCTGTTCGAGCGCCAGATCGCCGAGGGCGGCCCGGTCACCGTCACCCATCCCGACATGACGCGCTATTTCATGAGCGTGGAGGAAGCCTCCGCCCTCGTGCTGCAGGCGGCAGCCCTTTCGGCTACCTCCGACAGCCGCGAGGCGACGCTCTACGTGCTCGACATGGGCGAGCCGGTGCGGATCATGGATCTTGCCGAGAAGATGATCCGCATGAAGGGCATGACGCCCGGTCAGGACATCCTCATCCGCATCACCGGTCCGCGTCCGGGCGAGAAGCTGACAGAAACCGTGTTCTACGACCGCGAGCAGGTGCACGACACGCCGGTCGATGGCGTGCTGGAAGTCGCCCGCTTCAAGTCCCCGCCGATCGGGGAAGTGCAGGCGCGGCTGGACGCCATCATCTCCTACGCCGCCCGGCGTGACCCGCAGGCGTCCCTCAGCATGATGCAGGCGCTGGCGCCGGAGCTGTTCGCCGACGACCCGTGGGGCGAGCCGGCGCCCAAGGTGCACTAGGCTGCTGAAACGGCAGGGTGGGGGATCTGTGCGCACAGCGGCTGGTCTCTTTTTCTCGCTCGCCCTGGCCGCATCCGCCAGCAGCCAGACCGCGCCTCAGGC
>DASYKO010000335.1:0-13410 GCA_035995285.1 Hyphomonadaceae bacterium | reverse complement strand
CGGCATGTGGCGCTTCTCGACCGTGCGCTTGCGGCCGCGGACGACCTCGACGACTTCCTCGGTCGGAACCTCGATCTCCTCGATCAGCTCCGAGAGATTCTGCATCGCAGCCTGCTCACGGATGGTGGAGGCGACCTTCTTTTCGAAGTTCGAGTAGGCGTGAACGATATACCACTTGGCGTCAGCCATCACAGCGCCTCCGTGCCCGTGAGCCAACGTACCCCGATCGTGACCAGGGCGTCCGCCATGTAGAAGAACGCCGCCGCGACCACGACCATGACCAGGGTCATGATGGTCGCGTAGATCGTCTCCTGCCGCGAGGTCCAGGTCACCTTGCGGGCTTCCTGCTGCACCTGGGCGAAGAACGTGAACGGCCCCACCCGCTTTTTCGGCGGGGAAGAGGCTGCGGTCTCGGAAGTTCCGGTCGGTGTTTTCATGACAATCTGGGGTTTGGACGGGTCCGTCTAAGACATTGGCGGGCGGGCGTCCATGGGTTTCGTGACGGATTGGACAGCGAATAGGGCGTGGCGAATAGCGAGTAGAGATCTAGGCGGAAAAACCCAGCATTTAAGGGGATTGGCTGCCCTCAGCGCCCCCTATTCGCTACTCACTACTCGCTGTTGGCTCCTCACCGTCAGATCGGAATGTACTTCGGCCGTCCGTATTTGAGCCAAAGCGCGAAGATGAATCGGGCGACCAGCACCGAGGTGAACATCGACGTCAGGATGCCCACCGCCAGCGTCAGCGCGAACCCGCGGATCGGGCCGGAGCCCAGCGAGAACATGATGATGCCCGCAATCAGGTGGGTCACGTTGGCGTCGATGATGGTCGCCATCGCCTGGTCGAAGCCGACATCGACCGATGAGACGACCGACCTCCCCGCCTTCTTCTCTTCGCGTATGCGCTCGTTGATCAGGACGTTGGCGTCGACCGCCATGCCCATGGTGAGCAGGATGCCCGCAATGCCCGGCAGCGTCATGGTCGCGCCGAACGCCGACAGGAAGCCGATCATCATCGCAAGGTTGAAATAGACCGCGATCACAGCAAACAGCCCGAGCAAGCCGTAGGTCGCGATCATGAACACCGTGATGGCGATGATGCCCACCAGCGTCGCAGTGACGCCTGCGCGCACCGAGTCCGCCCCGAGGCTGGCATCGATCAGGTTGCTTGACGCGACTTTCAGCTTGGCCGGCAGCGCGCCTGCGCGCAGCACGATCGCCATGTCCTCGGCGCGCTCCACCGTGAAGCCGCCCTCAATGGTGCCCGACCCGCCCGTGATCGGACTGCGGATGTTCGGCGCAGACACGACGGAGTCGTCAAGCACGATGGCGAAGGGCCGGCCGACGTTTGCGGCGGTCGCCTTGCCGAAGGCCTGCGCGCCCGATGCGTGCAGCTGGAAGGTGATGCTCGGCTGGTTCGACTGGTCGAAGGACTGGCTGGCGCCGGCAAGGTCGGCGCCGGTGATGATGGCGTCCGTGTCGATGACGACAGTTTCGTTGTTCCGGCTCTGGTCCGGCAGCGCCATGCGGTTGCTGCGCGTCTCCCCGATCGGCCAGAGCGTCGGATCGCGCTGCGCGTCCGCCGTCGCCTGCTGGTCGACGAGATTGAAGGTCAGCACGCCGGCTTCGGTGAGCTTGCTCTTCAGACGGGCCATGCCGTCCGCCTTCATGTCGGGCACTTCGACGATGATGCGGCTGTCGCCCTGCGGCTGCACGTTCGGCTCTGTAAGACCCGAAGCGTTGACGCGGCGGTTCACCGCCTCGATCGACTGCTTGAGCGTATCGGCCTTCATCTTGAGGAAGGCGGCGTCGGTAAAGCTCACGACGATCGCGCCATCTGCGCGCGTGTCCACCTTGAGCGAGTTCGGCTGGCCGACCTGGCCGATGGGCGCATTGCCGAGCTTCTGGATCCGCTGCTTGGCGGATTCCATGTCAGCGGGATTGGTGGTGCGCACGACCAGTTCGCGGGCGAGGCCCGTCTCCGGGTTCAACTTGCGCCCGCCCGCCGGCACCGGGATGATCGGCGCAGCGCGCAGCGCATCGCGTACGCGGGTGTTCAGCTGCTTCAGCTGATTGTGGCGCAGTTCGTCCGGATCAACCTCGAGCAGGATCGACGCCCCGCCCTTGAGGTCGAGGCCCTGCTTCATCGCGCTGGTCGGAAACCAGCTCAGATACTGCGCACGGCCCGCTTCGGAGAAGAAGTTCGGGATGCAGAAGAATATGCCAAGGAAAACCGCCGCGATGACGATGACAATTTTCCAGGCTGGGAACTTGAGCAGCATGGAGAGATCAGCTTTCCTTGACGTCGTTCGCCGGCTTGGGATCGGCGCGGTTGTAGATGCCGCCGATGGCGCTGCGGGTCATGAGCAGCTTTCCACCCTCGCCCGTATCGATCGTCACCTCGTCGTCGGTCATCTTGGTGATCTTGCCGATGATGCCGCCCGACGTGATCACCTGGTCGCCCTTCTTCAGCGCCGCGTGCATCGCCTTGACCTGCTTGGCGCGCTGGCTCTGCGGACGCCAGATCAGGAAATAGAAGATCGCGCCCATGCCGACCATCATGAACAGCATGCCGGTGAGATCGCCCGCGGGGCTTGCAGCCGCCCCCGGGTCGGCCACGCCGGCGGCCGGCGCTGCGGCCTGCTGAAGGAACATCACGATCGGCGACATCTTCTCTCCCGGGGAATCTCTTCACACTCCCGTGGGACCACGGGAGTTAATGGCGGGCGGACTATATCCAGCGCCCTTCCCTTTGCAATCAAAGCCTCCCGCGACCGTTTTCCCGGCTTTTCCGCCGGTATTGGCAATTGTCGCGCACATGATCTGGGGCGTGGCCCCTCAATCCACAAGCATTCAGCTTGCGGATCACCAGTCGCATTCGAGTCGAGAGATCAGCCCTTCAGCGCCGGCAGGTAGTCCGCCGGATCGACTGGCTCCTTGCCCTTGCGCAGCTCGAAGTGCACCTGCGGCGAGCCCGCATTGCCCGAGGCGCCGGAGGTCGCAATGGCCTGCCCCTGGGCGACCATGTCGCCTTCTTTCACCTTCAGGCTGTCTGAATAGGCGTAAGCCGTGATCCACCCGCCCGAGTGCCGGATCAGCACCAGGTTGCCGAACCCGACCAGCTCATCGCCCGCATAGACAACTTCGCCGGACGCCGCCGCCTTCACCGGCGTCCCCCGCGGCACGTCGATATTCACGCCATCATTGTGCGCGCCATCATCACCCGCGCCATAACCGCGCGAGACATTGCCCGAGACCGGCCAGATGAAATCATGATTGCCGGTATCCGCCACACGGACTTCCTTTGGCTTCGCAGACGCCTTCACCACCGGAGCTTTCGGAACCGGCGCAACTGCAACGCCCGGCGCCAGATTGATCGGCCCGCTGGCCGCATCCAGCACCTGCAACTCCTTCGACGGCTTCGCCTGCACAGGCTTCACGGATGGCACGGAAGGCCCAACCGCCTTCACCTGAACCGGCGGCGCCATCGCACGACCCTGCTCGCGCGCCAGCGGCGGCAGCAGCAGTTCATCGCCCGGATAAACGGTCCACGGCCGCGACATGCCGTTGAGCAGCGCCAGCGAGCGCGTGTCCACATTGTAGCGCCGCGACACCGAATACAGCGTCTCTCCGCGCTCGATCCGATGCACGTTCGGCGGAGGCAGGCTCACCGTGCTGCCCTTGTCGAGCGCATAGGGCGGCTCCAGCCCATTCGTCTCGATCAGCGCGCGCATGTTCACCGAATAGCGCCGGGAAATGTCGTATAGCGTGTCCCCTGGCTGCACCGCGATGCGCCGCGCGCTAGGATTGTCGCGCGCCTGCTTCAGCGCCCCGCCGGGACGCATCCCTGCTTCCGGCTGCATCGCCTTGGCCTCGACAACCGCCGGCGAACTCGAAGTCCCCATGTCGACAGCACGCGGCGGCGGCACCGGGGCCGACTGCGTCCCACGCGAAGCCTGGCCCTGCGGTTTCACCGGCGCACTTGCCCGAGCCACGGGCTTGCTGCCGCGATACTCGATCTGTGGATTCTCCGGCAGCGCCTGGCGCGGCATGGTCGCATTGTTCGCGCACGCCGAGACGAGCAGCGCAGAAGCAACCAGCGATATGCGGCTCAGGGCCATCCAAATACCTTCACAGCCGGGGATCCGGCGCGTCAGGCCCACAATGGTTAAAAGCCGTTACCGAACGCTGAACCGGACTCGAAGCGATCGATTTCCTGCGGGATTGCAGCCAGCGACATCGCATCCAATAGAACGACACCATCCACCCCCCACCTGTCCGCCCCCCTTCGGGCGGGCGGGACCGCGTGGATGGAGTTGGACAAAGAACGATCAGGGTAAGCTGGAGCAACAGGGTCCCGCCCGCCCGAAGGGGGGCGGACAGGTGGGGGGTGGGTGAGCTGGTTCCGGCTCGGGCTTCCGTCACTGATCACGCTCAAGCGGCGATCCGAGAGCGATCAAAGCTCCCGCGCCACCCCGCGCTGCAGGGGCGTAAACCGGCTCTTCTGGACGCGCGTTTCGGCAAAACTGCCGTCAGCCAGGCGCTCCATCCGCATGATCCACTGCTCTCCATCGCGGTCGATCGGCAGGACGATGACCCCGCCCGGCGCAAGCTGGCGCACCAGCATCATCGGCAGGCTGGGCACCGACCCGGTCAGCAGCATCCGGTCGAACGGCGCCGCCTCCGGCCAGCCATCCAGCCCATCCGCCAGCCGCAGCTCCACCCGCGAAATCTGCAACTGCTCCAGCGCCAGACGCGCGCGGTCAATCAGCGTGCGATAGCGGTCGATCGAATAGACCCGCCGCGCAAGGCGGCTCAGCACCGCAGTGATGTATCCCGAGCCCGACCCGATCTCGAGCACGGTATGCTCGCGCTGCGGGTTCAGGGCCTGCAGCATCGCCCCTGCCACAACGGGGCCCGTCAGCGTCTGCCCGCAATCGATCGGCAGTTCGACATTCTCCCACGCGCTGTCGTGAAAAGGCCGCGGCACGAAGGGCTCGCGCGGTGTCTTCTCCAGCGCCTCGTTGACGCGCTGGTCCATGACACCCGCCTGGCGCAGCTGAAGCACCAGACGCGCAGCAAGGAAGCGTGGATCTTCGTCAGACATTCCTGGTCCCGGTCCAGAATCGTAGGGTGCATGAAGCGAAGCGCAATGCACCTCTTTCCCACAGCCCCCGCCGATCAAGGTGCATTTCGATGAGCTGCATGCACCCTACTCTACGACGAGCTTCCCCCGCAGCTCTTCCCTAAAAGCATGGTGTGTCATGTCTATGTGCAGAGGCGTGACCGACACGCGCCCCTCGTAAATTGCCCGCAAATCGGTCCCTTCCGGCGGATTGCTGGGCTTGGCCGTATAGCCGATCCAGAAATAATCGTTCCCGCGCAGGTCCGTGCGCTTGTCCAGCGTCGAGGTCGCTTCATCGCGGAAGCCCTGCGATGTCACCTCAATTCCCATAACGTCCACCGGCAACCGGTCCGGGAAGTTCACATTGATCACGCAGTCCCTCGGCCATCCCTGCTTCAGCAGAGCCTTGAGCACGCGCGGACCCCACACCTTCCCGCACTCCCACGGGATCGGCTCGCCGCGCCGGAAATTCCGCGCCTGGCTGAACGCGATGGATGGAATGCCGAGGTGCATCCCCTCGATCGCCGCCGCGACCGTGCCCGACTGGCTGGTGTCCTCCGCAATGTTCTGCCCGCGATTGACGCCGGAGAGCACAAGATCCGGCGGGTGATCCTTCAGTATGTCCTTCACGCCCAGCAACACCGCGTCCGCCGGCGTGCCCGTCACCGCAAACCGCCGCTCGGTCTCTTCCCTCACCCGCACCGGAGAATTGAGCGTGATCGCCCGCGCCTGTCCCGACTGCTCCTCATGCGGCGCCACGATCCACACATCGTCGCTGACCGACCGCGCAATCTCCTCCAGCACCGCAAGGCCCGGAGCGAACACGCCGTCATCGTTGGAAAGGAGAATGCGCATCTGGCCCCTGGATTTATCAGGGGCACTGACTCCCGCGTTCGCGGGGCCAAGTCAAATGTCGGGTCGAATTATCGGATCGAACGCGAACGGAATCCGCCTGCCGGCTCGGCCTTCAGGCGACCCCTCTTGTTTAATCCCCTATCCGGTCGGGTCAGAAAGGCCCGGACAGAGGATCAGCAATGCGCGAGGTACAACCACAGTGGCAGGTGGTGCATTCGCGCCGCCGCCGTCCCCCACGTCAGGCAGCTGAGCAGCGCGCGGCGTAGCGGCGTGTCGCTCATGAGGTGCTTCATCGAGCGCAGCGGGAAGATGCGCACGGCGGTAAAGATCGCCTTCATCGCCTGCCACTTCTCGCCCCGCTCGGCGCGCAGCAGAGCACTGTCGGCGAAATAGCGAAAGAAGTGCAGCAACGTGCCCGAATATCCCCGCGCATAATCCATCGGCGAGCGCCACACGCTCGGCCGGCGCAGCGCATGGCGGTGGAACACCTTCCGGTCGAAGCCCAGGCGCTGCAGCTGCAGCTTGTCGAACGTGCCCAGCCTGCGCTGGGCAAACAGAATACACGGCGTCATCGTGAAGCCGAGCGCATCGCGCCCCGCCATCCGCAGCAGCCAGTCGAGGTCTTCCCCGCCGATCAGCTTCGCGTCGAACCCGCCGAGCTCATCGCGCACCCGAGTGCGCACCACTGCCGTTCCGATCTGCGGGAAATAGCCCGACAACATCTTGCGCAGCAGATCATCGCCCACGCCGGGATGCGTATCCGGCCACGCCATGCCGAACGGCTTGAGCTCTTCATCCGCATATTGCGCCTGCCCGATCACGCCATCGAGCTTCGGCTGCTCGTCGAGCATGCGGAGGTGCGGAACCAGATGCCCCGGCAGCCAGGCATCGTCATCGTCGAGGAATGCGATGTAATCCCCGGTCGCCGCGAACATGCCCGCATTGCGCGCCTCACTCGGCCCCTTGCGGTCGACCTTCAGGTAGATCGCGCGGAATTCCTCGGCGACGGATCTGGTCTCGGCGCTCGCGCCATTGTCAGCGACCAGAATTTCGATCTGGAGTTCAGGTGTCTCGACGGCGCGGATCGAGGCCAGCGCCTTGCGCAGGCTTGCTGTGCGGTTGCATGTCGGTACGACTACCGAAACCAGGCGCGCGGCCATCAACGTCCCCTAAAGTCGTCCTGCAGGGGCCATATGGCCCTGCGTAAACCAATCCATCGATGCACATTGCATCAAAATGTGTCGACAAGACTCCGCCACAGGTGGTCAGGACCTGAACGCTTCTCCCGCACGACGCGAGTTACCGTTCCGTAGACACCCTCTGGCATTGCCCCGCTGTCCTTAGAAGCAATTGTAAGTCCCGTTACGCGCCCGGTCCTGGCACACTGCGATAACGATCTCGTCAGGCGCCGCCGGAGAGTGTGTGGTTAATTGCGATCCGCGCTTCGCTTAGCTGGCCCGGTCTTCACCGGGCAGCCTTCACTGAGGCAGTCAGCCAGCGACAATCTTCCCGCTGATCTCGCCCTCGCCGAACTTGTCGGTGTGCACGTTGAGCACGACAGAGCCCGAAGCCATCGCCGCCAGGAAGCCTTCGAACGACAGGTCAGACTTCAACAGCTTCACCCCCTCCGCGTACGAATACCCCTTCATTGTCACGCTGAAGCCCTTGGCCGTATCCGCATAGCCCGGCCCGAACGGCGTCGGCAGAACCAGCGCCACATCCCCGTTCGAGAGATAGTTGTGCAGGTGTATCGGCCCCATCGGCCGCGCCACGAGCCCATCCGCCAGATCCGCAATCTTGAGCCCGGCAAAGTCCATCGTCACATCAACGGTCTTCGTCTCCGTATCGACCACAAACCGCGCTGTCCCCGTCGCTTTCGATCCCGTCTTCGACGTCTCGACATCTCCGGAAAGCTTCGCCGTAAACACCTTCGTCGCCGCAAACGCGGGCGACGCAGCGAGCAACGCGACCGCCGCAGCAAGAGCAAGACGCTTGATCATCGAGGACTCCCCTATCCGCCAATCATGCGCACACCCGCACCGCGCGCAACCGTGTAGCACTGTAAATGATGTCGACGCCGCCTCGACGAATTGGAATGCGTCGCCAGACGGGCCCTATTGCGGCTCCCCGAACGTCCCGGTCTCGACCAGGCGCGGCTCGGCAAGAAGCATTTCCGTGCGCAGCACCACGGCCATTCCCTCCGCCTCCTCCCGCGAGAACGCGCCCGTAATCGTCAGCGAGCCGCCGCGGATAGGCATCTGCACAACCGGCGCGGAGATGATGCGGTCATCGATGACGATGGCGAACATCCTGCCCACATTGTCCGTCGTCGCGCGCGCAAACCTCTCGGCGCCCGCCGGCTTGAGATCGATCACGATGGCCGGATGGCCAAGCTGGTCGGTCATCGTCCGCGTGTTCGCGATATCCCCGCGCGACAGGACCGGATCCACGTAGATCACAGGCTGCATCGCATTGGGCGCCAGCGTTTCCAGCCTGATCCGATTGTTGCGCACCTCCCGCAGCGGATAGTCCGCCGCATTCGCCGCGCCATCGACAAGGTTGATCGTCATCACTCCCGGCCAGGTGAGCATGCGCACCAGCTTGGCGTGCAGCACATCGTACGGCACGCGCACTTCGATCTTGTCGTTCTCGACCGGCAGCACGATTGCCTCGATGCCGCCCGCCTGGGTGCGCTTGCGCATCACCTCGACGGTCTTCGCCTGCTGTCCCGCATGATCGATCTGGAACACATACCGCAGCCCGCGTGTCGGCGGAGCAAACGCAGCCAGCAGCAACGCCGCAAACACAACAAGAATCCGCATTGTCCCCCCTTCGCGTTTTCTACCCGATCACCTCAAGTCCGCCAGCGCAGCACAAACGCTCTACAACGATTTGGAATGGCGCCCAAACGCCACCCCAGGCACAGCTCCCTTGGTGTCTTTGTGTAACCTTCGTGTCTTCGTGTTGGAATCTTTCCTTCACCGCCCACCGCCCGAAGTTTTCAACACAAAGGCACGAAGGTCACACAAAGACACGAAGCCCTACCCGATCACCTCAAGCCCGCCCATGTAGGGCACGAGCGCCGTCGGCACCCTGATCTGCCCGTTGGCTTCCTGGTAGTTCTCGAGGATCGCCACCAGCGTGCGCCCCACCGCGAGGCCCGAGCCGTTGAGCGTGTGCACGAATTCCGGCTTCTCGCCCTGGGCGCGCCTGAACTTCGCATCCATCCGCCGCGCCTGGAAATCCCCGCAGGTCGAGCACGACGAAATCTCCCGATACGTATCCTGCGACGGCAGCCACACTTCGAGGTCATACGTCTTGCGCGCCCCGAACCCCATGTCGCCCGCGCACAGCATCACGGTGCGATAAGGCAGCTCCAGCTTCTCCAGAATGCTCTGCGCACACCCCACCATGCGCTCCAGCTCAGCATTCGAGTCCTCCGGCTTCACCACCGACACCAGCTCCACCTTGATGAACTGGTGCATCCGGATCATGCCTTTTGTATCACGCCCCGCACTCCCCGCCTCCGACCGGAAACAAGGCGTCGCCGCCGTCATCCGCATCGGCAGTTGCGATGCATCGAGGATCTGCTCGCGCACGATGTTGGTGAGGGAAACTTCGGAGGTGGGGATGAGGAAATACCGATTGGCCAACACGGTTTGGCGCAGGGATTCAATTCCTTCATTACCGATTGCCATGCTTGCTTCGAGCTCGCCACGCGCCTGCGGGTGTGGGGTCCCGCTGTCAATTTCGGCCGCGTAAATCCGGCCCGTTTCGACGGAGCTGCGCAGCTCAAGCAAAGTCTCCTCAATCGCGGCGCCGTCGAACGACAGCCCTGTAAAAGCATCGCTCTCGAATTTCGGCAGCTGCCCCGTCCCAAACATGGCCTGCGGCCGCACCAGAATTGGCGGCGCGTGCTCGACATACCCATTCTCCCCCGTCTGCACATCGAGCATGAACGCCGCCAGCGCGCGCTCCAGACGCGCCAGCTGTCCTTTCAGCACCACGAAGCGCGCGCCACTCATCCGCGCCGCGGCCTCGAAGTCCATCATCCCCAGCGCCTCGCCGAGATCGGCGTGATCCTTCGGCGCGAAGTTGAACTTCCGCGGCTCGCCATGCCTGCGCACCTCTTTGTTCGCATGCTCGTCCGCCCCCTCCGGCACATCCTCCAGCGGAATGTTCGGAATGCGCGCCAGCAGGTCGTCACGCGCGGCGATCGCCTCGGCCTCATCCTTGCCAGCCCGCTCGATCGTAGCCTTCGCCTCCGCCACCTCCGCCATCAGCTTCGCCGCCAGCGCCTCATCCTTCGAAGCCTTCGCCTTGCCGATCTCCTTGGACTTGGCGTTGCGCGCCTGCTCCGCCTGCTCCTTCTCCAGCAGGGCAGCCCGCACCTTCCCATCCAGCTCCAGGAACGACGCCACAGCCGCCTTCGCGTCTTCCTTGGGACGCCGCGACAGCGCCTTCTCGAAGGCCTGCGGGTTCTCGCGAATGGCGCGGATATCGTGCATGGGCGTGTCCTGAACGGATGAGTCCGAAGCGCGGTCTAGCGCGCTCCGCGCCATGCTCCAAGGCGCCGCAATCTAACGGCCCAACCACCACCCGCGCCGAGGGAGCGCTCGGCGCAAACCTCAGCCATCAATGATGAGGGGAACTTGGTGTCCTTGGTGCATCCTTGGTGCTCTTGGTGTTTGACTCTTTCGAACCACGTCAACCAAGCCTCACGAGCAACGGGGAACTTAGTGTCTTTGTGTCTTCCTTCGTGTCTTCGTGTTGAAAACTTGTCCCACCACGCCCACCAGCCCAGGCGTTCTCACCAAGATCACCAAGGGAAGCACCAAGGGCACCAAGAAGGGGCGTCAGTGCAAAAAACTCACTACCAGTATGAGCGCGCATTTCCGCCCATCGCCCCCACCCAACTCATTGAAACTGTTCACTTCACAGAGTCGTATACTGGTGGGGAGAAAAATAATCTCCCCAGCATGCTCCAAAGCTGAGGGATACTACCCCGTCGCCTCCGCATGGAGGGCAGTCGCGATGTTCAACGGCGCGGGGGCGATGCGTATCGAGCGTGGAGCTCCTGAGTCCGCCATGGACAATGAAGGATCAAGCTCAGCTCTCCTGAATGCAGCCGATCGGGAGCTGCCAAGGGAGGGAGTTATCTCCGGGGACCGTGGTGAACACCCATGGCCTGCACACCGGCGGCGACACCCACGGCAGAGGCGCGAAACACAGAGCGCCTTGTCCGAGGCTGCCGACCAAACGACACGCGGGGACGCAGGATGCTGCGTTTCTTCGAACTACCGGTAGAGCTGGGCAACCAGCGACGCCAACATACGCAGGGCCATCCTGCGTCCCCGGCCCTCCTTATGGAGCGCCACCCGATCCGCACGGCCCGAGAGGGAAAAGCGGGAGGCATCCCAGGCGGTGATCACCGGCCTGAACGAGAGATCATGCGAGATGTTTGAAATCACCCACGAAGTCCTGCCCCACGAAGTGGGGAAGGTGGATCGGCGCGAAGCGCCGAGACGGAAGGGGCTGCCTGCCGAAGGCAGGCGGATGTTGCAACAAGGGGAATCTTCTCTTGGCCCGATCCGTCCGCTCCGCGGCCGGCCCCCTCCGTCTCGCGGCTTCGCCGCGATCCACCTCCCCCAGCTTCGCTGGTGGAGCACGCCGCAAGTCCCGATGTCGAAAGAACCCTACTCCCCCGGCGCGGCCGTCGGCCCGGGGAGTTGCGCATTCGCCGAGGCTTCCGCGATGCGCTTGTTGTTGGCGTCGCTCTCGCGCTTGGCTTCCTCTTCCTCGCGCTTGGCCTCTTCGGCCTCTCGGCGCTTGCGGCCGTGGTCGATCGCAGCCACCCACCAGATGCCTGCCTCGTAGAGCATGTAGAGCGGCACGCCGAGGATGGCCCAGCTGAACGGGTCCGGCGGCGTCATCACCGCGGCGATGACGAGGATCGCCGCAAAGGCATACTTCCGCCCCTTGCGCAGCGCGCCCGCCTCGACAATCCCCGCACGTCCGAGCAGGCCGAGCACAACAGGCAGCTGGAACGCCAGCCCGAACGCCGTGAGCAGCGAGATGGTCAGCTCGTAATAAGGCTTGATCTGGTTCTGGTTCTCGACGCTGACCCGCCCCGCCTTGAATTCCTGGGCGTAGGAAATGTCCATGAACAGCGGCAGCACGTAGAAATAGACCACCAGCGCGCCGGCAATGAACAGCAGCGGCATCACGAACAGGAAGGGCAGAACCGCCGAACGTTCCTTCTTGTAGAGCCCCGGCGCCACGAAGCCGTAGACCTGAAGCGCGATGAACGGAAAGCCGGCCGCCAGCGCGATCAGGAAGGCCAGCTTCATCCTCACGAACACCATCTCGAGCGGCGCGTTCAGGGTCGCTCTCACCACGGTCGCCTCGGGATGGTATTTGAGGCCCACGTCTTCCAGCGGCTTCACCAGCAGGCCGAGCACGGGCTCGCTCACATACCAGCCGACGATGAAGAGGACGGCGAGGCACCAGAGAATCCGGATCAGCCGCGTACGCAGCTCGGCCAGATGATCCATCAGCGGCGCGCGGCTCGCCTCGACCTCGTCCACAGGTTCAGCAGCCTTATCGCTCACGCGGGCGTATCCTGCTTGACGGGCTCGGGCGTGGCCGCGGGCGGAGTGTCGGAAGACGGCGCCGCCGCAGGAGGCGGATCCTGCTGATAGCCGCCGATGCGATGATCCTCGCCCGTCTCGTAACCGGGATCCTCAGCGGAGAGACCGGGATAGGGCAGCACCGGATCCTTCGCCGGCTCAGGCAGAGCAGGCGCAGGCGGATTGAGCGCAGCGTTCATGTCGCTCTGCATCTTGTACGCGTCGTTGTTGAAGTCGCGCTCAAGGTCCTCAAGGCCCGTATGCTTTTTGAGGTCGGCGACTTCCTTGCGCAGCTCCTCGAGCTCAGCCTGCCGGCCCAGCTCGTCGAAGCCCTGTTTGAACTCGAAGGCCATCGCACGCATCTTCCCCGTGAAGCGCCCGAACTTGCGCGCCATCAAAGGAAGGTCCTTCGGCCCGATCACCACGACGGCGACCAGGGCCAGAAGCAACATTTCCGCGAAGCCGATACCCGGCATCATGGCAGGACTACTCCCTTGGGAGAAAAGGGCTCAGCCCGCCGGCTCAGGCCTTCGACTTTTCTTTCTCGGGCGTGACATTGATCGGCTCGTTCACCAGCGCACCCGAAGTGGTCTGCGAGGTGTCGACATCGTCGCCGTCCTTCATGCCCTTCCGGAAACTTTTGATGCCCTTGGCCATGTCCGCCATCATGCCGGAGATCTTGCCCCGGCCTCCGAACAGGAGAAGCAGCACGACAAGGATGATGACGATTTCGAGGGGGCCGAGACGTCCAAGCATTGGTTCTACTCCGGTGTCGCCCGGCGCGCTCCCAAGTCAGCAGCGG
>DASYKO010000334.1:0-17890 GCA_035995285.1 Hyphomonadaceae bacterium | reverse complement strand
ACGGCGTGCGTGAGCATGTGGAGGCCGCCTGCAACAAGCCCTGCCCCCGCCGGCAACAGCGCGGCGGCCGTGACGAAGGCAAGCTGGCCGATGGTCGACCAGGCCAGCCGCGCCTTGAGGTTCTGCTTGGTGAAGGCGCGTATGCTGGCAATGAGAATGGTCGCCCCGGCGATCCAGAGCAGATACTGCGCCGCGTGCATCTGGGTCATCAGCTGCGGCCCGAACGTGTAGGCCGAGAGCTTGAGGATGGTGAACACGCCTGCCTTCACCACGGCGACGGCATGCAGCATCGCAGAGACCGGCGTCGGCGCCACCATCGCCTGCGGCAGCCAGCCATGCACAGGGATGAGCGCCGCCTTGGCTGCGCCGAACACCAGCATGACGAGGAGAACACCGGCGAGGCCGGGGGCCGCCTTGTTCAGCAACTGGCCGCCCTGAACGAAATCGGTGGAGCCTGCGATCCCCTGCACGGCGATGATGGCGGGAAGCATCAGCGTCAAGGATGCGCCGACGAGAATGGCGAGATAGGCGCGGCCGGCCTTCTGCGACGCCTCGTCGCCCTTGTGCGCCACCAGCGGGTAGGTGGCGAAGGTGAGCACCTCGTAGAAGACGAACAGCGTGAACAAATTGCCTGCCATGGCAATGCCCATCACGGCGAACATCGAGATGGCGAAGCACATATAGAACCGCGTCTGGTTCGCCTCGCGCGCCCCGCGCATGTATCCGAACGCGTAGAGCGAGTTGAGGCCCCACAGCGCGCTGGCCATCAGCGCGAAGAGCGCGCCGAGCGGTTCGAGCTTGAAGGCGAGTTCGAGACCGATGAGGGGTTTTGCGGCGACCCACACCGGCGGATTGCCCTGCCCCACCCGCATGAACATCGCGATGGTGACGGTGAGGAGCGCCACAGCGGCGACCATGGTCAGCGTCTCTCGCACGTCCGGCATCTTGCCGACGGCATAGGTGAGCAGCGCCGCGAACAGCGGGATGACGAGGGCGAGGAAGATCAGGATGGCGCCGACATCGGTGCTTGCTGGCATCACGGCGCCCTCCCGAGGAGGACCATGGCGGCCTGGTTGGCGAGGTTCTCGGGCAGCGACGCGTCGATGCCGAACCAGATGCTTAGCCCCGCAAGGAACCACAGCGGCACGATGACGCCCAGCGGCGCCTCGATGGCGCGGGCGGCGCCCGGCATGGGCTGGCGGAAGAACAGCGCCTCCAGCATCCGGCCGACATAGACCAGCGCCGCAAGCGAAGACGCCGCGATGACGGCGACGATCCAGAACAACTGTTGCTCAACGGCGGCCTCAAGCAGCCGCCATTTGGAGAGGAAGCCGAGCGTGAACGGCAGGCCCATCAGGCTGGCGGCGCCGATGGCGAAGGCGCCCATGGTCCAGGGGGCATCGCGCCCTGCCCCGGCGAATTCATTCAGCGTGCGGGCGCGCAGGCTCATGGCGATGCCGCCCAGCGCCATGAACAGCGCGGCCTTCATCAGGGCGTGGGCGATGAGGTGGAGAAGGCCGGCGGAGATGCCCTGGGCGGTGGCCATGGAAAGGCCGAGCAGGATGTAGCCCACTTGCGCGACGGAGGAGAAGGCGAGCGAGCGGCGCAGGTCCTGGTCGAAAGCGGCCTGCAGGGAGCAGACGATCGCGGCGGTGGCGGCGAGCGGCATCAGGACATAGTCGAGGAAGTGGCCGGCGAAGACGATGCTCGGATCGAAGACGGTGAAGACGAAGCGGGCGAGGAGGTAGATCGCGGCCTTGGTGGCGGTGGCGGAGAGGAACACGGCCATCAGCGGCGGGGCGTAGGCGTAGGCGTTGGGCAGCCAGCCATGCAGCGGGAACATCGCCGCCTTCAGCCCGAGGCCTACGACGATGAAGGCAAAGCCCGCCTGAACGGTGCGGCTGTCCTGGAGCGTGGCGAGGCGCGCGGCGATGTCGGCCATGTTGAGCGTGCCGGTGGCGGCATAGAGAAAGCCGATGCCGATGACGAAGAACGTCGCGCCGATCGTGCCCATGATGAGGTAGTTGAAGGCGGCGGGGAGTGCGCGGCGGTCTCGGCCTCCCCGATGGCGATGAGTGCGTAAGTTCCGATCGAGGAGACTTCGAGGAAGACGAAGGCGTTGAACGCATCGCCCGTAGAGACGAGGCCGAGCAGGCCGGCGAGGCAGAGCAAGAAGCCGCCATGGAACAGGCCCTGCTTCTCTTCGCGGATCTCGTAGCGCAGGCCGTGGCCGGAGAAGAGCGCTGACGCCACGCCTATGCTGGCGATCAAGAGCGACATCATCGAGCCAAGCGCATCGACGCGGAAGGCGATGCCCATGGGTGGCGCGAAGCCGCCGATGGCGTAGGTGATGACGCCGTGCCGCGCGACTTCGCCTGCGACGCCGAGGGACATCCAGAGCGCGAAGATCGCAGCGAAGACGGAGATCATCCATGCCCAGCGCGAATTGGGCGCGAGCACCGCTGCGCAAGCGCCGACGATGGGTCCTACCACCATGAGCACGGGCGCGTGCGCCATCAGCGCCGGGGGCGCGGCATAGAGGGTCTCGAAGCCGTTCAAACGAGCGGCTCCGCAGGTTGTCCGGGAAGAGACACGCGGTCTCTGGCGGCGATGTCGGCGGCTTCGACCGAGCCATAAGCCTCGCGGATGCGCACGGCGATGGCAAGGCCCACGGCCAGCGTGGCGACGCCGACGACGATGGCGGTGAGGATCAGAACGTGCGGCAGCGGGTTGGAATAGACGACGCCGTTGACGCCGGCCTGTGCGAGCGTGACGGGGTCAATTTGCGCGGCAAGGGCTTTGGCTTCCGGGCTGGCAGGGCTGATGGTGATGGCGGCGGTGCCACCCTGCACTTTGCCGAGGCTGATGAAGAACAGGCCGGTCGAAGTCTGGAAGATGGCGAGGCCGATCATGCGCTTGATGAGGTTGCCGGACGAGAACGTCACGAACAGGCCGAGCATCATCAGGATGATGACGGCGACATAGTTGAGATGCTGGAGGAGGAAGGTCACCTTGCCTCCTTCTGCGCATCGGGAGCGCGGCCGGCGAAGGCGTAGAAGATGGTGACCATCGTTGCGGCGACGGTGAACAAGACGCCGAGCTCGATGAAGAAGATGCCGAAATGCTGGCCCCAGTGATGGATCGCGTCGGGATCGCCGAGCAGGCCGGAGGGGATGGCGTCCACGGTGTCGCGGTCGAACAGGAAGTCGTAGTCGAGGAAGGCTCCGCCATTGGTGAGGCAGACGATGCCGACGCCGGCATAGAGGAGGACGCCGAGGGCGGCGATGGCTCGCACGAAGCCGGGCTTGAGGGCGCGCATAGTCTCGCGCAGGCCGAAGACGAGAGCGTGGAGGATCACGGCGACAGAGAGGATCACTCCCGCCTGGAAGCCGCCGCCAGGGCCGAGATCGCCGTGGAACTGAACGTAGAAGGCGAACAGGGCGATCAGCGGGATCAGCAATCTTGCGGCGACGCGCAGGACGACGTTGTGGTCGCCCGAGGGATCGAGCGGTTGCGGCGCGGCCGTTGCAGCGCGCTCGCCGAAGCCGAGCAGGAGGGCGACGCCGATGCCGGCGGCGAAGACGACCACGGTCTCGCCCAGCGTGTCGAACCCGCGATAGCTGGAGAGCACAGCGGTGACGATGTTCGGCGTTCCTATCTCGTTTGGCGTGCTCACGAGATAGCTGTGGCCGACATAGGCGTTGGCGGGCGACGCCGGATCGCCAAAGCCCGGCAGGTCCATCGCGGCATAGATCAGCAGGCCGCCGGAGATCACCGCAGCGATGGCGGGGAAGATCAGCTTCGAGAGTTTCGGCTTCTGCACCTCGCCGCGGGTGAGCAGGATCGCGCCGAGAAGGATGATGGTGGAGACGCCCGCGCCGACGACGGCTTCGGTGAACGCCACGTCCGCTGCATCCATCACGACCAGCCAGATGGCTGAGACGAGCGAATAGACGCTCATCAGGATGATCGCGGCCAGCAAGCTGCGCGTGGCGGCGACGAAGCCGGCGACGATCACCAGCATCGCCAGCAGGATGAAGTTGAGCGTGAGGTTAGGATCGAAGGTCACTTCTTCTCCCCCTTCATGATCCTGAATGTGCCGATCCACGGCGTGTGGCCGGCGCTGAAGGCGGCATTGCCGAGGGCGTGGGCGGCCACGGGCGTCGTGAGCAGGAGTAAGAACCAGGCGATGATCAGCTTCAATGTTTCCATCGACCAGCCGGCGATGAGACAGAGGCCGAGGAGGATCAGCGTGGCGCCGCCGGTGTCGGTGATGCTGGCTGCATGGATGCGCGTGTAGACGTCCGGAAAGCGCAGCACGCCCAGTGCGCCGATGATGGAGAGCAGCGCGCCGAAGACAACGAGGCCGCCGCCAATGATGTCGAACAAGTCGATCATTGGCCCGGTCCTCCGGGGTTTTGGCCCTTCTTCGCGGCGAAGAAGGACCCGGCGTGACTGCCGCCGCCGGCTTCAGAAAGCGGCGATTGCAGCGAGCGGTAGCGGAACACCTTCATCAGAGCGATCGTGGTCACGAAGTTGATCAGCGCATAGGCAATGGCGATGTCGAGAAAGGCCGGGCGGCCGAAGGCAAAGCCGATCACGGCGATGAGCAGGACCGTCTTGGTGCCGAAGGAGTTCGCCGCGAGGATGCGGTCATAGTGCGATGGGCCTAACAGGGCGCGCGCGATCATCATCGCCATGGCGATCAGGAGACCTGCAGCGGCGGCGATGAGCAGCATGGTTATGCCCCCCTCGACTTCTCTTGGGTCTGCGGAAGCGGCGCTTCGGGCGCATCGGCGGCGCGGGCGGAGCCGCGGTCCATCGCGCGGAAGCCGTCGGCGCTGGTGTTCTCGCGAACCAGCGTGTGGACGACCAGCATGTCGCCTTCGGTGTCGAGCGTCACTGTGCCGGGGGTGAGGGTGATGGAATTCGCGAATAGAGCGCGCCCAAGGTCGGAGTGCACGCCGGTGCGGATGCGGACCACATCGGGGTTGAGCGCATGGCGCGGGCCGAGCACGCGGATGATCACGGCGATGTTGGCCTTCACGATCTCGACCGCGAGCCAGAGGAAATAGGCGAGGAACTGGATCACTCGGTGATAAGGCGAGGCGTCGCGGCCCAGGATGCGCAGGCGTGCGCACAGCCAGAGTGTGAGCAGGATCGACACCGCGGCCAGCAACAGGAAGAGCGGCGAGGTCTCGCCCGACAGGGCGAACCACAGCGCGGCGAGGGCCGCGATTAGGCCATGCAGATAGCTCATGCTTCCTCCCACGCCAGCGGCCGCAGGCTTGAACTAGTCCTGCGGGAAATTCCAGCAAAACCGGATCGTTGTGATTCTCGATGAATGTGGCTGAGGGCGCACAGAATCTGTGTGCCGAGAGTGTCTGCGCTTAGTGTCTGACAACTCGGCAAGGCCCCACACCCCCCACCTGTCCGCCCCCCTTCCGGCGGGCGGGACCTTGTTGCGCGAGCCTGCTCGCTCGCTGACGTCAGATCATAGTTCGACTCCCACCACGCGGTCCCGCCCGCCCGAAGGGGGGCGGACAGGTGGGGGGTGTGGGTCCTTGTTCTGCTGTGAGACCGCACCTCGGCCTACCGGCGCGCGATGGCCTTGGGGCGCGTGGCGTCGTCGATGATGCGCAGCGTGTGTTCGAGCGTGTCATCGTCGCTCTCTTCGATCTGGTCGGGCGAGAAGGCCGAGGAGAGCGACCAGTTCCAGTAGCGCAGCACGGTCTGCGCCTTGGCGACGGCGATGGATTCATAGACTTCGGAAACGCGGCGGAAGTGCGCATTGTCGTCCGACGGGTCGCGGCCGAGCGCAGTCCAGAGTTCGCGCAGGAATTGCCGCTTGAGGCCGGTGGCCTTGCAGAGGACGGCAAGCCCCTCCCCGCCCGGATCCTGGAAGATGCGCTCGCCAGTGGATGGCTTGATGCCGGCGAGCGTCGCGATCTCGGTCGAGTCCGCCGGCGTCATCTTCTTCACCGTGGCGACGACGCTGATCGCAGCTTCGAGACTCTCGTGCGAGGAGTTCTGCAGCGCGGCGCGGTTGCGCTGGCGCCGCTCGATCACCTGCAGCGTCTTGCGCACCACGGGATCGGTGTCGGTCGCGGCGTAGCGGAAGATGTCGGCGCACATGTCCAGGAGCAGTGTACGTTCGGCGGAGAAGCGCATCAGGATCTGCCTGCGCTCAGGCGCGGCCGACCACCAGAACATGGCGAGCGCGTGAGCGGGGCGCAGCTCCTCTCGCGTGATCAGCAGCGGGCAGAGTTCAGGCGCCTTGCGGGAGGCGCTGACGATCAGCTCAACCGACCGCTCGGAGAGTTTCGCCGTGTTGTTGTCGAGCAGTACCTTCATTGCGGCGGTGTCGCCGGATTCGCCGATGGCGGAGGCGACGGCCGCGCCGATGTCCCGCCGCAATGCGACGGCCATGCGGTGGGGCGTGCCGCCGTGCTGGACGACATAGGCAAGGTCGGCGTCGTCGAACGCTTTATTGTCCGTGAGGATGATCTTGGCGACGTGCGGGGCGTCGAGCGCGAGGAAGCGCAGGAGGCGCTTGGGCGCCTGGGACATTTCGTGGAGACGGCGCGCGCACAGTTCGCGCGCGGCGACGTCGGACTCGATCAGGATCTCGAGCAGCAGGTCGCCGGCGATCGCACGGTCCTGCGCATTCGAGCGCGAGGACGGCAGGGCAACAACATCCATGAGGCGGCGCAGCAAAGAGCGGCGGGCGAAACCATCGGAGGGCGCGGGCACGACCGCGGCGCCCCCGGGAGCGTCGGGCGGCTCCCCTGAAGGGGGCGCAAGATCTGACATTGGCGCACCCCTTTAGCGGCCTGTGCACTAATGATGGGGCATCCGCGGTTAAGAGATCATCAACCTGCGAGCGTCTCGCAGCCCAATTCCGGTGTGGTTATTGGTAATTCACCACGGTTTTACCGAGCGTTATCGGTAAAGACCGGCGTCAGCGCCCGTAATAATTGTGCGGGCCGGAAACCTTGTCGCCGCCACCACCCGGATGAACGACGACCAGGATCAGGGCCGCGACCGCCAGGGCGAGCGTCAGGTAGAACAGCTGGCCGCCATCCGTGGTCTTGGATCCGACTTCGGTCGGCACGGCCATGCCGATCCAGAGGAGCTGCGCGCCGACGGCGCCGGCCGCGATCAGGAGGGCGAGGATCGCGCCGAGGCGCCGCGTCCACGGAACGATCAGCAGCAGCGCAGCGATGACGTGCGTGAGGCCGACGACATAACGGCCCGTCGGCTCGAACAGGTAGATGCCGGACTTTTCACGCAGCATGGGGAAGACGACGTTCTTGGCCGCGCTCGGCGGGAACAGGCTCTGGTCCGCGATCCAGAGGAACATGAGAGCGAGGAACAGGGCGAGCACCCAGCTCAGCATCATCCGGGCATCACGCATCTTGGAACTCCCTCACCCCGTACGCGCACCGGTTCTTGCCCGGGCATATTTCCCATACATTATGACGGCAGAGTGCGCCGCGCCAGCCGGACTTAGCATGTGCAGCGCGAGGCAACGCTTTCCTAACCATCCGGTACCGGTATGGTGCGTCCCGCAGAGGGGTCGCGTTTGGACAATTCGCTCGACAAGCTCGACGAGGAGATCGCCGAGGGCGCAGTCTCACCGATCAGCGGTGTGGGCGCAGCTGTCGCCGCTGGGGAAATCCTGGGCATAGGCGGGCGGCGTCGGGTGCTGATGGAGCTGCCGGCCTATCTCGTTGTGCAGGTGGCATGGTTCACCGCGTTCGGCCTGCAGACGGTATTATTCCCGTACCTGTTGAAGAACATTCTTGAGGTCGAGCCTGCCCTGCTCGGCCTGGCGCAGATGGCGCTGGCCCTGCCGAGCGTGGTGTTCATCCTGTTGGGCGGCGTGGTGGCGGAGCGGGCGGATGCGCGCACACTGCTGTTCATCTTCCACTCGGCAGCGGCGATCCCGGCGTTGGCTCTTGGCTTTGTGATGCAGAGTGTAGGCATCGAATACTGGATGCTTGTCGTCTACGCGTTGGCGATGGGAACGATCGGCGCGTTCATGATGCCGGCGCGCGATGCGATCCTCAACGATGTGGTCTCACGCCGCCGCAAGGTCGGCTCGGGCATGACGCTGCAGCAAGGCGTGGCGTTCGCGACGCTGGCGCAGTTTGCGGCGCAGATCGTAGGCCTCACCATCGGCGGGATGGCGACACAGGTCGGCGCCTGGCCGCTGCTGATCGCACAAGCCGTGATCGTGGCGATCGGCGCGGGCGCGGCGGTGTTCCTCGACAAGGGCAATATGGTGCGCACGGGGCGCACCGGAGCGGGGGCAGTATTCGGAGACATTGCAGACGGCATGCGCTGCGTGCAGCGCGATCCGGTGCTGCTCTCGATGGTGATGTCGATGTTCGGCGTCGGTGTGTTTGTGATCGGCGCGTTTCTCGTGATCCTGCCGATTCTCAACGACGATGTGTACCACCTCGAATCCGGCGGGCTGCGCAATATCTTCGTGACGTTCTGGGCCGGCGCGTTCTGCTCCTCGATTGCGATCTCGCGGTTCCGCAACCTCAAGAGACCCGGCCGCATCCTGCTGGTCGCGCAGTTCATCGGCTCGGCGGGCATCCTTTTTCTCATGTCGAGCACGTCCTACGCTCTCTTCATCGGTCTCGTCTTCGTGTGGGGGCTGGCCGCAGGCATCTCCATCATGATGAGCCGCACCATCGTGCAGGAGGCCGCCCCGCCGCAACTTCTTGCCCGCGTCCTCTCGATCTACCAGCTCGGCTTCATGGGCGGCGCGCCGCTTGGCGCCGTGATGATGGGCCTGGTGGCGCAGGCCGCAGGACCAAAGTTCGTGATCCTCGTGCCATCCATCGGCATGCTGGCGATGATCGCCTGGATGGCCTTCTTCACCCCGATCTGGGGCATGCGCGCAACGCCGCACGCGGAGAAGAACGAGGATGGGGCGGGGATTTAGGTCGATCGGTTCAAGCCAAAGCCGGACCGGACATCACCGGCAGAGCAAGGCGCTGACCCCCACCTGTCCTCCCCCTTGCAGGAGGGAGGGACCGCGTTGCTTGAGTTGGACAACAAACCACGATCGTGAACGCAACAACCGCCAATAGCTGTGGGGTACGCTGACGCAACAAGGTCCCTCCCTCCTGCAAGGGGGAGGACAGGTGGGGGTCTGCACCTTGTTCTGACGTTAGACCGAAAGCGCGGATCTCGGATCACGTGGGCGGCAGGTATTCCTGCAGCGACAGCTTCTTGTCCTTGTTCGAATCCAGCTTGGTGAAGGCCGCCTTCAGCTGCTCGTCGGAATATTTCGGGCCGCCCGAGACGATCTGGATGTGACGCATGTTGTCCTTGTCCAGGCCCCCAATCTTGTCCATGGCGATCTTCGGCATCGGGGGCGAGCCGATCTTGTTGTATTCCTCCTGGCTCAGCACCTTGTCGCCGTCGGCGTCGAGCATCTCGAAGCCGCGGGTCAGCATCGCCTTCTGGCGCGCCTGGAATTCCGTGAAGCTGACCTTGCCGTCCTTGTCGGCGTCGAACCCGTCGAACTCGCGCTTCTGCATGCCCTCACGCGAGATGATCAGCGGCGCCATGTCGATATTGGCGCCTGCCCCGTCCTTGCCGGGGCCGTCCGTGTCGATGTTGATCCGGCTCGACGTGGCGAAGCGGTATTCGGTGTTGTGCGGGTTGTCCGCGCCGCCCGTGAGTTCCTCAGGCAGCCAGAATGAAAAGGCTTCCTGCTTCATCTCCATGGGCTTGAGATCCGCAGGCTTGTCGGACTTCTCGATGACGACCTTGCCATCCTTCGAGGAACGAATGATCCGGGTCTCGAACGTCACATCGTCCGCCTTGCCGGCGCCGCCGGTCTTGCCGGTGAATTCCTCCAGCGTGACGACGCCATCGCCGTTGAGGTCGTACTTCTTGAACTGGCTCTGGAAGTCCGGGGCCGCGGCGCTGGGCAGGGCGGCGAAGGTGGCAAGCGCCATGGCGGCGACGCCCGAGGCGGCGACCCGCGGGCCATAGCGGCGCACGGTGGGATGCAGGTTCTTCACGAATTCCACGACGTTTGACCTTTCCGGTTGAGGGATCGGCCGCACGCGCTCGTCGAGATAGGATGAGATCGACTCGCGAACGACTTCGCTCGCGGTTGTCCCGTCCTCCCGGCAGGCGGTCAGGAATGCCTGCTTGGTCTCATAGGGGATGCGCACTTCCAGCGTTTCGGACTTCTTCAGCTTCACATTCGCCTTCGGAGGCTTCGGGGCCTTCAGGGGCGTCTGGCCGTTCACTGGCTTTTCATCGTCTGGCATCTGCTCATCCTTCCGGCGCGGCGGCCTTGTCCCTGTCGTGAGACCGGCCGCGCTATCCTCCCAGCGTTAACCCGCCGGGGCGCTCGATAACTCCCGCCCGGTCGTGGCGGGATCGTGGCATTCACCTTTCGCCGCACGAAAATCGGCGCCCGGACACCGGAAATTCCGTGTCCGGACACGGCTTCCCCAGCGCTTTTGCGCAGCCTATGGTCTTTCCCGACGGACTCTCAGGGACAGACAACCATGCGCAATGTGGCCTTCGCCGAGCTCGAATCTCTGGTTGGGACCGAGGTGGGCGTCTCGCCCTGGCACCAGATCACCCAGACCCAGGTCAACAAGTTCGCCGAAGCAACCGGCGATCACCAGTGGATCCACGTCGATGTCGAGCGGGCGACCAAGGAACTCGGCGCCCCCATCGCCCATGGCTACCTCACCCTTTCTCTTCTTCCGATGCTGTCCGCGCAGGTCATGCGGGTCGAAGGCGTGCAGCGGGGCATCAATTTCGGCTGCAACAAGGTGCGGTTTACCAACATGGTGCCTGTCGGCAGCCGCGTTCGCCTGCGCCAGAAATGCCTGAAGGTCGAAGACCGCGCCGGCGGCAAGCAGGTAACCATGGAATCCACCATCGAGATCGACGGCAAGGAGCGCCCGGCCTGCGTCGCCGAATCCATCGGGATTATCTACGGTGCCTGATCCGGCTTACCTCGCGTCCTCGCATACCATCTCAGGTTAATAACCAGAGCCGGTAGCCCTCATCCGGCTCGCCTCTTGCTCCTGTCAGGTCTGAAGACGTGGCGCGTTCGCCGCCCACGCGAAATGGACCGGAGCAATGCAGGCAATTCGCGACATGCTCGCGCGCACGGCGGTGATCGCCGCTGCTGTTTCGCCCCGCTGGCGAATGCTTGTTACAATTTTGGGACTGGCGCTGTTCGTCCTCGGCCTCGGCGCGGTCGTGGCGATGTGGATCGAGCGGCCGGCCTATCCCGATGCCGGCGCGGTGGACCTGCTCAACAACACCGACTTCGATCTCTACATCCGCGCGGCCGACAACCTGTCGAACAATCCCTACCGCGCGGACCTCGGCACGGGCATGGACCGCTATGGTTACCCGCCGCTCGTGGCCGACGTGATCGCCGCGATGAAATGGCTGCTCGGCCCTGAAATCTTCGGGCCGCTCTGGCCTGTGCTCTGCACGGCGGCGCTCATCGGCGCGCTGCTGATGATGAGTAGGAATTTCGGCGCGAAGCTCGGCTGGCACTGGGTCGCCCTGGCGCTGGGCGTCGTGTTCATCGGCCGCGTCATCCGGATGGATATCTACCACGGCCAGGTCAACAGCTTCGTCCTCCTCCTGCTGGTTGGCGGCCTGCTGCTGCGCTCGCAGAACCGGGTGATCGCTGCGGCGGCCGCCTTCGCGGTGATGATGTCGCTCAAGCCCTTCATGGGGATCGTCGCCGTCTACTTCGCCCTGCGCGGCGACTGGCGCACGGCGATCTGGTCGGTCGGCCTCGGCGCCGCCGTGTTCGCCGTCTCCTTCCTCCCGACCTTGCCGAACCTGGGCGACGCCTTCACCGGTTGGCGCGAGGCGACGCATCACTTCACCTCGCCGCCCTTCATCACCAAGCCGGACAACCAGTCGGCCTACGGCATGTTCCTGCGGATGTTCACGCCGACGGAATACTCGACGCCGTGGATCAACGCGCCGGGCGCCGTGCCGGCATTCATGGCGCTTGCCGTGACGCTCGCTTCTGTCCTCGCCATCGCCGGCCTGCAGCTGCACCGTGACAACGGAGCTGAGCGTGTAGGTCCGAAGCCTGCCGTGCTGCTGCTCGAATGCTCGATGGTGTTTGCGCTGGCGGCGTTCTGCGGGCCGCTGACCGAGGGCAACCACATGATCCTCGCCTTCGCGGGACTTGCCGGCGCTGCGATCCTGGGCGCCGAGCGCATGCAGGCGCACTCGCGCAACTCGCTGCTGTGGACGCTCACGATCATTGCCTGGGCGCTGCCCTGCTTCTTCGTCGTCTTCCCGAAGCAGCTCTGGCTCACGCTCGGCACCAATGCATCGTGGAGCGGGCTAGACGGCTGGGAGATCCTGCTGAGCGGCCGCTGCGGCCTGCTGCTTCTCGGCGCCGGGGGCCTCACCGCCCTCACCCTGTGGCAGGAGCGTGCGCTTCTTGCCGCGCAGGGCATCGCCCGGGACACTCGTTTCGCACGCGTAGCCAATCGCCGGCCGAGCCCGGATCGTATCTACCGCGTGGAGGACGAGCCCTCGCACCGTATGCACGCAGAATAACCGGCTGCCCAAAAACCTGTGCACCACCCTTACCAGGGCTGCGCTGCGCACACATGTTCAAGCCGCGAGGCTTGGGACGAATCGCGAGTTCTCCGACAAGCACTCGGGACAAATACTCGCCAAATCAGAGGACAAGCAGGTTTTCATGGCGCGCAAGCCGAAAGGATCGACAGGGCGGACGCGCCGCTCGGCGGACCATGCGGCGGGCTCGCGCGCAGGTTCGGCCGGCGCCGGCGCTGCGCCTGTCGCCCGGCGCGACGAAACCGCCATCACCAAACTGCACAAGGATCTTCCCGAGCGCATCGATCCCTACGCCTGGCTGCGGGATGAAAACTGGCGCGAGGTTATGCGCGAACCGGAAAAGCTGCGCACCGACATTCGCGCGCACCTGGAAGCGGAAAACGCCTACACGTTCGCGAAGCTCGAGGCGGTGACGCAGGCGCTGCAGGACGTGCTGTTCGAGGAGATGCGCAAGCGCATCAAGGAGAACGACTCTACCGTTCCCGCCATCGATGGCCCATGGGCCTATTACCGCCGCTTCCGCGAGGGCGGCGAGTATCCGCTCTTTGCCCGCCGCCCCTCCGCGAACGCCTTCGACGGCGATCCGCAACACGAAGAGCTGCTGATCGACGGCGATGATCTGGCGAAGGGCAAGGCGTTCTTTGACGTGCGGAAAGTCTCGCACTCTCCGGACCACAGATTCATCGCCTACGCGGTCGATGACAAGGGTTCGGAATTCTACACCATCCACGTCCGCGACATGGCCTCGGGCGAAGATGTCGACGTCATCGAGAACACCTATGGCGACTTTGTCTGGGCCGAGGATTCCAGATCGGTCTACTGGGTGGCGCGCGACGAGAATGCGCGGCCCGTCGCGGTGCATCTGCGCACTGTCGGCAAGGTCGGCGATCCGTTGGTCTATAGCGAAAAGGATCCCGGCTTCTTCGTCGGCGTGCAGAAGAGCGAAAGCGGCAAGTTCATCTTCGTCACCGCCAACGACCACACGACGACCGAGTGGCGTTTCCTGCGCACCGACGAGGCCGGCTCGAAACCCAAGCTCATCGCAGAGCGCGAGCGCGGCGTGGATTACTCCGTCGTCGATTTCAACGGTCGCTTCCTGATCCGCGCCAACCGCGATGGCGCCGTGGACTTCGGACTGTGGACCGCAAGCTACGACGCGCCGGACGCATCGCACTGGACGGTGGATGTGCCTCATCGTCCAGGCACGCTGATCCTCTATGTCGAAGCCTACAAGGACTTTCTCGTACGCATGGAGCGCGAGAACGGTCTGCCGCGGCTGGTTGTTCGTGAGCGTGCGACCAAAGCCGAGCACGTCATCGACTTCCCGGAAGCCGCCTATGCGCTTGCGATGACGAGCGGAGAGGAATGGGATTCATCCCTGCTGCGCTTCGAATACTCCTCGCCCTCCACGCCTGCACAAACCTTTGACTACGATATGGCGACCCGTGAGCGCACGCTGCGCAAGACGCAGGAAGTGCCCTCCGGCCACAATCCGGCGAACTATGTGGTCGAGCGCATCGATGCGCCCGCGGATGATGGCGCGCTGATCCCGGTCACCCTGCTCCGCCACAAGGACACGATGATCGACGGCACGGCCCCCGTGCTGCTCTACGGCTACGGCTCCTACGGCATCACCATCCCCGCAGACTTCCGCACGGCGCGCCTCAGTCTGGTCGACCGCGGCTTCATCTACGCGGTCGCCGACGTGCGTGGTTCGATGGCCAAGGGCTATCAGTGGTATCTCGACGGCAAGCTCGAGAAGAAGACCAACACCTTCACGGACTATGTCGCCGCCGGCCGCTTCCTCGTCGAGAAGGGTTACAGCCGCCGTGGACAGATTGTCGGCATGGGCGGATCGGCGGGCGGCATGCTGATGGGCGTCGCCGCCAACCTCGACCCTTCCCTCTTCGGCGGCATCATCGCGGCCGCGCCCTTCGTCGACGTGCTCAACACCATGTCGGACGAAAGCCTGCCGCTGACCCCGCCGGAATGGCCCGAATGGGGCAACCCTCTCACTGATAGCGAAGCCTATCAGCGGATCGAGGCATACTCTCCGTATGAGAACGTGGCCGAACGCGATTATCCGCCCATGCTGATCACCGGCGGGCTGACGGACCCACGGGTAACATATTGGGAGCCGACCAAGTGGGCTGCGCGCCTGCGGCACGAGGCGCCCCATGCCGGCCCCTACTTCCTGCGCATCAACATGGACGCAGGGCATTCGGGCGTTTCCGGGCGTTTTGCGTCCCTGCGGGAGACCGCCCTCGAATACGCTTTCGCGCTTGCGGCAGTGGGCCGGGGCGGAGCGAACGTGACGCTGTCAGGCTGAGTCAGGGCTAGCCCCGAGACTGTCCGAGATCGTTTGCCATTCCGCATTTCTGGTGGATTTGCTACCGGATAGCATCCTATGCTGACGCAAACGTCACCGGGGAATACCGGGGGGAAACGACAGTGATGACAAGTGAGCCAGTTACGCGCGCGAAACCGCGTGTCGACCGTGAAGCGCGCAAGGCCGACTATCTCCGCGCCGCAGCCAAGGCCTTCCTTGCCAAGGGCGCCGCCGCGTCCATGCAGGATGTGGCCGACGCAGCCGGCGCGCCCAAGCCGGTGTTCTACCGGATCTTCCCTTCGCGGGCCGACCTGATCGACAGTTTCTACCAGCACGTCCACGACGTGATCGTGCAGACGCAGCAGGGCCAGTGGGACGGCTATGGCTGGGCGCTGCGCGTGCTCTACCAGGAGGCCCGAAAAGAGCCCGAGATTTTCCTCGTCGCGCTCAAGACATTCCGCGGAGATCCTACGCTCGATCACTGGCGCCAGAAGCTGCTCGGACTGGTGGCGACGAAAGCGCAGGGCTTTTTCCAGCCTTCGCACGATGCCCCTCCCGGCGCCGCCGACAGGGTGGCCGTGGCGGCCCGCTCCCTGAACGCCTTGCAGTTCGATGTGCTGGTCTCCTGGCTCGAGGGAAAAGACGAGCTCACCGACGAACAGCGGTTCAAATGGTATGGCCGGATCGTCCGCGCCTGGCGCCATGCCTCCCGCGAGGCTTATGAGCTGGATGGCCCGGAAACCCTTGCAAAACTGGAGGCCGAGCGGGCCAACAGGGATGTGAAGACGACAGGCGGCGCCGCAGACTAATCCCGGCCCCAATCTTGGGCCCCCAATCTTGGGCCCCCATATCCTGGGCCCCCATATCCTGGGCCCCCAAATCCTGGGCCCATTGCCCGAACGCCCCTACGATATTATGCCGTCCGGGTAGCCGCAGGCCGGAGGCCACGACCTCCGTAGTCAAAAGACCTGAGCGGCGGAGGGATGAGGACATTCGCATGCGCTCTTTGATGCTGTCGCTGGCCATTGCCGCGCCGATGCTCTTCGCATCGTGCACCAACTCGAATCCGACGGTGGACAAGGCCGACGCCTCCGCGCCGGTCTACCCCATGGGCGCGGCCGCCGTGAACAAGGACCGGCTGATGAAGTTCGAGCGTGAGCCCGGCTCGTGGCTCGCCGTCGGCGGCGGCTATGCCGAACAGCACTACTCGCAACTCGACCAGATCAACGACACCAACGCCGGCAATCTCGGCCTCGCCTGGTATGCCGACATCGACACCGAGCGCGGCCAGGAAGCGACCCCGATCATCGTCGACGGCGTCATGTACGTCACGTCCGCATGGTCGATGTTGAAAGCCTTCGACATCAAGACCGGCGCGAAGCTCTGGGAGTATGATCCCAAGGTCGACAAGGCCAAGGGCGCGGATGCGTGCTGCGATGTCGTCAACCGCGGCGTCGCTGCGTGGAACGGCAAGGTCTATCTCGGCGCGCTTGATGGCCGGCTGATCGCCCTCAACGCCAAGACGGGCGCGGTGGTCTGGGATGTGATGACGGTGCCGATGGGCACGCACCACACCATCACCGGCGTGCCGCGCATCGCCAACGGCAAGGTCTTCATCGGCAATGGCGGCGCCGAATACGACATCCGCGGTAACATCATGGCCTTCGACGCCGAGAGCGGCAAGAAGCTCTGGACCTTCTGGACCGTGCCGGGCGATCCCTCGAAGCCGTACGAACAGCCGATCCTGAAGAAGGCGGCCGAGACCTGGAAGGGCGACCAGTACTGGAAGCTCGGCGGCGGCGCGACCGTGTGGGACGGCATCGTCTACGATCCGAAGACCAACCTCGTCTATTTCGGCACGGGCAACGGCCTCGCCTGGGCGCAGGAACTGCGCTCGCCCGGCGGCGGCGACAACCTGTTCGTCTCCTCGATCATCGCGGTCAACGCCGACACCGGCGAATACGTCTGGCACTATCAGGAGACGCCGGGAGACGAGTGGGACTACGACAACTGCAACCCGCTCATGATCGCGGACCTCAAATATCCGGACGGCGTGAAGCACGTCTTGATGCAGGCGTCGAAGAACGGCTTCTACTACATCATGGACGCCAAGTCGGGTAAGCTGATCTCGGCCGCCAAATACGAGCCCGACACCAACTGGGCCTCGCACGTCGACCTGAAGACGGGCCGCCCGGTCGAAAGCCCGCTCGTCCGCTACAGCGCGACCAACCGCGCGGCGCGCCTCGCTCCGGCCGCTCTCGGCATGCACAACTGGCATCCGATGGCGATGAGCCCGGAGACCGGCTACATCTACATCCCGACGCAATACTCGGCCGGCGCCTTCGCCATGAAGGACAACTTCGTCCCGAACCCCAAAGGCACCAACACCGGAAACGACGGCGCCAAAGGCCGCGAGACCGTGTGCACCGACACGGCCAAGTGCGGCAACCTCGACAGCTACATCCTCGCCTGGGATCCGGTGAAGGAGAAGGAAGTCTGGCGCATCCCGAACGAGGTCTATGGCTCGTCGGGCATCCTCGCCACCTCCGGCAACCTCATCTTCTCCGGCAACCACAAGGGCGAGTTCGCAGCCTATAACGCCACCACCGGCAAGCGCGTCTGGTCGACAGGCGTGCAGGCCCGCGTCGTCGCTGCGCCCTCGACCTACACCGTCGACGGCAAGCAGTACGTAGCCGTCCTCGTCGGCGCCCGCGGCCTGCCCACGAACCAGACCCGCACCGTCGCGGTCAGCGCCAACAACTCCCGCCTCCTCGTCTTCACCGCCGGCGCCAACAAGACCCTGCCGACCGTGATGAACAAGATCGAGGGCGGGCCGAAGGTGACGATCAACCCGCCGCTGTCTGTCGCCAGCAACGAAACGATCTTCGAAGGCGAGGCGCTCTACAAGGCCAACTGCTCCGTCTGCCATGGCGGGGAAGTCGTGCC
>DASYKO010000333.1:0-5314 GCA_035995285.1 Hyphomonadaceae bacterium | reverse complement strand
CGCAGTTCGTCCGCGATCATTGGGGGTTGCGTCTTGATCGACGAGACCACCGACACCCGGACGCCCCTTTCCTGCACCGCCTCGACCAGCCGGGTCAAATCCCCATCGCCCGAGAAGAGCACGACATGGTCCACGTGCGGGGCGAGACCCAGCATATCCACCGTGATCTCGACATCCATGTCGCCCTTGATCCGGCGGCGGCCGGTGGAATCTGTGAATTCCTTGGCCGGCTTGGTGACGACCTTGAAGCCATTGTACTGCAGCCAGTCGACCAGCGGCCGGATGGGGGAATAGTCCTCGTTCTCGATGAGGGCGGTGTAATAATAGGCCCGGACCAGCTGTCCCCGCCGCCGGAACTCGTCCAGCAGCTTGCGGTAGTCGACCTCCACCCCAAGGGTTTTTCCGGAAGAATAGAGGTTGGCCCCGTCGATGAAGAGCGCCAGCCTTTCGGTCTTGTAAAACGCCATCGAACCTGCCCCTCGAAAACCGCCTGCACCGGCCGAGCCTGCCTAGTCCCTCGAAAATGTGTCCCTTGATGCCGATATTGGCCGCTCTGGCGTCGCGGCAATGGCTCTCAATCCCCCGTGAATGCGGGGCTTTCCCGGTTCTCGTGATTCAGGAACCGGCCTGGGCCAGCTTGAGCATGGCGGCGGACGCAGCTGTGAGGGCAAGGCGTTCCTCGGGCGTGAGGCCTTCCATCGCCCTTTCCAGCCAGCGCTGGCGGGCGGCGAGATCGTAGACCACCGCCTCGCGCCCGGCCCCGGTGATTTCGAGCAGGATGGTGCGCCTGTCCTCTGATCCAGGCGTGCGGACGATCAGGCCATCCTCCTCCAGCGAAACGATCAGGCGCGACAGGGATTGCGGCTGAAGCAGCATCTCCTCGGCCAGCCTTGCCGCCGGCATGGCGCCCAGCCGCCTCAGTATGCTCAGCGCGTTGAGCTGCGAGATCGGCACGGCGTCGCGCGGGCGCGCCGCCCTTAGCCTGCGGCCGAGGAGGAGCACGGCCGACATGATTGCGCGTGTCTGTTGCGTATCGGCCCGATCTGTCATTTAATACGCATAGCGTATCTTTTCGTTTTCGGCTAGACAGCCGGGATTGTGGGTAGCGGAGAGTTCCGATGCGTCTTGCTGCTGTGCTGGCCGGGCTTGTGCTGCTGGTCTCTCCCGCCTTCGCTCAGGCGCCGATGCCGCGTGTGACGACCGCCTCCGGGCCGGTTGTCGGCGTGACGGCTGACGGCGTCTCGAGTTTCAAGGGTATTCCCTACGCGGCCTCGCCGGTTGGCGATCTGCGCTGGACGCCGCCGAAGCCTGCGAAGGCCTGGACCGCCGACCTCGATGCGAAGAATTTCGGTCCTGCCTGCATGCAGCGTCAGCAGAGCGCGAGCGACGGCGAGATCAGCGAAGATTGCCTCAAACTCAGCATATGGGCGCCGGAGAAGGCTTCGAAAGCACCGGTCATCGTCTGGCTACACGGCGGCGGGCATGCGAACGGAAGCTCGGCTGACAAGTACACAACCGGCGCCGGCTTCGCCTCGGACGGAGTGATCCTCGTTGGGGTCAACTATCGCCTCGGCGCCTTCGGCTATTTCACCAACCCGGCGCTGGGCAAGGCTGCGAACTTCGGCCTGATGGACCAGATCGCCGCGCTGCAATGGGTGAAGGCGAACATCGCAGCCTTCGGCGGAGATCCCGCCAACGTCACGGTGATGGGTGAATCCTCCGGCGGGGAAGACGTGCTCGCCCTGATGGTCTCGCCGCTGGCGAAAGGCCTGTTCGCGCACGCCATCGCGGAATCCCCCGGCGGCGGCTGGTGGGGCCCGGCCACGGCAGAGGATATGCGCAAGGCTTCAGACGAGGTCGCGGCTAAGGCCGGCGTCACAGGCGCGGTGACAGCCAAGACCCTGCGCGCACTTCCGGCCGAAGCCCTCGCCAAGGTCCCGACATTCGGTCTTGGCCTCTCCATCGACGGCGTCACGCTGACAGAAAGCCCGCAGGCTGCTTTTGCCGCCGGCCATGCAGCGCCGGTTCCGCTGCTGATCGGCACGAATAGCGGGGAGGGCTCGCTGCTGGGTGAGGATGCGAAGCCCGAAGGCGTATTCGACAATCTTGGGCCCGAGGACATCGCGAAGCTCAAAGCGATCTACAAGAAGGATGACCATGGCGCCGCACGCGACATCTTCCGGGACGGATTCTTCGCCGGTCCCGTGCTCGACATCGCAAAGGCCCACGAGAAAGCTGGGCAGGCGGTCTACCTCTACCGCTTCGATTTCCGCATGAGCGTGCTGCGCAGCCGCCGGCCAGACGCCTATCACGGCTCCGAGCTGCCGTTCGTCTTCTCTACCCTTCCTCCCCAGGCCGCTGCAGTGGAGGATTCCCTCATGCTCGGGGCCCTGCATGGCTGCTGGGCCGCCTTCGCCAGGACGGGGCAGCCCACCTGCCAATGGGCGCCCAGCTGGGGCAAGGGAACCGCCAGCTGGATGGTGTTCGATGAGGACCTGAGCGACCGGCCCATTGGCTCCACGGAGGTCATAGACTACCTCCGCTCGAAGCTCTCCCCCGCCGCCCGATAGCGTCCAAATCGCGCATTTTGCGGTTTTGCGAGCCAAAACAAGCTGTTGAAGATGTTGCAACCGCGAACGGGTTCCCATATACATCCCGGTCCCCAAAGGAGTTCCGCATGGCACGTGTCACGGTCGAAGACTGCGTGGAAAAGGTCCCGAACCGGTTCCAGCTGGTTCTTCTCGCCGCCCACCGCGCCCGCGTGATCCGCCAGGGCTCGCCCATCACGATCGACCGCGACAACGACAAGGATCCGGTCGTGGCGCTGCGCGAAATCGCCGACGAGACCGTCGACCTCGAAACCATCCGCGACAGCCTTGTGGCCGAGCTTCAGGAAGTTCGCCCCAACGAGGAAGCCGAACGCGAAGCCGACAAGAAGGCTCTCGTGGCCGCGCCTGCCTCTTCGGAAGAGGAAGTGCTCAAGGCCTATCAGGTCGAGCTGGAATCGGCGCGCGAAGAGCGCTTCTGACCCGGAGAGGAGGGCAGCTTAGGAAAGCATGAGCCAGCCCTCCAACGTTACGCCATTCAAGAAACCTGAAGCGCCAGCTGCTGCTGCGCCCGCGACGCCTGTAAAGCGTCCGCGCAAATTTCTTCGCCAGAACGAACTCGTCGATCTCGTGAAGGGCTACCAGCCCGATGCGAACGAGGACGAGCTCAACAAGGCTTACGTCTACGCCGTCATGAAGCACGGCCAGCAGATGCGCCATTCGGGCGATCCGTATTTTGCGCACCCTGTCGCCGTCGCCGGCCTGCTCACCGAAATCCGGATGGACCAGGCGACGATCATCGCCGGTCTGCTGCACGACGTGGTGGAAGACTGCGACGTCAGCATCGACGAGATCAAGGACCTGTTCGGCAAGGAAGTCGCCGACCTGGTGGATGGGGTAACGAAGCTGCCGAAGGTGACCGGCGCCAACACTCCCCGTGCTCTGGTGCAGGCGGAGAACTTCCAGAAGTTCATTCTCGCGACCACCAAGGACATTCGTGTCCTGCTGGTGAAGCTGGCCGACCGGCTGCACAACATGCGCACCATCGAGTTCATGCCGACGGAAGAACAGCGCCAGAGGGTCTCGCGCGAGACGCTGGACATCTACGCCCCGCTCGCCCGCCGGATCGGCTTGTCGATCTTTGCCGGCGAACTTGAAGACCTCGCCTTCAAGATCGTGAACCCGGAAGCCTTCAAGGCGATCGTGAAACGGCTGGAAGAGCTGGTGACCGACGACACCTCCGTACTCGACCGCATCCGCTCCGACATCGAAACCGTGATGCTGGCGCGCGGTGTGCGCGGCGAACTGGCCGGGCGGATGAAGCGGCCCTATTCGATCTGGCGCAAGCTCGAGACCAAGTCGATCTCGTTCAAGGATCTGGGTGATGTGTTCGCCTACCGCCTCATCGTGCCCGGCATAGACGACTGTTACAAGGCAATGGGCGCGGCCCACCAGCAGTGGGCGGCGCTTTCCGAGCGCTTCAAGGACTACATCTCCGTTCCCAAGCCCAACGGTTATCGCTCGATCCACACGACCTTCCTCGGGCCTGGCAACCGGCGCGTCGAGTTGCAGATCCGCACTCGGGAGATGGAAGCCATCGCCGAGCGGGGCGTGGCGGCGCACTGGAAATACAAGAATTCGCAATACGGTTTCGACGCCGAGGCCGCGCGCGAGGCCGGCCTCGACGCCGAGGCGGAACTCACGGCCTTCTCCGACATGCTGAAGCACGGCGCCGAGCCGGAGGAATTCCTCGAGCACGCCAAGCTGCAAATGTACCGCGACAGCGTGTTCGTGTTCACGCCCAAGGGCCAGCTGGTGAAACTGCCCGCCGGGTCGACGCCGCTGGACTTCGCCTACGCTGTCCACACCGAGATCGGCGACACCACCATCGGCGCACGCATCAACGGCCAGGAGCGCCCGCTGCGCACCGTGCTGGAGAATGGCGACCGGATCGAGATCCTGCGCGGCGCCAAGCCCGCCGCCCAGCCGCACTGGGAGAGCCTTGCCGTCACCGGCCGCGCTCGTTCTGCCATCCGGCGGCTCACACGCTCCGCCGAGCGCGGCGAATTCATCGCCATCGGCGAACGGCTGATCGAGCACGCGCTGCGCCGCATCGGCCTCGAGCCGGACGAGGTGAACCAGCAGGAAATGACGGACCGGGCAGGCTTCGACAAGCCCGAGGCGCTGGCCGAAGCCATCGGCCGCGGGCGGCTCTCCACGGCGGACATGCTGGAGAAATCCTTTCCTGGTCTCGACGATCCGGGCCGCGATGCCGAAGGGCCCGCAGGCGATGAAGCTGCGCCCAAACTGATCGCCGGCAGCGAGATGACGGCGGGCGTCACCATGCACCTCGCTGAATGTTGCTCGCCGCTTCCGGGCGACAGGATCGTTGGCGTGCTGATCCCGGAAAAGGGTATCGAAGTCCACGTCATCGATTGCGCACGGCTTGCCGCCTACGATGATCTCGCCGACCGCTGGATCGACCTGCGCTGGAAGCCGAAGGATGCGGATGCAGAGGTCAAGGCCGTTGGCCGCATCCACGTCACCACCGCCAACCGCCGCGGCGCGCTGGCGCTGCTCACCAAGACGGTGAGCGAGGCGCAGGGCAACATCATCAACGTCAAGACGCTCAAGCGCTCGCCCGACTTCTTTGATTTCGAATTCGACGTGGAAGTCGAGGACAACCGTCGCCTCACCCAGATCGTCGCCGCGATGCGTGCGCTGTCGGTGGTGGACTCGGCGGAGCGGGTGAAAGGCTGACGCCCACT
>DASYKO010000332.1:0-4679 GCA_035995285.1 Hyphomonadaceae bacterium | reverse complement strand
GCCTTTGCGCTCTATTCGGCGGCGGCCAAGCACGGCCAGGCGGGCGACCAGAGCCATGCTTCGGCAGCGGATATCCGCGGGCTGATGGCGGGCGGCGGGCTGGATGTGAAGCGGTAGCTTTGCTTCGCGGGAATCCGGCGTTATAGCCCCGCGCATGTCACTGAAGATCATCGGAATCGATGCGGACGATACGCTCTGGCATACCGAGACGGTATTCAGGCTGACGCACAAGCGTTTCAACGAGCTGCTCGGCGAGTTTGCCGAGGAAGAGGCGCTGGAAGCGCGGCTTTCCGCAATCGAGCGTGAGAACATGAAGACGTTCGGCTACGGCGCAAAGGGCTTTACGCTCTCCATGCTCGAGACGGCGATGGAAGTGAGCGGCGGCAAGGTCTCCACGAAAGTGCTGCAGGAGTTGCTGCAGGCCGGCAAGGAGATGATGAGCCATCCGATCGAGCCGCTGCCGGGCGTGGAAGAGGCGCTGAAGAACCTGGCGGAGCGAGCGCGGCTGGTCGTGATCACCAAGGGCGATCTGTTCCATCAGGAGAGCAAGCTCGCGGCCTCCGGCCTCGGCTCGCATTTCTCGGGTGTGGAGATCGTGTCGGAGAAGACGCCGGAGATCTACACGAAGGCCTTCGCGCGGCATGGGGCGTCAGCGGAGACGGCCCTGATGGCGGGCAACTCGGTGAAGTCCGACGTGCTGCCGATGCTGAAGGCCGGCGGCTATGCCGCACTCATCCCCTATCCGCTGGTGTGGGAGCATGAGCGCGCGGAAAAGCCCGAGGGCCATCCGCGCTATCGCGAGATCGAAACGCTCGGCGGCCTGCATGTGTGGGTGGACGAGATCGGCTGAACGCCCCGCGCTGACGCCTAGATTTTCACTTCGAGAACATATCGCAAAGCAGGAAGGCCTGACTGGCCGTCCGTCATGAGCTCCGGCGCAGATGATATCGTCGCGGCGGCAACATGCTTGGACGCGACGTTGTCGAGTCCAACAACCGCTTCGACATTGAATGAACCGTTGCCATAGGTGCTGAGTCCACGCCTCATCTCGGCGATCGCATCGCGAACAATCTTTTTTGCGCGGCCTTGATTGCGGTAAGCGGCGGGAACGGCATAGCCGAGGTCAAAACAGAGCTTCCCCGCTTTGCGTCCTGCCATGGCAAGGATCGCCATCGCAGCCACGGTCTTTCCTTCGAATCTGACATATGCGTTTCTTAACGGACCGTCGTCCCGCATAATGTGAACAAAGAGCGAGGGGTCAGCGACGCCCGGCTGCAACTGCACTCTACCGCGATTGAATGCGTCTTGAAGCGCTGCCAGAGCGTCGGAAGGATCCGTCATTCTCGGCATGGGGCCCTCTTCAACCATATGGGGAGCCACAGGTTACCCGAGCCCACGAGGGATGGAAGTATCGGGCGTTGGCACGTCTAGATCGTCGGAACAAGAAAAGGCCGGCGAGCTTTCACCCGCCGGCCTCATGTCTGGTTCAATCGACAGAGCCTACTGCGGCGGCAGGCGCTTGCCCGTCACCATCTCCGCGATGTCGCGTTTCTGCTGCGCTGAGAGCGTGGTGGCGAAGCCGGACATCGAGCCGGTCGTGACCTTGGTGAGCACGGCCGCCGCATCCAGACGGGTGAGCGTGTCGGTCTTCGGTGCGCCGTTCTCGCCATCGGCGTGGCAGATGCCGCAGTTCTCGTCGAACGCCGTTTTCGTAGCCGGGGTCGGCACAACCGGCGCCGCAGCGGCGGGGGCCGCGCGGGGCGGAGGCGGCGGGGCGTTCGGGTCTGCCTGGCCGAGGCCGATCACGTCGCCTGAAGCG
Source organism: Hyphomonadaceae bacterium (assembly GCA_035995285.1). Classification (GTDB taxonomy): domain Bacteria; phylum Pseudomonadota; class Alphaproteobacteria; order Caulobacterales; family Hyphomonadaceae; genus UBA7672. Next base: position 2,860 of record DASYKO010000332.1, on the reverse strand, counting down.
ACCACATGGCCCTTCATCGGAGCGATCAGCTCGTCATAGCTCGCCGGCTTGAAGTCGGCGGGCAGCGTGATGTCGAGCGCCAGCACCTGCATGTGATAGCGGTGCTTCGGACCCGCAGGCGTGCGCGGGCCGAAATAGGGTTTTCCGACAGTCGGGTTCGGCTGGTAGTTCGGGCCATAGCTGGAGCCCTTCGGGTTGGCATCCGGCGCCATGCCCTTGTCGAGCTTGGTCACGCTCGCCGGAACGTTGAACAGCGTCCAGTGCAGGACGGGCGCGCCGCGGAGAAGCAGACCCGAGTCCTGCATGATAATCGCGTAGGACTTGGTCGAGGCCGGGCCCTTGGTCCACTGCAGGCCCGGGAACGTGTTGGTCCGGTACTGCGTGAACTCGTACGGGATGTCCGCATTGTTGGCCCAGCCAGGCGTCGTGACGGTTAGCTTGTTCTTTGCCGGCATGGTGACAGTCGCAAGGAACTCCGTCGCCGCATCCGGCGTCGGCGGTTCAGCGGCCGGGCCGCCAACCAGAACGGGCGGATAGGCCGGCGCAGCTGGGGCGGCAGGAGCAGGCGTCGCCGCCGCTTGCGCCGGTGCAGGCGTCGTCGGCGTGCGGGCGATGGTCGTCGAATTGACGCGCGAGGGGTCTTCCGGCGTCCACGCGACGAGGGTGTTCTGCCCGGATGCGCTCGGCCCGATGCGGATAAGCTTGGCGCTCGGACCATCGGTCAGCACATAGAGTGCGCCGTCAGGACCCACGCCGATATCGCGATAGCGATCGGGACCCGGGGTCGGCTTGAAGCGCTCCTCACCGATCACCTTGTCGCCCGCCGAATTCATGGTCAGGCGCGTGATGTAGTAGGAATCGAGACCCGAGACGAAGATCGAACCCTTCCATTTCGGAATGGCGTTCGAGTCGTAATAGGTCATGCCGCCCGGCGCCATGACGGGGTCGAAGTAATAGACCGGCTGGTCCATGCCCGCCTGCTGCGCGCCGTTGACGTCGCCGATCTTGGTCCGGGCCGGGCCGTATTCCACGCCGTAGGTGATGGTGGGCCAGCCGAAGTCATGGCCCTTCTTGGCAATGTTGATCTCGTCTCCGCCTTGAGGACCGTGCTCGAACTCCCAGAGTTCGCCGGTCTTGGGATGCACGAATGCGCCCTGAACGTTGCGGTGGCCGTAGGACCAGATCTCCGGACGCGCATCGGCGCGGCCAACGAACGGGTTGTCCTTCGGGACCGTACCATCGGTGTTGATGCGGACGATCTTGCCGAGCAGGCTCTTCAGGTCCTGCGCCTGCACGCGGCCCGGCAGGATGGAGCGCTCGCCCTGCGTCACGAACATCGTGCCGTCCTTGCCGAAGGCGATGCGCGAGCCGAAGTGAAGCGCCGAATTGAGCGACGGCGCCTGGTGGTAGATGACCTGCACATTCTCGAGGTGCGGGGTGGCGCCCAGGACCAGCTTGGCCTTGGCGACGGCGGTGTTGTTGGTGTTGTCGGCCTGGGGCTCCGAGAAGCTCCAGTAGATCATGCTGTTGGACGAGAATTTCGGATCGAGCGCGACATCCAGCAGGCCACCCTGCCCGCGGCCGAACACGGCCGGGACGCCGTCCTTGATCGTGGCGATGATCTTGCCGCTCTTGTCTGCAATCTTGAATTGGCCCGCAGCGCGCTCGGTGATCAGCACATTGCCGTCAGGCAGGAACTCGAACGAGAAGGGAGAGGCGATGCCCGAGGACACATATTCCTTCACGTCGACCGGGGCGTTGGCCTTCATGGCCGGGGCGCGCGTCTGGTTGACGAAGGCGGGGGCGTAACCGGCCTGGTTGTTCGAGCGCGTTTCAACCGGCGGGCCGGCGGACGCCGCCGCTGCGGACGAGGCGCTGGATGAAGCCGTGTCGCCCGTACTGGTGCAGGCCGCGATAGCGAGCGCCGAAGCGGTCACCACTAGACCCAGCGCAATATGAACTCTCATCAATCTCATCCTCCAAGCTTGTGCAGGTAACTAGCGGTAAAACCTGCCTTGAACAGCGGCTTGGGCTTCACGCGAGCGCGATAGGCCATCTCTTGCTGTGAATGGCCTTTTGCAGGCGGCGAGGCGTTGACCGGCTGTTTCCCCTAAGATTCTTCGTTATAGTTAGTGGAATATAACGTGCGGCGCGCTGGCGCTAGTCAACATTTCGCCAATTTGGCCGGGCTTGGTCGTGCAGCTATGTTGGCATGATCTGCTGAGATGACGTAACCGTAAGACGGTTCGGACGTATTGGCAGGCAAGGGTCCAAAGGGTTCAGGTTCATGCGCTATCTCATCGTTCTTCTCGCTCTGGTGTTCTCGCCCGCAGCTTTCGCGGAGAAGCAGCAGGCGGTTTTTGCCGGCGGGTGCTTCTGGTGCATGGAGCACGACATGCAGGCCATCCCGGGCGTGCTCAAGGTCGAGTCGGGCTATACCGGCGGGCATCTCAAGAACCCGAGCTACGAGGACGTCGTCACGGAGACGACCGGGCACTACGAATCCGTGCGCGTGACGTTCGACACGGACAAGATCAGCTATGAGCAGCTGCTCAACCGCTACTGGCCGCTGGTGGACCCGACCGACGATGGCGGGCAGTTCTGCGATCGCGGGCCGAGCTATCGTCCGGCGATCTTCGTGACGCCGCAGCAGAAGGCAGCTGCCGAAGCCTCCAAAGCCAAGGTGATCGACTCTAGGAAGGTCAACGGCCAGGTGAAGGTGGCGGTGCTGCCGCTGGGCGTGTTCTATCCGGCGGAGGAATATCACCGCGACTTCGCCAAGAAGAACTCCGAGCACTACACCGCCTATCGCCGCGGCTGCGGCCGCGACGCGATCCTCACGCGGGTGTGGAAGCAGTAG
>DASYKO010000331.1:0-18232 GCA_035995285.1 Hyphomonadaceae bacterium | reverse complement strand
CTTTCGTCGTGCCGAGCTGTTTCGAAGTCAGGAAGCGCAGCTGCATGCCGGGCATGACATCGAAGCGCGCCTCGCCGGAGATACGCTCGCCGGCCTGATTCTGGTAGGAGACCGCATCTTCCTCGATCACGAACGGATCGGTGGAGACGGTATCGCCCCGCCGCTTCACCGCATTGTTGTCCGAGAGCAGGTTGAAGTTCTCATAGCGCAGGTTGAACGTGCCGCCATCCCAGGGCCGCCATTCGAGGTTGAAGCGGCCGGCCACTAGATCGGAATCGCCTGGGTTGCTGAGGCTTGGGCCGATATTGTCGGTGAAGCTGTCGCGGGCATCGCGCACGAACGAGGCGCGCAAGGCCAGCGTATCGGTGAGCGGCGTATTGAGCGCCAGCGTGGTCTTGTACCAGTTGTAGTCGGCGGCCGTTTGATCAACATATCCGAAAGACTTCGTGAAATCCGGCGCGGGCGTGCGCACATACATGGCGCCGCCCGTCGAGTTCTGGCCGGTCAGCGTGCCTTGCGGTCCGCGCAGCACCTCGATCGCGCCGATGTCGAAGAAGGCCTGGCCGATGAACTGCTCGTGCGGAATGAGCGCGCCATCGACATAGAAGGCGACGCCCGGGTTGGACGTCGGGGCCGACTGCGCGATGCCGACGCCGCGGATGTTGATGAAGGTCGAGCGGTTGAAGGTATTGATCGCGATCGAAGGCGCGATGCGCTGGATATCGTTGACGACGTTGACGCCTTGCTCGGTCAACTGCTCGCCGGAGAAGATCGACGCCGAGATCGGAACGTCCTGCGCGTCCTGCTCGCGGCGCTCGGCGGTGATCACCACGCGTGTGGCGGCCTCGTCCGCGGGCTGCGATGTCGTCGTTGTTTGCGCGGCCTGGGCGAACGCGCTCGGCGCCAGGGCAAAGGCGAGGGCGGCAAAGCCCACGCCGGAAACGCCGCTCAACATCAAGCGGCCAAGCTTGCTGGACATGACTGACCTCCCTGTGCTCCCGCCTGTCTCGGCCGGATGCTTATTAGATATAAGTAATATTTAAGCGCGCCGCGGGGCGCTGTGCAAGCGCTTTCATTCCGCGCGCCGCTGAAGGCGCGCGGCGGTGACGCCGGCGTCACACTTTTGAATGAAAGCCCTCCAGAAGCCGGTTTTTCAGCACCTTGCCCGATCCCGTGCGCGGCAAGGCGTCGACGAATTTCACGTGTGCGGGCTGCTTGTATCTCGCCAGCCGTGTGGCGCAGTGCTCGCGGATATCCTCCGGCGAGAGGTTTGCCCCCGGCGTGAGTTGAACGAACGCTGCGCCAACCTCGCCCCAGCGCGCATCCGGCACTCCGGCGACCGCCGCATCCTCGACGCCTGCGCAGAGCCTGAGCACCGCCTCGACTTCCGCCGGGTAAACATTCTCCCCGCCCGAGATGTACATGTCCTTCAGCCGGTCAACGATAACGAAGGCGCCGTCGCTTTGCTGCCGTGCAAGATCGCCGGAGCGGAACCAGTCGCCGGATTGCGAAGCGGCAGTCGCTTCGGGCTGGTTCCAGTAGCCTGGAGAAACGGATGGGCCGCGCATCCAGATCTCGCCGACCTCGCCGGGCGCCACGGCCTCGCCCTGCGCATTCGCCAGCATCACGTCGAGATACGGCGCCGGAAATCCAACCGCATGGGTATTGGCGGCCATGTAGGCGGCATCGAGCGGCATATGGATGCCCGAGCCCATCTCGCTCATGCCGTAACCGTTGACCAGGAGAACGCTCCGATCGATGCAGGCCTTGACCAGCGCAGGTGACAAGGGCCCTCCGCCCGAGAACAAGGCCGTCAGCCGGCTGAAGTCCGCGCGCGCGGCGCCCGGCTCGCGCATCAACGCCTCGACCATCTGCGGCACCACAAAATAGTGCGTCACGCCGAGGGCAGGATCCGACAGCCGCTGCAGCGTCACGGAGGGAACGAACCTGTCCGAAATCACAACGCACGCGCCCTGCAGCATCGCCGTCCGCGTGATCGCCACCAAACCGACCGTGTGGAACATCGGCGCATCGCACAGCAGCACAGACCGCGCATCCAGCTTGGCAAGGGCAGCGAAGTTGAGGGAAGAATACAGCGCATTGTCCCGCGTGATCACCACGCCCTTGGGCCGTCCTGTCGTGCCCGACGTGTAGAGAATGATGCAGGGCGCATTCATTTCGCCTGGCGATACGCCTGTGGGCGCCGACTGCGCTTGAGCGCCAAGATCAGACAGCGGCCGTTTCACCGCACGCTGTTTCGCAAGCGAAGACGCCGTTTCAACTAGCTCATCGAACTCGGCCTGCACGAGCACGATCGCCGGCGAACAATCATCGAACAGCCCCGCCAGTTCCGGCGCCGCAAGGCGCCAGTTGAGCGGCACAAGGATCGCCCCTGTCCGCTCGCACGCCAGCGTCAGCACCGCGATGTCCGTGCAGTTGCGCGCCACTACCGCAATGCGCGCGCCCGAAAGGTCGGAAACCATCGAGGCCAGCGCGGAGACGCACTGCGCCACACGCGCCGCCAAGGTTCGGTAGTCGAGACGCTCTCCACTCGTAAGGTCAATGCACGCTGCCACATTCGGCCGGAACCGCGCATGAAACGCGATCGGATCGAACGAGGGTGAGAGCGGGACAGTCATGCTGCATTCCATGCCTGCACCCCCGAGTCAGAGTCGGGCGGCGCAACCGCATCTAGTTATGCGACATATCTATCGTCCGCTGCAAGCAGCTTGAGCTGGTCTTTACGCCCGCCCACGCCGCCCCGGCGCGCCGAGAATCCTCAAGAGCGCCGCCCGGAACTGTTCGACCGTCAGCGGCGCAACCGCCTCGGCAAGGCGCCGTTCATTCTCGCTGTGCGCCCGGTTGGCCTGCGTAAGGCGTTGCCGGCCTGTCGCAGTCAGATGGAGAGAATAAGAGCGCCGATCCTCAACATTGACCGTCCGCTCGACAAGGCCCTCGGCCGCCAACTCGTTGATCAGGGACACTAGGTTCGGCTGCTGGATCGACAGGGTCTGGCCGACCTCCTGCTGCTTCAATCCCGGATTTTCATGAATGATCAGCAACACGGAATAAAGCGACTGCCGCATGCCAAGCGCCTCGAAGCGCTGGCCCAGCTCGCCCTGCGCCACGCCGTTCGCCAGCCGCATCAGGAAGCCGATGCTGTCCGCCAGTTCCGACGCCGCCAGCCGCGAGCCAGCGCTGCCCGACCTCAGTTGCGCCGCGAGATCGTCGAACCGCTCGGGCCGATGGCCGCTGGGCTTTCCAGGCGCCTTCTTCTTGGCTGCAGGCATGGGAATCGTCTTTCGGAAACAGGACGCCGCTAGGCTGCTTCATCTCGACAGAACAGTCAAAGCGGGATAAACGCTTATGCGTCATATATAATCCAGCCACAGCCTGTCAGGCGAGTTGGCGGAACAGGGAGACAGCCATGGCTGACGGCACATTCGAGCGGCTCAATCCAATCACGGGAAAGGTCGCCACCACCGCGAAGGCCTTCACGGTCGCCACCGCGAAAGCGGCGGCCGATGCGGCGCAGGCGGCGTTCCCCGCGTGGTCGGCCCTGGGCCCCAACGCCCGGCGCGCGGCGCTCAACAAGGCGGCAGACGAGCTTGCCAAGCGGGCAGATGATTTCGTGAAAGCCATGGCCGGAGAGATCGGCGCCACCGAAGGCTGGGCCCGTTTCAACGTCATGTTGGCGACCGGCATGATCCGCGAAGCCGCAGCCCTCACCACCCAGATCGGCGGGGAGGTGATCCCCTCCGACAAGCCCGGCTGCCTCGCCATGTCGATCCGCCAGCCTGCCGGCGTCGTGCTCGGCATCGCCCCCTGGAATGCGCCGGTGATCCTAGGCGTGCGCGCCATCGCCACGCCGCTCGCCTGCGGCAACACGGTTGTCTTCAAGGGCTCCGAACTCTGTCCGCGCACGCATGAACTGATCGCGGAAGCCTTCGGCGCCGCAGGCCTTCCCGCCGGCGCCGTGACCTTCGTCACCAACGCGCCCAAGGACGCCGGCGAGATCGTCGGCGCCCTGATTGATCATCCCGCCGTGCGCCGCATCAACTTCACCGGTTCGACCAAGGTCGGCCGCATCGTCGCCGAGCGCGCAGCGAAGAACCTGAAGCCCGTCCTGCTCGAACTCGGCGGCAAGGCGCCGATGATCGTGCTGGAAGACGCAGACCTCGACGAGGCCGTGAAAGCCGCCGCCTTCGGCGCCTTCATGAACCAGGGCCAGATCTGCATGTCGACCGAGCGGATCATCGTCGTCGAGAGTGTGGCGGATGAGTTCGTGAAGAAGTTCTCGGTCAAGGCGAAAACGCTGGTCGCCGGCGATCCGGGCGAGGGCAAGACGCCGCTCGGCGCGGTGGTCGACAAGGCCGCAACCGAGCGACTGCAACGCCTCGTGAAAGACGCCGTCGACAAGGGCGGCCTGCACGTAGTCGACGGCAAGGCGGACGGCGTCGTCGTGTCCGCCAACGTGGTGGACAAGGTAACGTCCAAGATGGCGCTCTATTCGGAAGAAAGCTTCGGCCCCGTCGTCGGCATCGTCCGCGCCCGGGATTCGGAGCATGCGCTCGAGATCGCCAACGACACGGAATACGGCCTCTCGTCCTCGGTGTTCACGCGAGACATTGCCAAGGGCCTCGACATCGCCAAACGCTTGCAGACCGGCATCGCCCACATCAACGGCCCGACCGTGCACGATGAAGCCCAGATGCCCTTCGGCGGCTCCAAGGCCTCCGGCTATGGCCGCTTCGGCGGCAAGGCGGGGATCGACGAGTTCACCGAGCTGAAGTGGATCACAATCGAAACCAAGCCAGGGCATTTCCCGATCTAGGCCCCGATCGTCCCGCTCAGCCCGCCGCCACCGGCGCCTTCTGGGCGATCGACCGGTGCACGGGATAGAGAAGCCGTCCCCAATCCTCTTTCGGATTGTTGAGCATCACGTCGAATACGACGGGAAGGATGTAGGCCAGCACCTCTGCGCCGAAGTTCACCTGCTCGCGGTTGACGCTGCCATTCCACGTCGCCCCGCCATGCATCATCTGGTTGCGCAGCACGTAGAGCCGGTCGAACAGTATCTGCAGCACCTTCGCCGTCTCGCGTCGCTTCAGCGCGCCTGAAGACTGGTGCAGGCTCTTCTCGAAGCGCACCTCCCAATCGGCATAACCCGGCGTGCCGTTGAAATTGGCCCAGAAGGGCTGGAACACATACTTGTTGCGGAGGAGATGTTCGATCTCCTCGTGGTAAAGATCCCAGACCGCCTGGTTGATACGGCCCTCGCGGTCAAGTTCGACCAGCTTTTCGAGGAAACGCTTGAAGCATGTGCGCTCCGTGCCGGAGGTGATGTCCCGGTCGTCGGCATAGGCGGCGTTGAAGGCGATCCATAAGAGGACGAACTGGATGTCCTTGTCATTCGCTTCCCGCTCCGAGCGGCCGAGCCAGCTCAAGGCGCGGTGAATGCGGTGATCGAAGGCCTGCGGGAAGGTTGCCCGCAGCTTCCTCTGTTTGGCTTTCAGCTTCGCGTGCAACAGCAAGTCGACCCCCCAGCATCGTTAACGATGCCGGGTGCAGGTCACATGCCATGGCGGCAGGATGCGCCTAGACCTTCACCTTCGACTTGTCATACGTACCAAGCCCGGGCTTGAACGTCTTCTCGTCGATGAACTGCTTGATGCCTTCCTTGCGGCCTTCATTGTCGTAGAAGTTCGCCGCTTCCTGCGCCCGCACGAGGAAGTCCTCGGCGTTGTCGTAGGTCATCTCCTTCACGCGGCGCACCGCATCCTTCGCTGCCTTCAGCGTCACCCAGTTCTTCTTGAGCAGCACATTCGCCAGCTCCGTCACGCGCGCTTCCAGCCGCTCCAGCGGCACGGATTCGTTGACCAGCCGCAGTTCCGCCGCGCGCTTGCCGTCCATCATCTCGCCGGTGAGGGAATAATACATCGCATCGCGCATGCTCATCAGGTCGACGACGACCTTGGTTGCGCCCCCGCCGGGCAGGATGCCCCAGTTGATCTCGGACAGGCCGAACTTCGCCTCGTCCGCACAGATCGCAAGGTCACAGGCATAGAGCGGCCCATACCCGCCGCCAAAGCACCAGCCATTCACCATCGCGATCGTGGTCTTCTGATACCAGCGCAGCCGCCGCCACCAGCCATAGCTTTCACGCTGCGACCTGCGAATGCCGGGAAGCCCCTCGGCCTCGGTCTCGCGGAAATATTCCTTGAGGTCCATGCCCGCCGTCCACGCATCGCCCTCGCCCTTGAGCACCAGGACGCCGACATCCGTGCGATGCTCCAGCTCGTCCAGCACCTGCAGCATGCGCCGGTTGAGCTTGGGGCTCATGGCGTTGCGCTTCTCGGGCCGGTTGAACGAGACCCAGGCAATGCCATCCTTCACGCGATAGGAGACCGTATCCTTCTCTGCCCGATCGGGCGCCGCCGATTTCGCGGCTGACGCGGACTTTGCCGGCGCCTTGCGGTTGCTCATGGGATCTCCATCACTCAGGACGCGCCTGGCACAAGGGTCCGTCCCTACGCGCATGCCGCGCGGCCAAGATCGTTATATCACATAACTTAATGCCGGTTTGGCGGCAACGCAATTGCGATAGAGGCGACAAATCGCGCCCAGAATACTGGCAAGTAACCTGCTAATTCCACACTTCGCGGGCGGTTTCGACCGCAAGCTCCAGCTTCCGCCACTGCTCATCCTCGGCCAGCGTGTTGCCTTCCTCGGTCGAGGCAAAGCCGCACTGGGGCGAAAGACACAGCTGTTCGATCGGAGCATACTTCGCCGCCTCGTCGATCCGCCGCTTGAGATCGTCCTTCTTCTCGATGCCGCCGGTCTTGGAGGTGATGAGGCCGAGCACCACCGTCTTGCCCTTCGGCAAAAAGCGCAGCGGTTCGAACCCGCCGGCCCGGTCCGTGTCCCACTCCATGAAATACCCGTCGACATTCACCTTATTGAACAGCGCCTCCGCCACCGGCTCGTAACCGCCTGAGGCAATGAAGGTCGACCGGAAATTCCCCCGGCAGAGGTGCATGGTGATGCGCATGTCCTTCGGCCGGCCCGCGATGGCCGTGTTGATCATGCCGATATTGCGGGTGAGCTGTTCATTCGGATCATCGCCGCGATCCGACAGCATCTTGCGCTGGTCCTTGTCGCACAGATAGGCGAACGACACGTCGTCGAGCTGAAGATAGCGGCACCCAACGCCCGCAAACGCGCCGACCGCCTTGGCGTAGGCCGCGCCCATGTCGCGATAGTAGTCCTCCAGGTTCGGATAGGCACCGTTGGTGAACATCTCGCGGCCCATGCGGTAGTAGAGCATGGACGGGGAGGGGATCGTCATCTTGGGCGCACCCTTCGCGATGCTCTTCAGATAACTGAAATGCGCCAGCATAGGATGATCGGAAAAGCCGATCTTCCCCGTCACATGCATATGCTTGGGCTTCAGCTGCACGCCCTTGAACTGCACCCCGCCCGTCGCCTCGCCCCAATAGCTCTCGACGCCATCGAGATGCTCAAGGAAGTCATAGTGCCAGAAGGCCCGGCGGAATTCCCCATCGGTCGCGTCCCTGAGCCCGATCGATTCCTGCTTGCGGACGATCTTCTCGATCTCCTCGTCCTCGATCCCGCGGAGTTCGACCGCGGACATCGTTCTCGCCTCTTTCTTCTCGCGGGCCTGCTTCAGGCGTGCGGTGCGCAACAGGCTGCCGACATGGTCGGCGCGGAACGGGGCGGTTGCGGTTTCCATCGTCTTCTCCCTGATGCACTCAGTGCCGGTTTAGGGCCGGTCTGTCGCCGGCGTCAAAAAGGATATATGACATAATGATCGAGCTGGCCTATCGATGCAAGGGAAAGCTCTCTATCGGGCGCGAATGATGTTGAAGCCGCTGCGCATCATGATGGTCGGAGACCTCGTGCTCGATGAGCCCGACGCCGACCGTTTCTTCGACAATGCGCGTAGTGTGTTGGGCGAGGCCGATGTCCTCATCGGACATGTCGAGGTCCCCCACACGCGGCGCGGCGTCGAAAGCGTGGGGGACGTACCCGCGCCTGCCAGCGCCCCCGAAAATCTGCGCGCCCTGAGACACGCCGGCTTCCACCTCGCCTCGCTCGCAGGCAATCATGCCCATGATCGGGGGGCCGAGGGCATCGCCGACACCATCGCCACGCTGCGAGAGCACGGCATCGCCTCGGCGGGCGCCGGCGCCAATCTCGCCGAAGCCCGCAAACCCGCCATCATCGAACGCCACGGCCGGCGCATCGCCCTCCTCAGCTACAACTGCGTCGGCCCGAAGGAGGGGTGGGCCGGCCCCACGCGCGCCGGGGTCGCTCATCTGCGCGTCATCTCCCACTACGAACCCGCAGGCGCCAACCCCGGCGGCCCGCCCGAAGCCTTCACCTTCGCCACTCCCGATACGCTCGAGGCCATGCAGGCCGACATCGAGGCGGCAAAGAAGTCAGCCGACATCGTGATCGTCAGCATCCACAAGGGCATCGTCCACACGCCCGCAAAACTCGCCATGTATGAACGCCCCGTGGCCAGGGCCGCCGTCGATGCCGGCGCCGATATCGTCTTCGGCCACCATCCGCACATCCTGCGCGGTGTCGAGGTGTTCAAGGGCAAGCCCGTCTATCACGGCCTCGGCAACTTCGTGACCGTCACGCGCGCCCTTGCCATCGAGGGAAACGACAGCCCCACCCGCAAAGCCTGGGCGATCAAGCGGCGCGAGATATTCGGCTTCGAGCCCTTGGCCGATTATCCGCTCTATCCCTTCCACCCCGAAGCCCGCAACGCGATGATCGCCGTGTGCGACGTCTCTCCGGACGGCCAGATCACCCCCGGCTTCATCCCATGCTGGATGCCGCCTTCGTGTGCGCCTCAGCCGCTGGGCGATGATGACAAGGGCCGCGAGGTCGCGGGATACATCGCGGCAATCATAGAGCGCGCCGGCTTGACCGCCAGCTTCGCGTGGAAAGACGGCCGGGTTATCTTCAGCTGATCGCGTATCCGACCGCCCCACCGGATTGACGCGCCACCCGCTTTCCGGCCAGATATGCCGAACTACGAATGATTTATGATACGAATGAATAGCCGCTGGTACGGCGAATTCGGAGCAGGGAGTGCACGCACAGGAATGGCGCCGGCTAGCGCATCCTTTGGAACGGTCGACGCCGTGCGCCGCGATGCCGAGGCGCTGGCCCAGCGCGCCGCAGCAAGCGGGCAAAAAGTCTGCGGCTGGCTGGGCGTTGGATCACCTGTCGAGCTGATCGACGCAGCCGGGCTTCACCCCATGGAGCTTTCCGCAGGCGATGCACATGCAACGCCGCTGGCCGACGAATACATGGAAGACCTCTTCGATCCCGTCGTCCGCGGCGTGTTCGAACGCCTGCTGCGCGGAGAGTTCAGCTACCTCTCCGCAATCGTCCTCCCCCGCTCCGGCGACAGCGTGCACCGGTTCTACTACTACCTCTGCGAACTGAAACGCGCCGGCATCGCCAACCTGCCCGAGCCCATCCTCTTCGACTGCCTCCAGGCCCAAGGCGCGCCAAGCAACAACTACACCCGCGATCGCCTCGAAGAATTCCGCGCCAAGCTGGCGACTGTCTCCGGCCACATCGCAGGCGAGGCCGAACTCGCCGCCGTGATGGCGCGCGCAAGCCAGCGCAGCGAAGCGCTTCAAGAGATCGCTCGCCACCACAGAAGCGGAACTCTTGCCGCAGAAGAGGCTCTCGCAACCTACGCCGCCGCCCGGATGCTGCCGCACGACGAATTTCTGGCCCGCGCCTCAGCCGTGCTGGCTGACAATGCGGAAAGCAGATCCCGCAACGCCCCACGCATCGTGATCGCCGGCAGTCCCCACGACGACGCCGGCCTGCACCGTACAATCGCCGAAGCCGGCGGCGAAGTCGTCGGCGACTTCCACGCAGCGGGAGAGCTATCGATCGGCGCCTCGCTCGGCCGCAACATCGATGCGCTTCTGGATTTCTATCGCACCCGCTGGACGCCCCGCAGCTTCGGCGATCCCGCGGAAAGGCTTCTCACCTTCGCACGCGAAGCGAATGCCGACGCCGTGGTATTCTCCTTCTTCCCTGTCGAGGAAGCTCTGACGTGGGATTATCCGGCGCAGGCCGCGGCGCTAGCGGCAAACGGAATAGCCACGCTTCGCCTTCCTGATCAGGCGCGGCCGTATGACCCCGCCGCCGCGGCACAGTTAGGCGCCTTCATCGCGAAGCTTGCCCCGAGGCGCAAATGAACACGCCCCTGCTCGCAGATGTTCGCGTCGTCGAAATCGCTGGAGAGCGCGGCGCCGCGGCTGCCGCCCTGCTGGCCGATCTGGGCACCGAAGTCGTCAAGGTCGGAAACGCCAAGTCCCCTTACGACCTCAGGAAACGGATCGCCCCGGATCTTTCGCCTCAAGCCCTCGCAGATCTCATCCGCAAGGCCGACATCGTCATCGGCTGCGATCCGAAGGATTTCCGCACGACGGGCAGGTTCGGCGCAACCGCCCAACACGAAGGCCTGATCGCCGTCAGCATCACCCCCTTCGGCGTCACCGGTCCCTATGCCGATTTCGCCGGCCCCGAGATCGTCGTCTCGGCCATGGGCGGATCGCTCGGCGTTACCGGCTATGAGGATCGCCCGCCGGTGAAGGAGGCGCTCGATGCCTGCGGCTTTCACGCCGAGATGATGGCCGCCGCCGGCGCGTTGATGGCGCTACGCGCGAGAGAGCAGGGCGCCCAGGGCCAGCATGTCGACATCTCCGTGCAGGAAGTCGCCGCCAGCCGGATGACCAACGGCATCCTCGCCTGGCAGTTCGATCACCGTCTGCTGGAGCGAACGGGCGTCGCCCTGAGCTACGGCAAGGCCCGTGTCCGCTGTGTGTGGGATCTCAAGGACGGCTACGTCTTCCATTCCCTGATGACCGGCCGCTTCGGCGCCCCCGCCAATGCCGCCCTCTCTGCCTGGATCGACGAGGCCGGGTTCGACAATCCGATGCGTGGCATCGACTGGATCAAGTACGACCGCAGCGCGCTCGACCCCGCCACGCGCGCCCAATGGGAAGCCGCGATTGCCACGTTCTTCCGCTCGCTCACCAAAGCCGAGATGCGCGAGCAGGGCCGGCGCCGCGGCATCAATGCCTGTGTCGTCAACGAGCCCGGCGATGTGCTGGCCGATCCCCATCTGGCCGCGCGAGAATTCTGGACAGAACAGGACGGCGTTCGCCTGCCTGCGCGTTTCATCCGCGTTGCCGGCGCGGGTTCGAGCGATACAACGCGCTCGACACTTTTCACTGCAACAGACGCCGCTGTCTGGCCGGAGCGCAAGGTCGCCGCCGTTCCTTCAAAGGCGCAGCCCGCACTGGCCGGCGTAAAAGTCCTCGACTTCTCCTGGGCCCTCGTCGGCTCGATCACCACAAAACTTCTCGCCGATCACGGCGCCGAAGTGATCAAGGTCGAATCGGCCACTCGCCCCTGTCTCTCGCGTATCGACGTTCAGGTCGCAGCCTCGAAGCGCGGCAGCTTCGACGACAAGCCCTGGTTCATCCACATGAACACCGGCAAGAAAAGCCTGCGCCTCAACATGAAGTCCCCGCAGGCGCGCGAGATTGTCGATCCGCTGCTGTCGTGGGCCGACGTGATCGTCGAGAATTTTTCCCCCGGCACGATGAAGTCGCTCGGCCTTGACTACGAGACCCTGTCCGCCCGCCGCCCCGATCTCGTCATGGTCTCGGGCAGCGTCTTCGGCCAGACGGGCCCGCTCGCAAAAGAGTGGGGCGTCGATGGCACGGGCGCCGCGCTTTCAGGCCGTCTCGCGCTCACCGGTTGGCCCGATCGCACGCCAGTCACGCCAAGCTCCGTTCCCTACGGCGACGTCCTCCTGCCGCCCATGATGGCCGCCGCGGCGCTGGCCGCGCTGCATCATCGCCAGCGCACCGGCAAAGGCGCCCACATCGACGCCAGCATGTACGAAGCCTGCGTGCAGCAAATGGCGCCCGCCATCCTCGCCGCCCAAACTGCCCAATTGGCCGGCGCGCCGCCACATCGCGCCGGCAATGACGATCCCGCCGCTGTGCTGCAGGGCGTCTATCTCGCCGGCAGTCACATGCTCGCCGTTCGCGTTGCTGACGAGGCAGCATGGATGCGTCTCGGCCATCTGGTCGGCGGCGACTGGGGTCCGTCCTTCGACATGCTTAGCCCCACGCGGCGCATGGCAACGGAAGGACACCTCCGCTTCTGGCTGGAACACCACGAACCCTGGGACGCCATGGCGCTGCTGCAGGGGGCAGGCATCGCCGCAGGCGTGGTGCAGACTGCTGCAGATCTGATCGATCACGACCCGCAACTGCGCGCTCGCGGCTTCATTGTCGATCTCGACAACGCAGCTCTGGGCCGCTTCGCCCACCAGGCCTCGCCCATCTACCTCTCCCAATCGCCCGCGTCGATGCGCACCGCGCCCGGCCTCGGCGAACACACCGACTGGATTAGCGCACAGCTTGCCGGCCTCACCCCAGCACGCATCGCCGAACTGCACGCCCAAGGAGTCTTCGAGTGAGCGAGCACGCCAAAGGTCAGCGCAGCTCGAAAGTGCTCAGCTGCACCGCCGAAGCCACCCTATTCCAGCGCAACTTCGTGAAGGAGCTGCAGGCCCGCGTGATCGAAAACGGCGAGCCCTTCGCCATCGTGCAGGCCGACACTCCGCACGAAATCTTCCACGCGATGGATATCCCGATCGTCACCAACCAGTGGTGGTCCAGCTACATCGCCGCCAAGCAGCTTTCGACCCGCTATGTCGAGGTGCTGGAGAAGGCAGGCTATACCGGCTCCACCTGCAAATACTGCTCGCTCGGCCTCGCCTGCACGCTCGACAACGATCCGAAAACCGCCCCCTGGGGCGGCCTCCCGCGACCGACCGTGCTGGTCGCGCGCATGACCTGCGACTGCATCCAGCGCGTCTTCCAGCTCTGGGCCGATGCCCTCGGCTCGCCCTTCTATCCGCTCGAAGCCCCGGGCTGGGAGCACAAGGACACCCGCTGGTTCGAGCACAACAAGCATGACTGGGAAGAGGTCTACACCACCCAGCGCATCGACCTGATGGTCAAGGAAATGGACGGGTTGATCGAGCTCCTCGAAAAGGAAACCGGCCGCAAGTTCGATGAAGCCAAGCTTCGCGCCCTGATGGAAGACATCAACACGCAGGAAGAACTGATGGGCGAGGCCTCCAACCTCGTCACCCGCACGCGGCCCTGTCCCGTCGGCATCGCCGACCAGATGCCCAACGTGATGATCCCGCAATGGCACCGTGGCGCGCCCTGGGCCGTGAACCACGCCCGCAAGTTCCGCGACGAAGTGAAGGCCCGTGTCGCCGAAGGCGCCGGCACGGTGGGCAAGGAAAAGATCCGCCTGATGTGGATCGGGGCAGGCCTCTGGCACGATCCGGGCTTCTACAATGCGCTGGAAGAACGCCACGGCGCGGTCTTCGTCTGGTCGATGTACCTGCCATTCGCGCACGCGAAGTACACACGCTACGGCCTCGATCAGCCGCTGCGCGCCCTCGCCAGCCGGATCTGCGGCATGAACGAGGTGCTGCATCTTCCGCCGTGGATGAATGAGTGGATGGTGAGCGAGGCGAAGGCCTGCGGCATAGACGCCTGCGTGATCCTGCAGCCCGAGACAAACCGACTCTCCGTCAGCGGCACGAAGATCACCAAGAAGGCGCTTGAAGCAGCAGGCGTGCCCGTTTTCGAGATCGCCGCCGACATGGTGGATGCAACACGCTGGCGACACGAAGATATGGTTGGCGCCGTATCGCGTTTTCTGGTTGACCGGGTCGAATCAAGGCGCGCGTGAGACGTGCGCGAGGGAGAGCAGTTTGGCCGACGATATCGATGACACCGTGAGCGCCTCCTCGCGCCAGCTCAGCATGGGTGTGGTTGAAACACTGATCGGCTTCCGCTTCCGCCGCATCCAGAACGAGATGTCGCGGCGCTTCAAGATGCTGATCGCGCGCGCCGAGGTGAACCCTGGCATGTTCTCGGCGCTGGCCCTCATCCGCGCCAATCCCGGCTTGTCCCAGACGGAGCTCGCCGCGCAGATCGGTATGGACCGTGCAACCGTCGTCGCCCTGATCGATGCGCTGGAGGCCAATGGCTGGGCCAAGCGCACGCGCGACGCGCAAGACCGGCGCAAGCATTCCCTGTCCATCTCGCCAGCGGGCTCGCGCGAGCTTGCCCGGCTAGAGGAACTCGCGCTCGCAAACGAGGCCCCGGTCCGCGCCGCCCTCGGCCCCAAGGGCCTCGCCGACCTGCGCCGCCTGCTCGACCGGATCGACGCCGCGCTCGCAGAGGCGGGAGAACCGCAGAAGCGGACCTCCAAGAAGTAGCCTGACCGCAAATAACATATATGTTGAATTGCAAACTATTCTGAATTCAACGAAGCTGCGCTGACGCCGTCATAGAGAGCGGTGAGGGGAGGCGTGCAGGGTGACCGGGCGGAATCCCGTCGTGTTGGGTCTTCTCGCCGTAGGCTCGATCGGGCTCATCGGCGCGATGCTCGTCGACGGCCTCGCCGTGATCGGCCGTCACACCGGCCTGCCTCTCACCGGCTCCATCGAACTCTCCCAGGCTTGCGTGGTGCTTCTCTCGTCCTGCGCGATCTCCGTCGCGACGCTGAAGCGCGCCCATGCGGCAGTCGACCTTCTCCACCAGATGCTCGGTCCACGCGGCCAGTCCCTGATGCTGCGCTGTGCAGCGCTCCTCAGCGTGCTTTTCGTCCTCGCACTCGCTGCGGGCGCCGCATGGCTCGCAGCCGATCTATGGAACGGGGATGAACGCACCGAACTCCTGTCCATCCCGCTCGCTTGGCTGCGCATCGTCTTTATCGCCTGCCTCGCCATCGCAGCAGTCGGCTTCGCCATCCAGGTCTTCGTGGTCAAACCTTCCGAGCGCGGAGGCCACGGCGAATGATGTCGCCGGAGCTTATCTGCGGTCTCGGCTTCCTCGCGGTCATCGCGCTGCTGCTCGCCCGCGCGCCCATCGGCGTGGCGCTCGGCCTCATCGGCGTCATCGGCCTTGCCCTCGTCATCTCGCCCGAAGCCGCCATCATCAAAAGCGGCGTCGTCGCGTGGGAGACCGCATCCCGCTACGAACTCGGCGTCCTGCCGCTCTTCCTCCTGATGGCGAATGTCCTGTTCTCCGCAGGCGTCTCATCTCTCCTCTTCGACGCCGCAGCAAAATTCATCGGACATAAGCCCGGCGGCCTTGCGCTCGCCTCCATCATCGGCTGCGCCGGCTTCGGCGCCGTCAGCGGCTCCAGCCTTGCCACGGCAGCTACTATGGGCCTCGTCGCCGTGCCGGAAATGCGTAAGGCTGGCTACGATCCCAAGCTGGCCACCGGCGCGCTCGCCGCCGGCGGCACGCTCGGCTCCCTGATCCCGCCCAGCGCCGCCCTCATCGTCTTCGGCGTCATCGCCGAGCAGTCGATCCGCAAACTCTTCATGGCCGGCATCGTGCCCGCGCTATCGCAAGCCGCATTCTACATGCTGGTCATCTTCCTCCTTTGCCTCCGCAATCCCGCACTAGGCCCGGCCCAACCCCGCGCCAACTGGGCCGCGCGCTTCAAGGCCCTGCGCGCCATCGCAGACATCGTCGTGCTCGTCCTCGGCGTGCTCACCGGCATCATGATCGGCTGGTTCACGCCTACCGAAGCCGCCTCCGTCGGCGCCATCGGCGCGCTCGGCATCGCGGCCTGGCGCAAGAAGCTGTCGAAAGCCATGCTCATCGACGCCCTGATGAAGACGCTGCAGACCGCCGGCATGATCTACCTCGTCATCATCGGCGCGCTGGTGTTCTCCGCTTTCGTCAGCGCCACCGATTTCGCCGCCTTCGTCTCCCGCCTCGTCGATGCACTACCCGGCGGCGCACTCGGCGCCGTCATCGGCATGGCGGTGATCCTGCTGGTGCTTGGCACCTTCATCGACGGCATGGGCATCATGCTCTTGACCACGCCCATCTTCCTCCCTGTGATCGAAAGCCACGGCCTCAGCCCCGTCTGGTTCGGCATCTTCCTCGTGCGCACGATGGAGATCGGCCTCGTCCACCCGCCCGTCGGCATGAACATCTACGTCATCCACGGCATCGCCCGCGACGTCAGCGTCATGAAGATCTTCTCCGGCGTCCTTCCCTTCCTCGCCGCAGACTTCATCCACCTCGCCCTGCTCATCGCCTTCCCGATCATCGCGCTGTGGCTACCGCAGATATTGGGAGCGTGACGATGAAACAGCTCATATGCCTCCTGGCCCTCTGCCTCACCGCCTGTTCCGCGCCGCCGCCCGCCGGAGTGACGGTGCTCACCTACGGCTCCCCCTACGCGCCAACACACCCGTTCAGCCGCGCCGATATCGCCTGGATGAAATTCGTCGAGCAGCGTTCGCAGGGCCGTCTGAAGATAAAACCCTTCTGGGCCGGCGCCGTCCTCTCATCCGACCATTCGATGATCGAAGTCCGCCACGGCGTCGTCGACATCGGCCTCATCACGCCTATCTACGCGCGCGGCGGCGCCCACGTCCTGCGCACGCAGGCCGGCTTCTATGGCGGGGTCAAATCCTACCAGGACCAGCTCACCGCCTATGACTGCATCGCCCGTGAATTCCCCGACTTCTCCGCCGAGACGCAGGGCTTGAAAATTCTCGCCGTCCAGGGTGGCAATTTTCCCGGCGTCCTCACACGCAGCCGCGCCGTGCGCTCTCTCGCCGACTTCAACGGCCTGCGCCTGCGCGCGCCCACCGAACTCACGCCCGTCCTCGCCGAACTCGGCGCCGATCCGGTGAACATGCCGATGGGCGAGGTCTATTCCGCGTTGGCCAAAGGCGTCATCGATGGCGTGGTCGCCCCCGCCGATGCGCTGCAGAGCATGCATTTCAACGAGGTCGCCAAGAACTTCTCCAGCGTCCGTTTCGCCCGCGGCGCCTATCCCTCCCGCGCCATCTCGGAAAAGACATGGGCGAAGCTCTCAGCCGAAGAGCGCGCCGTCCTCGATGAAAGCCGCAAGGTCTGGGAACAGGCGATGCTCACCGAGATCACCAAGGCCGAGGCCGTGGGCGTGAAGTTCGGCGCCGCCAACGGCATCACCTTCCTAGACTTCGACGCCGCCGACCAGACGAAGCTGGATACGCTCTACAACGAGCGCGCCGCGTCCGAAGCCGCCCGCCTCCACACCGCTGAGGGAACAGGCGATCCCATCTACCGCCGTATGCAGGCCGTCATCGCCAGCATCAATTCCGGCGCCGATCCCGGCTGCGGCAAGGCCCCAAGCGCAAAGGCCGGAAGCGCCTCATGACCCAACCCCTGAAGGGCATCCGCGTCGCCGACTTCAGCCATGTCATGGCCGGCCCTTTCGCGTCTCACTTCCTTGCCCTCAACGGCGCCGAGGTGATCAAGGTCGAATCCCCCGGCCGCGGCGATCCCATGCGCAATTACGGTCCCGACCGCCGCTATGACGGCATGGCCCCCGGCTTCATCGCCGCCAACTGCGGAAAGAAATCCCTCGCCCTCGATCTCAAATCCCCCGCAGGCCTCGAAGCTGCAAAGCGCCTTGTCAGTTCGTGCGACATTGTGCTGGAAAATTTCCGCCCCGGCGTGATGCAGCGCCTCGGCCTCGGCTATGAGGCCTGCAAGGCGCTGCGTGACAACATCATCTTCTGCTCCGTCTCCGGCTACGGTCAGACGGGAGAGCGCCGCGACTATCCCGCGATCGACAACATCGTGCAGGCCACCAGCGGCATGACCAGCCTCAATGGCGAGCCCGACGCCCCCTACATGCGCGTTGGCTTCCCTGCCGTCGACACCTACACCGGCACGCTCGCCGCCCTCGCCATCACCATGGCCATCCTGCGCCGCCAGCAGACAGGGCAGGGGCAACTCATTGACGTCGCCATGTTCGATGCCTCGCTCGTCTTCATGGCCTCCGCTGCCACGCCGTATCTCGTCACCGGCCAGGGCATGCCCCGCACCGGCAACACCGGCTATAGCGGCCAGCCCACCGCCTCCGTCTTCGCCTGCGCCGACGGCAAGGACATATCGCTCGGCGTCGTCCAGCCGGAACAGTATGAGCGCCTCTGCAACGCGCTCGGCCGCGCCGATCTCGCCACCGATCCACGCTTCGCCGCGCTGCCCCAGCGCATGGCGAACGCCGATGCGCTCAAGACCGAACTCGCCCGCGAATTCGCGAA
>DASYKO010000330.1:0-9010 GCA_035995285.1 Hyphomonadaceae bacterium | reverse complement strand
TCGCGCTGAGCCTTGTCGCTAAGTGTGCTATCCCCCTCTGAGGACATCCCGCCCCTCGTACCTTACGGAACCCTCCGGCCGCAGGCCGGACGGGTTCAAAGATAGACATTGTTTGTTCCGTCGCAGGATCGACAACGGACGTAGAAGGGCAGGATGCCTCGACGCGCAGAGTCGCAAGGCGCACGCGTCCCGTCAACGCGCGTGATGCAGGAGCACGCACTCTGTTTGTGAGCCGTCCATGGATCGAGGCGAGCCTAGTTCGGAGAGATCCGAAGGATTTTTCCGTCCGGCGCATCGATCACGAGATAGAGCAGGCCGTCCGGCCCCTGCCGCACGTCGCGGACGCGTTCGCATCGGTCGCGCAACAGTTTCTCTTCGCCGATCACGCGGCCCTTGGCATCGAGTTCCAGGCGCACCAGCTGCATGCCCGAGAGTCCGCCCATGAAGATCGAGTTCTTCCAGCCGGGAAGCTTGGCTCCCGTGTAGAAGGTGAGGCCAGAGAACGCGACCGAGGGCGTCCAGAAATGGATCGGCTGTTCCATGCCGTCGAGCTTGGTGAGGCCGTTGTTCAAGAGCTTGCCGTCATTGTCCCGGCCATAGCTGATGATCGGGAAGCCATAATCCTTGCCGGCCTTGATGAGGTTGAGTTCGTCCCCGCCGCGCGGCTCGTTCTCGTTGATGTAGAGATCGTTGGTGCCCGGCTTGAAGGCCACACCCTGGGGGTCGCGCACGCCGAGCGCATAGATCGACTGGTCGGCGCCCTCGATCTTCACGAACGGATTATCCTTCGGGATCGATCCGTCGGTGTTGATCCGCAGAACCTTGCCGTTCGGGCTGAACATCGACTGGGCGGCGCGGTAGGGCGTGATGATGTCGGCCGTGATCACCATCAGCGTGCCGTTCTTCGCCTGAAGGATGCGGCGCGGAACGAAGCCGGCCCCCTCTTTCAGGACCTTGTAGTCGGTCAAGCTCTTCTCATCCGCCGACAGTTTCGCGCGCGCGAGATAACCGGACAGCACCCCGCCTTCCGGCGTGGTGATGTAGGCGAGATAGACCGTGCGGTTCTTCGCAAAATCCTTGTCGACCGCCACGTCGTGCATGCCGAACAGCGCGATCGAGGATTTGATCGCCGGCGTGCCGGTGATCAGGTCGGAGACGACGCCCTTGGGCGATACCGTCTTGAGGCCCTGGCCGCGGATCGTCACCAGCATGTCGCCCGACGGCAGGAAGGCGAGTCCCCACGCATTCGGCAGGCCGGAGGCCACCACATCCACCTTGAAGCCCTGCGAGCTCTTGAGACGCGGCGCGCGCGTCTGGTCCGCCGTCAGTGGCGCGGGGCGATAATCGTCAGCCGCATTGCGCGGCACGCCGCACTTCTCGAGCGAGAGCTGGTCCTCCTCATATGTCTTGGCGAGCTGTTCGGGAGATGGCTTGGGCGCTCCCTGGCCGATAGCAGGCGCTGCCAGTAATAGCGCAGCAACAAGAGAAAGAAGCGGCTTCTTCATGGTGTTTCCCGTATCTCCCGCGCGGCGCTTCCCGAAGATTCGAGATGAGCCGATCCGCGGCGGACCCTATTGCAGACGCAACAAAGGGCAATCGACGTTTGTTCACGTGGGTCATCACGGAAACAGGCGCGGGGCGATTTCCTACCCCACGCCATGGATATGATGTGGCTGTAAAGCCACGTCCGATTTTGCTTTCCCTCGGGGCTTACGCTTTCAGGAACTCCAGAAGATCCGCCGTCACCTTGTCCGCTCCGTCACAAGGATGCCATGTGACGCACCCTCATACTCGATCAGCTTAGCGTCCTTGATCGCCTTGGCCGCATAGCGAGCCGAGATGTCGATCGGCACGGGTATGTCCGCCGTGCCATGGATCAGCAGTGTTGGGATTGAGATCGAGGAAAGCTCCGGCCGGAAATCCTCCTTCGAGAAGGCATCGACGCACGCCAGCGTCGGCAGCAATCCCGCCTCCATTGCCATATCGACCGACCAGTCGATGATCTCCGGCGTCACCTTGTGTGTCTTCGCGTTGGCCGCGTCGTAGAACACGTCACGCAGGAAGGTCGAGAAGAAGCCTGGCCGGTCCGCCGCCACGCCGTCCTTGATGCTCTGGAAGGCGGAGGCGTCCATGCCATTGGGGTTGTCTGGCGTCTTGAGCAGCAGCGTCGCCGCACCGCCGATGATCACGAGTTTCTTCACCCGCTTCGACTTGGCGTTGTGCCGTGTCACGTAGCGGACGACTTCTCCACCACCCATTGAGAAGCCGACCAGGGTTGCGTTCCACACATCGGCCGAGCGCATGACGAGATCGAGATCGTCGGCAAAGGTGTTGAAGTCATAGCCCCAGCCCGGCTGGCTCGAGCGGCCAAAGCCGCGGCGATCGAAGCTCACGACGCGATAGCCTGCCTCGACCAGCTTTGCGGCATGGAAGTCCCAGCTGTCGGCATGAAACGGCCAGCCATGGCTCAGCACCACGGCGGGGCCCGAGCCCCAGTCCTTCACATAGATGTCCGTGCCGTCCTTGGTGCGGATGCATGAGCCCTGGATCCTGGCCCTGTGAATCTGGGCAAAAGCCGGCTGGGCAAGGCTGGCGGCGCCGATGGCTGCAGCCCCGGCGAGAAATATGCGTCTGGTGGTCATGGAAGTCTCCTTGAGGTTGAACAAGGAGGACGGCCTGCGGGTTTTCCGGAGCGTCAAAGTCAACAGGGTATCTAGGCG
The DNA here is from genome assembly GCA_035995285.1 of Hyphomonadaceae bacterium. Lineage (GTDB taxonomy): Bacteria > Pseudomonadota > Alphaproteobacteria > Caulobacterales > Hyphomonadaceae > UBA7672. The sequence goes on along the minus strand of DASYKO010000330.1, from coordinate 6,290 downwards.
GGAATGCATGCAGGCGGCGGAGAAATGCGAACGCTGCAACGCGCCGCACTTCCGGAGAGAGGCCATCAGGGCATAGAAGCCCTTGAGCGGACCCCGGAATCAGTCGCAGGGCCTCGCGCGGAGATGCGAGTCTTGGACAAGCCGGTGGAGGGCCCGGTGGGGGGTGAAGGGAAGGGCGCAGCGACTGCGCCTGTTGCCCGTGCCGATCCTTCTTTTGCCAGCCCGCAGGCCACCTACGACCGCTTCGTCGAGGACAACCTCAAGCGCAACTATCTCGGCCACTACATCCACGGCATGCTGGGCATGACCGGCTTCCGGCTGGTCAACACCCCGACGTTTGTGCCCGCCTACATCCACTCGATCTCGGGATCGGACGCCTGGGTCGGCATCGGCACGTCGCTGCAGCAGCTTGGCTCCATCGTCTCGCCCATCATCGGCGCGGCGCAGATCGAACACCGCAAGAAGATCCTGCCGGTCTCCGTCTGGCTCGGCACGCTGATGCGCGTGCAGATCGCGGGACTGGCCCTGTCCGGCTGGTTTCTCGAAGGCTCCTGGGCGCTGACGCTGGCGCTCATCTTCCTCTTCATGCTCGGCTTCTTCCAGGGCCCGCAGCGCGTCGCCTTCCAGCTGCTGCTTGCGAAAGTTATTCCCAAACGCCTGCGCGGACGCCTGCAGGCCTGGCGCAATCTCACCGGCGGCATGATCGCTGCGGTGCTGTCCTACTTCGCCGGTTCATGGCTGGTCGCCAACCAAGTGCTGGGCAATGGCTATGCAACAACATTCGGCGTCGCCTTTGTCCTCACCAGTCTCGGCCTATCAGCGCTCCAGATCATGATGCGCGAGCCCGAGTCTCCCACGGTCAGGGAAAAGAAGGGTCTTCGCGAACGGGTGAAGGATTTCCCGAACCTCCTGCGGGAAGACAAGGGCTTTGCCTGGTTCATGGTCGCCCGCTCCCTCGCCATGGGTGCGCGTATCGGCCAGCCCTTCTTCTTCCTTTTTGCCGCCTCCGTCCTCGGCATCACGGCCGAAGGCGATGCTGTGAAATTCGGCGCCACCCTCGCCATCCTCTCCTTTGCCTACATGGCGGCGGATACGGTCTCGAACCTGATCTGGGGTTATCTCGGCGACCATCAGGGTTTCCGCTCCACGCTGGTCATCGCGATGGCGATCAACCTGGTCGGCGTGGCCGCACTGATGATGTCCCATTCCATCGAGACGTTCGCGGTCGCCTTCTTCCTGATCGGCGCGGCGCAGTCGGGCTATCTGATGTCGACCACCAACATCGTCCTCGAATACGGCCATCACCACGACGTGCCGATGCGCATGGCGCTCTCCAACACCGCGGAGGGCGCCATGGGCGCGCTTGCCCCACTGATCGGCGGAGGCCTCGTCCTCATCTGGGGCTACCAGGCGGCATTCTACGCCACCATCGTGGCGATCATCGCTGCGCTGATCGTGCTGGTCTGGAAAGTCGACGAACCGCGCCGGCGCCAGCCGCACATCGAACCTACTGGCAAGTAGGGTCTTTCGGCAGGTGCCGAAAACGAAAAGGGCGAGCCCCTCCGGCTCGCCCTTCCCGTCAATCGCGATGTCTCTTCGTCGTCCGAAGAGCGCTGTCGCGCCCTATCTTGTGGCGAGTCCGACGCAAGTTCAGAACGGTCTCGGCTGCGGCCACGAACTACCCAACCCACCTCGCGGGGTCGATGCGACGTTCGCAGCATGGGGCAGCGGCAAAGTGGCCGATAACCCCTGCCTCCAAAAGGAAAAGGCGTGGAACCTTGGTTCCACGCCTTCCGATTTTCGGGTTGTGAAAACGAGCTAGCCGTTGACCTTGTAGGCCGAGCCGCGCCCATCCTTCTTGCGCGCTTCCATGTCGGCGATCATCGAATTGATCTTGGCGATCAGCTTGTTCACGTCGCCATTGTTGCGGCCGAGATAGCTCTCGAACTGCGCCTGCTGGTCCTGCGCCAGCCAGAGGATCGAGCCGCCGAGGTCGATACCCACGTCTCGCACGCGGTAGGTCTTGCCGTCCTGGCTCGCCAGCACGTCCCAGTAGACCTTGGTGTCCTTGCCGGTCTGCGAGCTCTTGATCACCGAGTTCACCGTCGAGCGGCGCGCGTCGTCATCCTTCGAGCCGGTGACCGAGATCGCCTGGCCCCGGAACTGGTCGAGGTGAACCTCGTAGACCTCCATCGCGTAGGTCTCGAAAGTCTTGTAGTACTTGTCGAAGTCCGCCTCGCTCAGCGAGCGGCCCTCGGCGCCCAGCACGCGGCGCGCAATCGTGGGCATGTGTGCAAACTGGTTCATGTATTCGCGGAACTTGGCGCGGCGCGCATCGGCGCCTAGCGACTTGTCGTTCAGCACCTTCAGGACTTCGTCGGCCTTGGCCTGCACATAGGCCTCCGACTTCTTGTCGGCGAAGGCCGCCGGCGCGGCCGCAATCATCGCTGCAGGCGCAGTTGTTCCGAGCACCACGGCAGCGGCGAGAATTCGCATCATTTTCATGACAGCCTCCAGTTCACCCGTATCAGAAGTCTAGTTCGTAATCGGGCAGTTTTTCGTTTTGTTGGGACGCAGGGGCCGAGTTTCCAACCAGGGCGGCCCTGTTCCTGACATAGAAACGCCTTGCGGTCGTATATGGGTCGATCTGCTGGCGCACGCCGTCGATCGCCTCGATTGCCTCTTCGCGGCCGGACAGGCCCTTGAGCACCAGAATGCCGACGCGGGTCGCATCATCGCCGTCGAACTGCGCATAGTTCAATGGGTCCAGAGCCGTGTCCGCGCCCATGCCTGCGAGGTCACGCGGCGAACTCGAGCCCAGGAAGGGCAGGACGAGATACGGCCCGGGCTCCACGCCCCACACGCCCAGCGTCTGTCCGAAATCCTCATCCGTGCGCTCTATGCCGAATGACTTTGCCGGATTGAAAAGCCCTGCAATGCCGATGGTCGTATTGATCACGAAACGCCCGACAGTCCCCGCTGCCTGCGGGATCTTCCCCTGCAGCACTTCGTTGGCGAATGTCACGGGCTCGCCGAGATTGCTCACGAAGTTGGATACGCCTGCGCGCACCGGCTCGTTCGTGACCGCTCGGTACCCTTTGGCGACCGGTTCGATCACGGCTTTGTCGAGCCCGTCATTGAACGCGAACATCTGCCGGTTGAAACCTTCGTAAGGGTCCGTGGTCAGATCAGCGGTCTGCGTCGTGGCGCAGGCCGAAAGCGAGATCACCGCCAGCAAGGCGGCAGCACCGTGGAAAGCGGCCGGCGTGTGGTTCATGGGAAAGACGTCTCCACGGTCGAGGCGAGGATATGAGGGCCAGAACGACCCGGATCAACACCTTGATCCTGATGAGAGAGAGCAATCTGCAAGGCGTGTCCCCCGGTCCACGAAACTGTGCGTGAGACGGGTACAAAACTGTCCCTAATCCCTATCGCACCCGGGGAATTCCCAGACTTCCACCTGATATTGGCCGGGCTTGAAAATCGTATAACAATATGTTTATATGATTATATGAAAGCCGTAGGCTTGGAAAAGCTTGTTCAGCAGCTGCGCGCGGCCGGGGAGCCGACGCGGGCGCGGATACTTGCGCTCCTGGCCCATGGCGAATTGTCGGTCGGCGAGCTGACGCAGGTCTTGAACCAGAGCCAGCCGGCCTTGTCGAGGAATCTGAAGCTGCTCACCGCCGCTGGTCTCGTCGAACGCCTCCCCGAAGGCGCCTGGGTCTTCTACCGCCTGCCGGTCGAAGGCCCAGCGCGCGACCTTGTCGACACGCTCAACGCATCGATCGGCGCAGACGACTCTTCCATCCGCCGCGACTTCGACCAGCTCCGCGCCATCAAGGGCGAGCGCGCCGAGGCCGCCGAACAATACTTCTCCCGCGTCGCCGAGGAGTGGGACCAGCTGCGCTCGCTGCACTATTCCGAGGCTGACATCGAGAAAGCCGTGCTCGGTGCCGCCGGGCCGGGGCCGTTCGACCTTGTCGTGGATTTCGGCACGGGCACGGGCCGCATGCTCGCGCTCTTCGCCGGCCGCGCCCGTCGCGTCGAAGGCATCGACCTCTCGCACCAGATGCTCACGGTCGCGCGCTCCAACCTGCAGGCTGCCGGGTTTCCCAACGCCTCGGTCCGGCATGGCGATGCGACTTCGGCGCCTTATGCTGACCACAGCGCAAACCTCGTGATTGTCCACCAAGTGCTGCACTTCCTCGACGATCCCGGTCGAGCCCTGACCGAGGCGGCGCGCGTGCTGCGCCCAGGCGGCAAGCTCATCGTTGTGGACTTTGCCCCGCACACGCTCGAACACCTGCGTGTCGAGCACGCCCACCGCCATCTCGGCGTCTCCGAGGCCGACTTCCAGCGCTGGGCGGAGAAAGCGGGCCTCACCGTCCGCACCGCTCGCACTTTCCGGTCGCCCGGTGGCGACAAGGGCGTCGCCGTCACCGTCTGGACCGCCGAGTCACAGAAAGAAGCTGGAAAAGCGGGCAAGAGGTCAGCCGCATGAAATCGCCAAGCGTCTCTTTCGAGTTCTTCCCGCCCAAGACGCCCGAGATGGAGCAGAAGCTCTGGGACAGCGTGCGGCGGCTTGAGCCGCTGAACCCTTCTTATGTCTCCGTCACCTACGGCGCCGGCGGCTCCACGCGCGAGCGCACGCACTCGATCGTCAAGCGCATGGCGGATGAGACCTCGCTCAAGCCCGCGGGACACATCACCTGCGTCGCCGCCACCAAGGGCGAGATCGATCAGGTCCTGAACGACTACTGGAATTCCGGCGTCAAACGCATCGTCGCCCTGCGCGGCGATCCCACCGCCGGCATCGGCGCGAAGTATGAGCCGCATCCGGGCGGCTATCCTTACGCCTCCGACCTCATCGCAGGTGCGCGCAAGATTGCCGACTTCGACATTTCCGTCGGCTGTTACCCGGAAGTGCACCCCGATGCGAACTCGCTGAAACACGAGATCGACAATCTCAAGCGCAAATTCGATGCAGGCGCCACGCGCGCCATCACGCAGTTCTTCTTCTATCCCGACGTCTACTTCAAATTCCTCGATTCAGCCCGCGCTGCCGGGATCACCCAGCCCATCGTTCCCGGCATCATGCTGCAGTCCAATTTCAAGGGCCTGAAGCGCATGGCGGACCTGTGCGCCACCGCCATCCCCGCCCGCATCGCCGCGCTCTATGACGGCCTCGACGATGACGCCGAGACGCGCGATCTTGTAACCGCGCATGTCGCCGCCGACCTGTGCAACAAGCTGAGCGAGCAGGGCGTCGATCATTTCCACTTCTACACCATGAACCGCGCCGGCCTGTCGCTCTCGACCTGCCGCCTGCTGGGGATCAAGCCGGAAGCCGCGAAACCCGAAGTCGTGAAACAAGGGGCAAAGCAATGACCGCTCGCCAGGACCGCATCGCCGCGCTGAAGAAGATCGCGAAAGAGCGCATCCTCATCCTCGATGGCTCCTGGGGCGTCATGTTCCAGAAGAAGGGCCTGCAGGAAGAGGATTTCCGCGCGGAGCGTTTCAAGAATCATCCCGGCCAGCTCAAGGGCAACAACGACATCCTGTGCCTGACGCGCCCCGACCTCGTAGCCGAACTCCACGGGCTTTATTTCGGCGCCGGCGCTGACATCTCGGAGACCAACACCTTCTCCGCCACCATCATCGCGCAGGACGACTATAAGCTCGACGAGCAGGCCGTCCGCGACATCAACTTCGAAGGCGCGAAGATCGGACGGAAGGTCGCCGACGAGATCACCAAGAAAGAGCCCAACAAACCGCGCTTCGTCGCCGGCTCGATCGGGCCGCTCAACAAGATGCTGTCCATGTCCTCCGATGTGAACGATCCAGGCGCCCGCCTCGTCGATTTCGACCAGGTCTATCACGCCTATCGCGACCAGATCTCGGCCCTGAATGAGGGCGGGGTGGACCTCTACCTCATCGAGACCATCACCGACACGCTCAACGCCAAGGCCGCGATCAAGGCGATCATGGACCTTGAGGCCGAAGGCCTCGAGAAACTGCCGATCTGGATTTCCGGCACCATCACCGACCGCTCCGGCCGCACGCTCTCGGGCCAGACGGCCGAGGCTTTCTGGAATTCGGTGAAGCACGCGAAGCCCTTTGCCATCGGCTTCAACTGCGCCCTCGGCGCCGACCTGATGCGCCCGCACATCGCCGAGATGGCGCGCGTGGCGGACACGCTGGTCGCCGCCTACCCGAACGCCGGCCTGCCCAACGCCTTCGGCCAGTACGATGAAGAACCGCACCAGACCGCGCATGAGCTGGAAGACTGG
>DASYKO010000329.1:0-12761 GCA_035995285.1 Hyphomonadaceae bacterium | reverse complement strand
AAGAGCATGGGGCGGTTCATTGTTGGAGATCCCGGGACCAGTTGAAGGAATGGACGTAGAGCCCGAGCGGGTTCTTTGAGAGACGCTCAGGTGAGGTGGGTGGATCGATGACGATCGTTGCGACGCCGGTGAAGCGCTCGACGTCGATCAGCGCGCCGTTGGTGTAGGTGCTTTCGCGCCAGCGCAGCTGGAAGCTGTCCGGGCTGGCGCGCACGACGGACAGCACTTCGACCGCGACGGTGCGTTTGCCGACCTTTCCAAACGGGTCGTCGGCTTCCGCCATCGCATTGAGCGCCTGGGCGCCGCCCTGCGTCGCCCAGTCATAGGCCCTCAGCCAGTTCTGGCGAACCACGATGGGGTCTGACGGCAGGCCGCGTGTCATCTCGACGAACCGCGCAAGGTGCCAGGCCAGCTGGGCGTCGCTCGGCTCGTAGGCCGACGTGGCGGGGCCTACGAGCCGTGCTTCGCCTGTCGCGTTCGCTTCAATCACGAACGGGACGGCTGCAGGCCGGAGGGCGAGGACGACGACGCCGGCCGCCATGGCGGCGGACACGGCCAGGCTGCAGAACGCGGCTGTGCGCCAGGTCCGGGAATGGGCAAGGGCGGAACCCATGCGCCGGTCCCAGAGTTCCTGAGGCTGCCGGTAGGGCGTCTCCGGTTCCGGAGTTTTCTGGAGGCGCGATGATCGGCCGGATACGAAGCCTGGTGCGGTGAACATGGTCTACTCCCTCTGCTTGAGATTGGGGCCTTCGGAGGCGCCGCCGCCGTCGCCGGCGCCGAGCGTGTGGGCGGCGACAAGGGCGCCCTCGCGCATGGCCTGGGTCTGGCGGAAACGGCGGGCCCAGGCCGGTTGGCCGGATGCCGGACCGGATCCGGCGCCGGCGGCAGCTGGTGCCGGGCTGACTGCGCCGGCAGCGGCGGTGACGGCGCGAGCGCCGTTGATCCCCCGGGTGCGGAAATGTGCGGCGATCCGGCCGGCGCCCTGCCGCAAGCCGCCGGCGGCGCTGGCGCCGAGGCCGATGGCGGCGTTGAGCGGGGCGGCGATCGGGCCCGACAGGCCGGTGCGCATGGCCCCGAGCGCGGTGGCGGCGCGCAGGCCGCCGGCGGCGGAGGCTCCGCCATTGGCGGCGGCGCGGGTGGCGCTTGCCGCCGCCCCGGCCGCTGCCCGCCCGGCGACAAACGCGCCAGCGCCCGCGGCGCCAACGCCGATCGCCGTGCCGGCGGCGGCCCCAGCCGACAATTGTGGGGCGCCGGAGACGAGGCCGGCGGCGATGCGGGGGCAGAAAATGGCGAGACCCATCAGGGTGAGGGCGCCCAGCACAACCGCGAAGGCCTGTTCGATCGTCATGTCGTCCGGCGAGAGGGCTGTCCGCAGGGTCGAGAACATGGTCGAGCCGATGCCGATCACCACGGCGATCACCAGGACCTTGATCCCCGAAGAGATGACGTTGCCGAGGACGCGCTCGGCGAGGAAGGTCGTCTGCCGCCAGAAAGCGAAGGGCACCAGCACGAAGCCGGCCAGCGTGGTGATCTTGAACTCGACGATCAGGACGAAGAGCTGGATCGACAGCACGAAGAAGGCCGCGATGACCATGATGCCGCCGAGGCAGAGCAGGATCACCTCGGTGAGATTGCCGAAGAATTCGACCGGACCCGGCGCGATCGCGCCGATATGGTCGAAGATCGGCCGCGACGTGGCCAGGCCCTCGGCGGCGACAAGGCCTGGCTTCAGGAGATCGGCCGGGCTGAAGCTGGCGGCGGAGGCGTTGAGGCCAAGCGTCGCGAAGCTGTCGAAGATGATCGTCGACAGCATGGCGAAGTTGCCGAAGATGAAGGCGAACGCACCGACGTAGAGCGTCTTCTTCACTAGGCTCTGGATGATGTCGGTATTCTGGCCCCAGGCCCAGAACAGCGCCGCGATCGTGACGTCGATCACGACGAGGATGGCGGCCAGCGAGGTCACATCCCCCGAGATCAGGCCGAAGCCTGAGTCGATGTAGGTGATGAAGGTGTTCAGAAAGCCGTCGATGGCGGAAAAGTCGTTCATGGCGTCCCCCTCATGGGCCTGTGTCCTCGCCTCTTCAATTCCAAGGCGGCCGGCCGGGGTGTGCGGATTGCGCCCCGGAGAAGAAGTGCGCGTGCTGAGCGCGCGCCTGAGCGAGCGCTTCCATGTCGCGGGCGCGTGTCAGAGCTTCGGCGCGGGATTGCGCGACCAGCAGGGATTGCAGGCGCATGCTCTGCTGGACCTGGAAGGCCAGCAGCTCGTTGGTGGCCTGTTGCGCCGAGAGAGCGCCCGTGGCGTTGGCGCTCGCGTCAGCAAGCGCGGACAGGATACGCTCGTCGTCGCCGAGCTGCTCGGTGACCCGCGCCTGCATCAGGAGCGAGGTCTGGAGAGCCGAGCGGGTGTTGTCGATCTGCTGGGCCGCGAGCTGCGCGCGGGACGCCACGTCGGTGTTCCGATAGTCGCCAGTGTAGAGGGTCTCCAGGGCGGCGCGAGTCTCGCTGACCTGCAGGGCGAGACCGCGCGCCTCGTTGATCAGCGTGTCCAGCTCGCCGAGCTTGGCCATCAGGTCTGGCGCGAACGTCCTGCCGAGGTTGGCAAGATTCCTGGCGTCATTTTCGAGCTGGCGGATCTGGTTGGTGATCTGTGTCACCTGGTTGTTGATCTGCTGCAGGGCGCGCGCAGCGTTGAGCGCGGTCTGGATCAGGTTGGCGGGATCGATGACAGTGAGCTGCGCCTGGGCAGGCGCGGCAATGACCGGAACGATTGCAACAGTCGCAAGCAAGGCGCGGATGACAGCGTCGATCGATTTACGGGACATCAGACAGTCTCCAGGGGTTGGGACGTGGTGGAATCAGGGTGGGCGGTTTCGGACGCATCGATCGCCTCGAGCACCCAGTCGAGCTGGCGGGCGCGCAGGAAGCGGCGCCAGAACGGCGTGCGGGAGGGCTTGCGCTCGAGCGCTGCGATGACCGCGCGTGCGGCCGGATCCGACGCGGCCGAGAAGGCGAGCGCGACGGGCCCCAGCGCCAGTTCGAACAGACGGCGGCCCTTGGGGCTGGCATAATAGTAGTGCCGCTTGCGCTGGGCGGTGGCGATCAGGTCGATCTCGGTCTCGTTGAGCCCGAACCGCTCATAGGCCTGCCGCTGTTGCGGCTCGAATGCGCGTTCGTTCGGCAGGTAGATGCGTGTCGGGCATGATTCGATAAGAGCCGGCGCAATGGCGCTATCGGCGATGTCGGCCAGGGACTGCGTCGCAAACACCACCGCGACATTCTTCTTGCGCAGTGTCTTCAGCCAGTCGCGGATGCGCGCGGCAAAGATGGGTGAGTCGAGGAAGAGCCAGGCCTCATCGAGAATCAGAAGCGTCGGCTTGCCGTCGAAACGCTCTTCAAGCCGGTCGAACAGATGCAGCAGGGCCGGGGCGGCCGCCTTGGGCCGCGCCATGATCTCTTCCATCTCGAAAAGCACGACGTCGGCCAGTTCAAGCCGGTCCGCAGCGCCGTCGAAGACGCCGCCCATAGCGCCCTCCTGGGTGTAGGGCAGGAGAGCTGCCTGCACCGTGGCGCTCTGAACGAGCAGCCGCAGACCGGTGAGGTGGCGCTGTTCGGGCGGAGCAGATTGCAAGCTGCCCAGCGCCGACCAGACCGGCTCCTTGATATCGGGCGTGTCGGGCAGGCCTTCCTGCGCCAGGATCGTCATGATCCAGCTGAGGGCGTCAGCACGTCCCTGCGGGCTGTCAATGCGGGCGAGCGGCTGGAAGGCTGCAACGCCGTCGCCGCCGAGGTCGATCGCTGCGCCGCCCATGCCGAGGAGAGCAGCGCGCGCCGATCCTCCCTTGTCGAAGACGAAGACTTGCGAGCCCGGGTAGCGCCGCCATTGCAGGGCGAGAAAAGAGAGAAGCACGGATTTGCCCGCGCCGGTCGGGCCCACCACCATGGTGTGGCCGACATCGCCGACATGGAGGTCGAGGCGGAAGGGCGTCGATCCGTCCGTCCGCACGATGGCGAGTGGCGGGCCGTCCAGATGTTTGTTGCGAACGTCGCCCGCCCACGCCGTCGACAGCGGCGCGACATGGGTAAGGTTCAGCGTCGAGACCATCGGATGGCGGACATTCGCCCACGCATGGCCCGAGAGGCTTGAGAGCCAGGCCTCGACCGCGTTGAGGCTTTCGGCCACAGCGGAAAAGCCTCGCGAGGCGATGATGCGCTCGGCAACGCGCAGTTTCTCGTCGGCCTCCGCGGCGGTCGCGCCCATGACGACGAGCGTTGACGTCATGAAGCCGAACCCGATCAGCTCCGAGCCAAGCTCCTGAAGCGCGTCGTCGACTTCCTCGGATTTCGCGATGGCGTCAGGGTCGGCGAACGTGGCCGCTTCCCGGGTCAGCATCTCCTTGACTAGCGCTCCCATCGACTTGTGCTTGGAGAACCAGAGCCTGCGCCATTTGACGAGCTCGCGTTCGGACTCCTCCTTGTCGAGGCAGAGGTAGCGGGTCATCCAGCGATAGGTCATCGCCGCCGCATTGAGGTCGTCGAGCACGCCGGGATAGGTGAAAGGTGGGAAGCCCTTGATGGTGAGCACACGCAGATGGCGGCCGCCGAGCTGGGGCGAGACGCCGCCAATGAGCGGCGCGTCGCACAGGCAGCCGTCGAGAAAGGCGGCGGCGGCCGGCGCACGGATGGCGGCGCGGGACGGAGAGACCTGACCCTTGAGGTAGGTCAGCGTCTCGTCATCGTCGAGACGGTGAAAGTCGGCGACCACGCCTTCGAACATGCCGAAGGCCTGGGTAACGGCGCGCTGGAAGGTCTCGAGGGCGTCACGCGCAACGCGGCGGTCGAGCCTGATACGATCAGAATTGGCGCGCTCGGCGGCCTTCCCCGGCTTTGCTGTCCCGGCGCTCGGTGGCGTCGCGGCAGGGACCTTCTTCGCTTGATCCGCCTCGAAGAAGGAGGCGGAGGCCTTGCGGCTCGAATCAGGCGCCGGGATCCATTGCAGTGTCAGATGGTGGATCGTCTCGAACTGCGAGCCCGACTGCTCGAAGGCTGCCGCGCGTTCCGAGTCGATCAGGCGCGAGAGGTCATCCTCGAACGCGCCGCCGGGATAATCCGTGATCTCGCGGCGATCGGCTTCGATGTAGACCGCCCAGCCGCGTCCGAGGCGCCGGAACACGTTGTTGGCGCGCGCCGTGAACGAGACCAGCTCCTCGGGCGTCGAAGATCGGACATCGGGTCCACGGAATCGCACCGTCGTCTGGAAGGAGCCGTCCTTGTTGAGGACCACGCCGGGGGCCACGAGCATCGCCCAGGGCAGATAGTCTTCGAGGCGGTTTGGCGTGTGAGCGTAGGGAGCGAAACTGAACATGTCTTCTATCCGTGATGATCGGCCCGGTCGGACCAGGAGCGGCGCGGCGGCTAGTCCTCGAGACGGTTGGGGATGCGCATGGCGCGCTGAAGCACCTCGACGGCGTCAGGGTCGCGGCGCGCGAGCATGACGCCGAGCACATGCCCCGCCACGCCAAGCAGGATCCCTGGAACGATGGCGCCGGCGAAGGCGATGATGGCCGCCAGCGTCCCGTTGAGGATGGCGTAGGACCTCGGCGCCCCGCCCATGAGAAGGGGAGCGGTGAGCGCCTGGCGGACCGGCGCCAGAAAGCCCGGGACATCCCTGATATCCCTGCGATTCGGATCTTGCATCGTGCTCTCCTAGGGAATGAGGGCGCCACCGCCGCCGACAAGCGGCAGGAAGAAGCTCGCCGCAGCGAAGGCGATCGCGAGACCGAACAGGATCTGCAGCAGCTTCTTGAAGCCCTGGCCGACATCGCCGAAGGCGAGCGTGAAACCCGTTGCGACGATGATCAGGATGGCGATGATCCGCGCGACGGGACCGGTGATGGAATCCATTACCGCCGTCAGCGGGCCTTCCCACGGCATACCGCCGCCGGCGGTGGCGGCGTGGGCTGCCCCTGTCATTATGACGGCAACGGCGCCGGTTCCAGCAAGGCGCACGAACGTGCGCCCTAGTCCCTGTCTGGTCATTGGTCACTCCTTGCTGTGGTGTTGTGCGCGTGTCCCCCTCGCGCGACGGGGTCTTGGCGCCGGGGCCTGGCGGCTTTCGGCGCATAGATCTCGGGGATGCGGCGGCCGGCAGGCCCGCCGCGCTCGATGAAGACGATGAGGTCGATGGCTTCCGCGATGAGCGCACGCGGCGGCGTCTCGCAGACCTCCATGGTGAGCTGTTCGAGGCGGGCGAAGACGGCGTGGGCCGAGTTGGCGTGCAGGGTCGCGATGCCGCCGGGATGACCCGTGTTCCAGGCCTTCAGGAGATCGAGCGCCTCGGGTCCGCGTACCTCGCCGACGACGATCCGGTCCGGACGCAGTCTCAGCGTCGAGCGCACGAGATCCGACAGGGAGACCGAGCCTGGCTGGGTGCGCAGGGCGACGACGTCCTCCGCGGCGCATTGCAGCTCGCGTGTGTCTTCAAGGATGACGACCCGCTCACCCAGGTGGGCGATTTCATCGAGCAGCATGTTGGCGAGCGTCGTCTTGCCCGAGCCAGTGCCGCCCGCCACGATAATGTTGGCCCGCCTGGCCACGGCGCCGCGAAGTTCTGCAGCCTGGTCGACCGTCATGACGCCTGAGCGGACATAGTCGTTGAGCGTGAAGACCCGGCTTGCCGGCTTGCGGATGGCAAAGCACGGCCCACGCGAGACGGGCGGCAACACGCCCTCGAACCGTTCGCCGCGCGGCGGCAGCTCGGCCGAGACGATCGGCGTGTCGCGGTTGGCCTCGGCGCCTGTCAGGGTCGCAACCAGCCGGATGACACGCTCGGTTTCGGCGGCCTCCAGCCGGTGAGGCGTTGCAATGCGGCCCTTACCGACCTGCTCGAGCCAGAGGCGGCCGTCGGGATTGGCGATGACCTCGATCGTGTCGGGCGCATCGAGCATGGCTGCGATCGACGGCCCGAGCGCCGTCATAAGCATGGCGAGGCCGCGGGCGGATTCCGGAGGGGACATGCTCATGTCGTGGCCTCCTGGTGAGCTGCCGGCTGGACGTCACCGGTTTCAGGTGCGTTGTAGGCGGCCTGCAGGGTTGAGCGGCCGCCGGCGAGTTTGGCGACCACGACCGAGAGCATGTTATCGAGCCGATCGCGGCCGCGCGCGCTCCAGGTAGGCCTGTCGGCTTCCGGAATCTCCGGTGTGACGCTCAGCAGGAAGCGCGCCGCTTGCGCGCTCAATTCGAAGTGTGTCTCGAGGTTCCGTTCAATCGCGAGCAGCCGGCGCGACACCTGGCCGAGGCTCGCGACGATAGCGGCATGCTCCGCGCCGCGATCGGTTGCCATGAGACGGCGCACGATGGCGTCCTCGACGATGTCCGACATGCTGCGGTCGTCGATGGCGGCGACACGCTTCAGCGTCTCGGCGATGTCCGGCGTCACATAGGTGGTGATTTTGCAGCGGGCCATGGTCCTCAGTGTCCCGTTGGATCGAGAAGGTCGTCGTCGAAGCCGAACAGGGCGCGCGCGGGGTTCGCTCCCTCCAGCACTTGATTTTCCAGAGGCTCGGACTGCGCAGCGGTCTGCTGCTGCGCAGGCGGCGGCGGCTCGGCGGACTGGGCGACCGTCGTGAAGTCGAATGACTTCTGGTTTGGCGTCGTGGCCGGGCGGCGGGCGGTGGGGCGTGCGGCTGGCCGGACGGCCGGGCGAGCAGTCTGGGAAGGAGCGGGAGCGGCGGGCGGGGGAGCGGGCGCCCGGAGCCCATCCCAGTGTGTGGGCACGCCGGGGCCCCGCACGGGCGGAAGAGACGCCGCGGGACGCAGGCGAGAGCGGAACACCGGTTCCTCGAAATACCGGACCTTGCGCGCGCGGATCGGCGGCGAGCCGCCCGTGAGCACGAGCGCATCCGAGGCCGGCAGCTGCATGACCTCGCCCGGCGTCAGCAGCGGACGAGGGACTTCCTGGCGCGAGACCATGGTGTGCCCCAGCCAGGGCGCCATGCGCGATCCCGCATAGTTCATCTGCGAGCGGGTCTCGGTCGTCTGTCCGAGCATGTCCGAGATGCGCTTGGCCGTGCGTTCGTCATTGCAGGCGAAGGCGACGCGAATGTGCGCGTTGTCGAGAATGGAGGAGTTCTCGCCATAGGCCTGAGCGATCTGGTTGAGGGACTGCGCAACGAGGCAGGCCTTGATTCCGTAGCCGCGGATGTAGGCGAGGGCGTGCTCGAAGAAGTCGAGCTTTCCGAGCTGAGGGAACTCGTCGAGCATGAGGAGCACGCGGCGGCCGGCGCCGTGACCCATCCCCTGACGATGCCCGGCGATCTCGGTCAGCCGCTTGAGAATCTGGTTGAGGACGAGGCGCAGCAGCGCCTTGAGGCGCGAAATCTCTTCGGGCGGGATCACAAGATAGAGCGAGACCGGCCGCGCCCCGGTGATGATGTCCTCGATCGAGAAATCCGACACCTCGGTTGCGCGGGCGAGGACCGGATCGCGGTAGAGCGCGAGATAGCCGAGCGCCGTCGACACGACGCCGGAGCGCTCGGCTTCCGCCATGTCCAGCAATTGCCGGGCGCCCGCCGCGACGACGGGATGCGGCGCGCCATTGCGAATCGGGCGCGCGAGCATCGCTTCGAGCAGGTCGAGAACCGGACGCTGGGGATCCGCGAGCAGCTCGGCGACGCGCGCCAGTGATTTCGTCTGCTCGGCGTAAAGGGTCCAGAGGATGGTTGCCACCAGGAGTTCGAACGCGCGCAGCTGCCAGTGCGAGCGTTCCCGCAGACCGCCTTCGGGATCGACAAGCATGTCAGCGAGGATCTGCGTATCCCGCACCTCGGCATCGCCACGCCGGATCTGCGTCAACGGGTTGTAGCGGTGCGCGCCTGTCTCGGTCGGCGCGAAGCGGAACACGGGACCGAACGATGAGCGGAGCCCCGACGTTACGGTCCAGTTTTCCCCTTTGAGATCGAGCGCGACATAGGAGTGGCGCCAGACCAGCCCTGTCGGCAGGGAAACGCCGACGCTCTTGCCTGTGTTGGTGGGCGCCACGACCAAGACATGATCGGCGCCGTCATGGCGCAGGATGGACTTGCCCCAGGCCCCGAGGATGACGCCGTCGCCGCGTGTGAGGTTGAGGCGTTTGACGTCTCGCGCGGTCGCCCAGCGCGCCGTGCCGTAGGTGTCGGATTCCTTGGCCTCGCGTGAGCGCCATAGCGAGAAGCCGAACGCCGTTGCGACGGCGAGGCCGACGCCGGCGAGAAAGATCATCGCGCCGGTCTCGAAGATCTCGCGCGCGTAGGCGTCGTAGTGATACCACCAGACCAGGAACTTCCATGGCGCGTAGACGGGGGCGCCCCAGACGATGGCGTCGGGTGGCCCCAACTGCGCCTGGTAACCAAGCGCGGCGGCTGTCCACTGCGTCGCCGCTACTGCGCTCGCCACGAAAGCGCAGAGCACGGTGACGATCTGCCCCCAGTAGATCCGTCCGGCTCCCATCACGATGCTCCTTCGTGCGGGAAGGTGAGGAGGGGCCTTGCGACGCCGATGATCTGGACCTTGTCGATTGGGCCGAAGTAACGGCCGTCAAAGGACAGCGGGTGTGGGGCGAGGACCAGGATTTCGCCGGCGCCGAGGGCGCGGCATCCACTCCAGGCTGGCAGCGCACGGCCGTTGCGCGATCTAGGCCTGGCAGTCGCGGCCTCGGCGCCGTTGATCGTGACCGACGCGCCGGTCCTGCAGACGACATCGCCCCGAACCGCCTTGAGCTGTTTCAGCAGGACCTTGCCGGCGGGGAGGGCGCCATAGGCGTCCAATACCTCTCGCACGGCGCCGGCCGGAGCGATGGCGACAACGTCGCCGTTGGATGGCTCTGTCCGGGAAACGCCATACAGGCCGACCGGAACGCTCTCGGTGAAATTCCACACGAGGGCCGGCGCCTGGGGCAGAAGCGATAGGAGTCCGAGCGCGGCGCCCGTGATCGTCAGGAGCAGGCAGGCGCGAGGTCGGCGCCGAGCGCGCGTGCGCGGCAGCTTCGCGCCGCCGGGCTGTCCCTGGATATGGCTTGCTCGCTTGCCCACGCTCGTCCCCCTTCACGGGGAACGACGCGCAAGTCCGTTGCCGGATCGGTCCGGAGAGGAATTCGGCGCCCAGGGCGCGCTTCGAATTTTCGATGGCGTCTACCGAATAAAATTCGGCGCCTGTCTCATGAGGTGTTTCGGACTGTCCGGTTTTGGTCCGCCTCGCATGTCGCGGTCGCGTTCACCACCCGTCACATCTCTGCTTCTTAGTTCGCCCGAACAACCCATTGCGACCAACCGGCCGATCGGTTTTTTAACAATGGCCGCCGCCTGAATGAAGGAGGCATCGGTGTTGACGAGCGTTGGCGGTCATTTGCTTGGCTGCGGTCCGTTTGTCTGAAAATTCGCGGGAAAGCCGTAAGCCACAACGCTTTTAGCCTAGACTTAACGGAAAGATGGTGTTACATTAAGGCAAGTTAGTGGAAAGCGATGTTTCCGTTATGCCTACGCTTCACCGTCCTTCTCTCGCCGTGCGCCGTGTCCTGCGCAAGCTGGGCGGGGACATTCATGATGCCCGCCGGAGGCGGGGCCTGCCTGCGGAGATCGTGGCTGAGAGAGCCTTCACGTCCCGGCCGACGCTGCGCCGTATCGAAAACGGTGATCATGGCGTCAGCATGGGCGCCTATGCCGCTGTACTTCAAGCACTTGGACTACTCGATGGCATGGGCAACCTCGCCGCGCCCGCCCACGACGAGGTCGGACTGGCGACCGCCGCCGAAGACCTTCCCCAGCGCGTCCGGCTGCGTCGCCCCAAACCGGCAGCGCCGGCCAAGTCACCCACGTCGCGCGACCCATGAGCGACATCGAAGTCCATATCGACCTTGAAGGGACACTCAAGCGCGTCGGCACGCTTCGACGGCAATCCCGGCGCGGCGGCGAGGCGACCACATTCGAATACCACGCCGACTGGCTTGCCGATGCTGACGCCTTCCCGCTGGAGCCGGCGCTCCGGCGCGGCCGGGGCGTTTTCTCGCCCGCCGATGGCCGCACCCTCTTCGGGTCCATCGGAGATTCAGCGCCCGACACCTGGGGCAAGAGCCTGATGCGTCGCGCCGAGCGCCGTCGCGTTGAACGGGAAGGGGGCGCGGTGAGAACGCTGCAGGATGCCGACTACCTGCTGGGCGTCGAGGACGTATCGCGACTAGGCGCCTTGCGGTTCAGGTACGCAGGCGAAGACGCTTTTCAGGCAGCGCGCCAGGAAGGCGTTCCTGGCATGCTGGCCCTTGGCCGTTTGCTGCAGGTGACGGAACGCATCCTGCGCGACGAAGAAACAGAAGAGGATCTCCAGCTCATCTTCGCCCCGGGGTCCTCGCTGGGCGGCGCGCGTCCAAAGGCTTCCGTCATCGATCAGCACAATCGCCTGTCGATTGCAAAGTTTCCCAAGGAGACCGACGAATACAGCGTCGAACTCTGGGAGGCGATCGCGCTGACACTCGCGAAGAAGGCGGGAATCGAGACGCCGGACTTCGAGCTGCTGCGGGTCATGCAAAAGCCCGTCTTGCTGTCTCGCCGCTTCGACAGAGCGCCGGAGGCGCGCATCCCCTTTCTGTCGGCCCTGTCGATGATGGGCCTCGTCGACGGTCAGCGCGCCAGCTATCCCGAACTGGTCGATGTGCTCACGGAACACGGCGCGAAGGCCGCCTCAGATGCCGCAGAACTGTTTCGCCGAATGGCGTTCAACGTCCTTATCTCGAACGTCGACGATCACTTGCGCAATCACGGTTTTCTGTGGGCGGGCGGGGCGGGCTGGAAACTGTCTCCCGTCTACGACGTCAATCCTGCGCCCCAGGATGTGCGGCCGCGCATCCTCACGACGACCATCAGTCTGGATGACGGCACGTGCGACCTCGATCTGGTGCTGAGCGTCGCCGAATTCTTCGGTCTGGCGCAACGTGAAGCAAAGGCGATCGTGAAGCAGGTCGCGGAAGCAACCAGGACTTGGCGGGAGGTGGCGGAGACACTAGGCGCGCGGGCGCGTGAGCGCGAGCGCATGCATTCCGCCTTCGAGCACGCGGACCTCAGCAGGGCGTTGCGATTGTAGACAGAGCCGAGCGGCCTAACCATCGTCGTCGACGGGACACGATCCAGATTCATCGAGAGCGCATCAGGCCAGGCGTTCGGCAAGCGTGGCGTTACCCGTCGCGAGTGAATCTGCACCAGGCAAGTTTGCTCGCCTCGCGAATTTGATCGAGCCTCGGAAACACCCTGGCTCGAATGCGCTCCACGATCAGGATCGCGCCGCATACACAGAAGTCAGAGTTGGGTTCCTGGATTAATTTGAGTCCCGGACAGTCATTTCCAATTGACCCGATTCTTCCTCGGTGTGACGCTGATCTGTAACCGAACCGCATGGCGGACGGAACGAAACGGTTACCCGATGGTCGGTCGAGAATATTCGGCGTCCAGATCTCACCAGAAAAAAAGCAAGCGCGTGTGTGGCGGCCAGCACATTCGGCCGCCGTAATGGACGTAAATTTCTCTCATTTCAGGAACGATTGGCCATCAACACGACCGCGAAGAGCGCAGGAGAAAACCTATGTCTGACGAGTCGGCCTCTGACGTCGTGGCCCGCACTGTTGTCGGAGCTGCAGCGGGAGCAACTGGCGGCGCTCTGGCGAGCGCCGATATGGGTATCGCTGCTGGCGGGCTCGCAGGACTGGGCGTCGCGGGCGGAGTAATCATACTGCCTTTCATCGC
>DASYKO010000328.1:0-11595 GCA_035995285.1 Hyphomonadaceae bacterium | reverse complement strand
TCTCCGCCGGTCGCCTGCGCCAGCTTCTTGCGAAGCTTGCAGATGAACACGTCGATGATCTTGAGTTCCGGCTCGTCCATGCCTCCGTAGAGGTGGTTCAGGAACATCTCTTTGGTGAGCGTCGTCCCTTTGCGCAGGGAGAGCAGCTCGAACATCTGATATTCCTTGCCGGTGAGGTGAACGCGAGTGTTGTTCACTTCGACGGTCTTAGCGTCGAGATTCACGAGAATGTCGCCGGTGCGGATCACGCTCTCGGCATGGCCCTTCGAGCGGCGAACGATCGCGGTGATACGGGCGATCAGCTCGTCCTTGTTGAACGGCTTGGTGAGATAATCGTCGGCGCCAAAGCCGAGTGTCTTCACCTTGGCTTCGATGTCCGGGTTGCCCGACAGGATCAGCACGGGCGTATTGACGCGCGACATGCGGAGCTGCTTGAGCACCTCGTAGCCGGAAATGTCCGGCAGGCCGAGGTCGAGCACGATCAGGTCGTACTCATAGACCTTGCCCAGGTCGACGCCATCTTCACCCATATCGGTGGTGTAGATGTTGAAGCCGGCGGCTTTCAGCATCAGTTCGATGCTGCGAGCAACCTGCTCGTCATCCTCGATCAGCAAGACCCGCATAAGTCTCTCCCGAATCGCATGCCCGAATCCAAATTAAGTGCGGGCGGTTGCGGTTAACCCACGCATTAAGACACTCTAATCGTTAACAGCTGGTTTCGATCTGACTCGACCGATTCAGAATCATTACCTTGATTCCACGAGTCGCAAAGAGTCGAAAAAACCCTGCAAAACCGGCTTCCTGTGGATTTCCGAGGTTAACTCCGCCGAAACCGGCTCGGGGTCTGATGACCGGAATTAATGTGTCGCAGGACCGTTTCGGACCCGGGCCATTAGCAGATTCGGGAAACCCCACATGCTGGCCTCGGCTATCCGGGATCTGAAGGCGCTGGAGCCCCGCCAGTATGAGGGCAAGGTCACCGCCCTTGAAGGTCTCCGTATAGAAGCCGCTGGGCCGGCCCAAGCCCTGCGCCTCGGCGCATCCGTTCGCTTCGGCTCAGTAGACGGCCCACGCGGAGAACTCGTGGGTTTCGAAGGTGAGCGCGCCATCATGCTCGCCTGCGACGAACTCCACGGCCTCGGCCCCGGCGCTCCCGTTCTCTTTACATCAGGCCTCGACACGGTTCGTCCTTCCGATGGCTGGCTCGGCCGCGTGATCGATGCATTCGCCGAACCGCTCGACTCGAAGGGCCCGCTGCGCTCCGGCTTCCGCCCCAGGCAGGTGAGGGCGATCGCTCCCAACGCCCAGTCGCGCGCGCGTGTCGATGAAAAGATGACTCTCGGCGTCAAAGCCATCGATGTGTTCGCCCCCTGCGCCCGCGGCCAGCGTCTCGGCATCTTCGCGGGATCCGGCGTCGGCAAGTCCACCATCATGTCCATGCTGGCGCGCGGCGCCGAAGCGGACATCATCGTCATCGGACTGATCGGCGAACGCGGCCGCGAGGTTCGTGAATTCGTCGAAGACACGCTCGGGCCCGAAGGCCTCGCCAAATCGGTCATCATAACCGCCACGTCGGATGAAGCCGCGCCGCGCCGCCGCCGCGCCGCCTGGCTCACGCTTGCTGTTGCGGAGCACTTCAGAGACGAAGGCAAACAGGTCGTCTGCTTCCTCGACTCGGTCACCCGCTTCGCCATGGCCCAGCGCGAGATCGGCCTCGCCGCCGGCGAGCCGCCCACGACTCGGGGCTATACACCATCTGTCTTCGCCGAGCTCCCCAAGCTGCTGGAGCGGGCAGGGCCGGGCATCAGCGTCGCCCCCGGTGAGAAACAGGGGCACATCACCGGCCTCTTCACCGTGCTCGTCGACGGCGATGATCACAACGAACCGATCTCGGATGCCGTGCGCGCCATCCTCGACGGCCACATCACGCTGTCGCGGCATATTGCCGAGCGCGGGAGATTCCCCGCCGTCGATGTGCTCAAGTCGATCTCACGTCTGCAGAACCAGCTGCAGTCGCCGAAAGAGAAAGAGCTTTCCATCAAGGCCCGCCGCCTGATGGCGCTCTATACCAACATGGAAGAACTCGTCCGCATCGGCGCCTACGCCAAGGGCGCGGACGCCGAGGTCGATGAAGCCGTCCGCCTCTGGCCGCTGCTCGAAGCCTTCCTTGCTCAAGACGTCGCCGAGAGGGCCAGGCCCGACGAGGCCTTCGCCAGACTCGAAGCGATCCTCGTCCCGCCTGCGCCACTTCGGCGCTGAGTAGAAACACATGAGATCCTTCGAAACCCTCCTCAAGATCGCCCAGCGCCGGATGGACGAACTCGGCATCGAAGCCGCGCGTGTCGGCACGCAGATCGCCGAGCTGCAGATGAAACAGGCCTCGCTGAAGGCTCGCGAGGAAAACGAAGTCCGCCTCGCCGCCAGCGATCTCTCGCTTGGCGCGCTGCTCCCCGCCTACCGCCTCAAGGTCAAATGGCAGTGCGACCAGCTCGGCGCCGAAGTCGCCAAGGGCGAAGCCGTCCTCGCCGAAATCCGCCAGCGCCTCAACGAGGCCTATCAGGAAAAGGCGAAGTTCGAGCAGCTTCTCGAACAGGAAGCCATCCGCCGCGCCACAGACCGCGCGATGAAGGAACAGGCGCAGCTGGACGAAGTGGCGATCAACCGGGCAGGAATGTCCGGGAAGTAGAGCACGCCTAGGCGCGGCGTTTCCCGAATTTCGGCGGGCCCTGGGTGGGTTCCTGCGGCCGGCGCGCACGCGCCGGGATGGGAAGCGTCGGCAGCGATCCAGGTTCGCGCGACAGGTCGAGCCCGAAGCCGTCTTCCTGCTCGTCCTTCTCTTCGTCCGCCTCCTCGACGAGGAAAGTATCCCGATAGCGGCGGCGCCACAGCAGGGGGATCGCAGCGATGCTGAGCACGATCAGCACAAAGCCCGCCTCAGCCTCGAACACGCCGGCAAGCCACCACCAGACGAGGAAAAAGGTGAGCACGACAAAGCCCAGGATCGCCCAGAAGATGCGGAAATCCAGCCGCCCGGCGCGCACGCGCTGCAGCTTCGGCCCCTCATCGCCGCCGGTGTTGCGTGCGCCGCTCGCGCTGCCTTGAGGCAGTCCAAGCGTGGGCAGGCCGGGCAGGATGTTGTCGAGGGAGATGCCCGGCAGCTTCGGCTTTTTCTTGCGCTCAGGCTCCGGCTTCTTCCACCAGGTCCGCGCCGCCTTGGGCATCATCCATAGCGTGTAGCCGACCGCCAGAAGCAGCGGCAGGTGCGTGAGCGGCGGCTCGATCCCCATCGAGAACAGCGTAGAGACGTTTGCCGCCGCCGCGATGATAGCCGCCACCCCGAGCAGGAAGTGCAGGGACGGCTGGAGATAATCCGCGCCGTTGCGCATGCGCTGGAAGACTTTCCAGGTCATCATCGCCAGCGGCAGGGCGAGCGTCGTCAGGATGACGAACGCAGGCCAGTCCGGAAACAATTTCGCCAGGAATTGCATACGTTCCCCCGGGCGTTGCCGCCGGGGGAAATCCTATGCGCGTTTGGTTAAGCGGCGGTCGCCGGGATCGGTGAAACTTGCCGGATCGGGCGCCGGATCAGGTGTGCGTCTGGGTCGTCTGGGTTTCGGTTGCGGCCGGCGGATCCGGCTTGCGCGTCTTGGAGACGCCCGTGATGACGCCCAGCCCCAGCAGCACCAGGCCGATCACCGCCAGCCACTGGTTGCCGACGCCGAGAATGCTCGCGGCAAACATGATGCCGACCGACAGCACGATGAAGCCAATAAGGTAAAGCCCGAAGGATGACATGGGATAACTCCTGTACTGTGCCTCAATGCCTCAACGCGGCAGCTGTTCCGGATCGACGTGGTCGATGCGATCCACAACCTTGGGCCCGCGGACCTTGTTCATGACGAAGCTGACGCCGCCCACGACGAGGAGCGCGAGGAAGCCGTACCCGATGATCTGGATCGCCACGCCCAGCAGCATGGCGAGAACCAGTGCGGCTGCTAGAACGAAAAGAAAGCCGAAGCCGAGGATTTTCATCGGGCCTGTCCGCTGTGAAAATGATGCTCCCAACCCAATGCGCGGCAGCCCGGCGGGTTCCGTTCCGGCACGGCAACAGGATCAACGCCAGGCGCCGCCAGCCTTCGCCGGGCTAGCCCTCGCTGGGAATGCAGAGATCGGCCTGCCGCTCCCGCATCCACACCGGCAGCCGCCTTGCCGCTTCATCGCGCACCGGCTGAGAGGTGAGCCACGCCTTGAACTGCGGCGGACAATCCGGCTCCGGCGTATCGTCCGACATATCGATGGCGCCTCGCGAGTGAAGGATCATTCCAAACTGCAGCACATCGTCCCGCGCCACCTTATTGGTCTGGCCCATTTGCTCGGACATCACCGCCTGGATCTCGAGCCGCAGTTTCTCCTGGGACGCTTCCACATCCTCCTGCCATTTGCGGTAGAGCGGCAGCGCGTCCTTCACCCGGCGCTGGAGCTCCGGCCAGTCGAGCGCATCGATCAGGTCGAGCGCCGTGTCCCAGTGGACGTCAGGGTTGCTGTGAAAGAGGGAAAAGATTCCGTCCCCGCCAAACACCGCGTCGCGCACAATCTTGCGCCAGAGCACCAGCGTCTTCTGCGATGGGTTAAGCAGCGCGAACTCCGGGCCGGACATGTGGACTTCGCGGCCCGACATCCAGTTGTGAAACAGGCGCTCGCCCGTCGGGTATCCGAAGCGGTCCGGTTCGACGACCGCCGCATCGAATTCGGCTTGGGTCAGCGTGGCGCGGGTTTCACTGCTTTCCATGCTCCCAGCTTATACCAGCTGGCGCTTCACCCACAAATGCGCTCGGCCCCGCTCTCGCGAGAGAGCAGGGCCAAGGCCGGTGTTCGATGGATGATACTATGCCGTCCGGGCTTCGGTGATCGTCTCGGCGCCGCCGCGGACCAGGGCTTCGGCGATCTGCTGGGCGTCGAGCGCGGCCTGGGCCTGCGGATCGATGCTCACGATCGTCTTCTGCTGGCGGATCGCCTCACGGACCTTGAGGTCGCGCAGGACAATGCCAGCCATGGGCGGGCGGAAGCCGAGGAAGGTCTGCGATGCACGGGCCAGCGCCTCATATGTCCGGCGGCCCGCAACGCGGGTGTCGGCCATGTTGATGGCGATCCAGGGCTGCACCGAGGGGGCGTAGCCGCGAAGCACCTTGATGAAGGCGTAGGCGTCGGTCATCGACGTGGGCTCGTCGTTAGCGACGATCAGGCAGCGATCGCACGCACGCGCCAGGCGCATGACATTGTCCTCGATGCCCGCGCCGAGATCGACCAGCACGGTGTCATATTGCAGGGCCAGCGCCGTGAGCGAGGCCGCAAGCCTTGCCGCTTCCTCTGGAGGAAGGCCGGCGAGGGCGCCCGAGCCGGAACGGCCGGGCAGAACGTCAAATCCGATTTCCGAACCGGCGCCGCCATTCACCTTGCAGACTGCGTCCTCAAGCTCGACCCAGCCCGCGATCACCGCGGCGAGGTCGGTCTCAGGGGCGATGCCCAGCTGGACGTCGACGTTTGCGAGACCAAGGTCTCCGTCAACCAGCAGCGTCCTGCGGCCCATCTTGGCGAAGCAGGCAGCCAGTGTGGTGGAAAGCCACGTCTTGCCGACGCCGCCTTTTCCGGAGGCGACAGCGATGACGGTAGCCGGCGTCACCCGCGAACGGGGGCCCTTCGGCTCGGGTTTTCTCAACGCGAAAGTCATCACGCGGCTCCTTTTAGAAGTTCCGCCTCGGGAGCCCCAGCGAGTAAGAGCTGGGCGATTCGACTCGCCGTGGCCGGAACTAGTCCGCCGCCTACACTAGGCGTCAAACACAGTTGAGCGATGCTTAACCGCGCCGAAGAAATTGCTGCAATCGCTCCCCCGCGACGACGCACCGCATCAAGTTTGGTCAGGATGACCCTCCGGCAGCCCGCCATGGCGAAGGCCCGCGCATTATCCTCGATATCCATGGGGTTTCCCTCCGCAGAGAGGACCAGCACAGGCTCGACATTCATCCGTGAAATCAGGTCACTGCAGCGCTTCATGTCCGCATCATCCGTCGGATTGAAGGGGGGGCCGTCAATGACGAGTTTCTGACCACGATCGTCCGCTTCCTTGACGTACCGGATCAAATGATCGGGCGAGATGGAACTGGTTACCGAGGGCTTAAGCATTAAGGCAGCGAGTCGGGCCGTCTGGCCCGAAGCATCGAAGTCCGCCGCGTGCGCCTCGAAGCGATCTTTGCGGTCGAACAGGTAGCGGGCGATCTTCGCCGACGCCGTCGTCTTGCCCGAGCCATGCGGTCCGATGAGGAAGTAAGACTTCGACGGCTTCGAATTGAGCGGGTTGAAGGTGAGCACGCCTTCGAGGCCCGCCGACAGCGAGCCCATCTGTTCCAGGCCGGCGCCCAGGCGACCGCCAGCTTCCGCAACCATGTGCACGAAGCCATCCGGCGCGCCATGCCAGCGTAGGGACGAAGCAAGCTGTGAGCGCGCCTCGTCGAACATCGGGCGCACCTCCGAGAATTTCGGCGGCGCATACTTATGGCCGAACGATCGCTCGACAGCCGCGCGGACTTCTACACGGCCGTCTTCATCTCGTGTGGAGAGGATCACGGCGTCCGGGCCCATTTCGGCGCGGACCATTTCCATGGCCTCGTCCACTGTCTTGCCGATGAACATTTTCATTTTCATGGCGGCACTCCTTTTCGTCGAAACTCTAGAGTTACGTTCGGATCAGACGGCGCCGGCTGAACGCAGCCGGGCCTTGGGATGGATTTCGTTCTGCGACATCACGATCGTCTGCGGCCGGAACCGCTCGACCAGCGAGCGCACATAGGGACGCACACCGCCTGAGGTCAGCAGCACGGGAGAATCGCCCACCTGGCTGGCGCGCTCGAAGGCATTGCGCAGGTCGGCGACGAACTGGTGCAGGCGCGAGGGCTCAAGCGCGAGCTGACGCTCCGTGCCCTGACCGATGAGGGCCTCGGCAAAGGCCTGCTCCCAGTTCGGCGACAGGGCGATGACGGGCAGGGCGCCCTGGCCGTCGAGATGCGAGTTGCAGAGCTGGCGGGCAAGGCGCGTGCGGACGTGCTCGGTGACGGAGAGAAGGTCGGTCTTGGTGGAAGACGATTCCGAGATGGCTTCCAGGATGGTCGAGAAGTCGCGCACCGAGATGCGCTCGCGCAGCAGGTTCTGCAGCACGCGCTGGATGCCGGAGATGGTGATCTGTGCGGGCGTGATGTCATCCACCAGGCTGCGCTGCTGTTTCGGCAGATCCTCGATCAGCTGTTTCACGGCGGCGAAGGTCAGCAGCTCCGCCATGTTCTCCTTCACCAGCTCGGTGAAATGCGTGGTGAGCACGGTTGCAGCATCCACGATCGTATAGCCCGCGAACGCTGCCTGTTCCTTCTGCGCATCGTCGACCCACACAGCCGGCAGGCCGAACACCGGCTCCTGCACGCGCTCGCCCACCAGAGCCGGCGCGTTGCCGGAGGTGTCCATGGCGAGGTGCAGCTGCGGGCGCAGCTTGCCGCGGCCGGCCACCACTTCCTTGACGAGGATGCGGTAGTCTTCCGAGCCAAGCTCGAGATTGTCGATGATCCGAACCTGCGGAACGACGAAGCCGAACTCCGTCGCAATCTGCCGGCGCACTGCCTTGACCTGGTCGGTGAGCTTGCGGCCCGACGTCTCGTTGATGAAGCCGAGCAGGCCGAAGCCGAGTTCGATCTTGAGGTCATCGACCGAGAGCGAATCCTGGATCGGCGGCTCGATCACGGGCTTTTTCCGCTCCGCAACCATCGCGTCCAGCTCGACCTTTTCGGCCTTCTGCCGCTGTCCGCGGAAAGCCCGGAAGGCTGCGTAGCCCATCCCCCCGCCAAGCAGCGCAAACGGAATGATCGGCATGCCCGGAAGAAGCCCGGCGAAGATCGCGGCGGAGGCAGCCATGGCGAGGCCCTGCGGGTTCGTGAACAGCTGGTTGCCGATCGCGACGTCCGCAGCGCCCTCCACGCCGGCCTTGGAGACCAGCATGCCGGCTGCGATGGAGACGATCAGGGCGGGGATCTGCGAGACGATGCCGTCGCCGACCGTCAGGAGGGTGTAGGAGTTCGCGGCTTCCTCGAACGTGATGCCCTGCTGGGCCACCCCGATGATCATCCCGCCGATGATGTTGATGAAGGTGATGAGGATGCCGGCCATCGCGTCGCCGCGCACGAACTTGGATGCACCGTCCATGGCGCCGAAGAAGTTGCTTTCGCCTTCGAGTTCCTTGCGGCGCCTGCGCGCCTCGTCCTCGTTGATCATGCCGGCCGAGAGATCGGCGTCGATCGCCATCTGCTTGCCGGGCATGGCGTCAAGTGTGAACCGCGCCGCAACCTCCGCGATGCGCCCCGAGCCCTTGGTGACGACGATGAAGTTCACGATCACCAGGATGATAAACACCACCACGCCGATGACGAAATTGCCCTGCATCACGAAGCCGCCAAAGGCCTTGATGATGTTGCCCGCTGCATCCGGCCCCTGGTGGCCGTGGGCAAGGATCAGCCGCGTCGTCGCGATGTTGAGCGCAAGCCGCAGCAGCGTTGCAAGCAGAAGAACCGTCGGAAACGCCGAGAATTCCAATGGCTTGCGGATCAGCAGCGCCGTCATCAGGATCAGCACGCTGAGCGTGATCGAGATGGCCAGCAGGAAGTCGAGCAGGAAGGACGGGATCGGAATGATCAGCATCATGACCAGCGCCATGACGCCCAGCCCCAGGGCGTACTCGCCCCTGACCAGCTGCTTGGTCAGCGAGTTCCAGTCGAACCCGCCGCCGCCGAAATTCGGAATGACTCCTGCCTGCGCCATTGTTTAGCCGACCACCCGCGTTTCGCCCGGGGCCGCAATCTCGATGCCTGCATCCGAATACGCGCGCAGCTTGTTGCGCAGGGTGCGGATCGAAATGCCGAGAATGTTCGCCGCGTGCGTGCGGTTGCCGAGGCAATGGTCGAGCGTCGACAGGATCAGGTCCTGCTCGACTTCCGCCACCGTCTGGCCGATGCGAACGCCCTTGATGGCGCCTTCAGCGGCATTGACCGCCCGCTCCGCCACGGAATCGAGCGTGTTGACCGGCACCGGACGTCCATCCGGCGTGCGCAGGTCATCGACCTCGATCATGGCGCCCTGCGCCAGGATCACGGAGCGGTGCATCGCATTTTCCAGCTCGCGGACGTTGCCCTGCCAGGCCGCCGACTTGATGCGTTCGATCGCTTCTTCCGACAGCCGCCGCACATCGAGGCCGTTGGCCTTGGAGTATTTGTCGATGAAGTAGTCGGCCAGCGCGACCACGTCGTTCGGGCGTTCGCGCAGCGGCGGGATGTGCAGGTTCAGCACGTTGAGCCGGTAGAGCAAATCCTTGCGGAACTCTCCGCGCATCACGGCTTCCTGCAGGATACGGTTCGACGTGGCGATGATGCGGATGTCCACCGGCACGGGCTTGGCGCCGCCGACGCGGTCGATCTCGCGCTCCTGGATCGCGCGCAGCAGCTTGGCCTGCAGGCGGATGTCCATCTCGGAAATCTCGTCCAGCAGCAGCGTGCCGCCATTGGCCTCTTCGAACTTACCGATGCGGCGGGCGACAGCGCCGGTGAAGGCGCCCTTCTCGTGGCCGAACAGTTCGGATTCGAGCAGGTTCTCGGGAATCGCCGCACAGTTCAGCGAAATGAACGGCTTGTCCGCACGCTTCGAGCGCCTGTGGACATAGCGAGCCATCACTTCCTTGCCGACGCCGCTCTCGCCCGTGATCAGGATCGAGGCTTCCGACGGCGCAATCTGGTCGGCCAGCTGCTTCAGCTGGATCATCACCATGTCCGTCGCGATCAGCGGCCGGTCATCATCGGCCACGGCAGCCAGCACGGCGGCGATCAGCTCCGCATCCGGGGGCAGCGGGATGAATTCGCGCGCGCCGGCGCGGATGGCGCGCGCCGCCATATCCGCCGTCGTTGCGACACCGCAGGCCACGACGGGCGCCACGATGTGCTCGGCCTTCATCGCGGCGACGAGACCGGCGATGTCCTCGTGCACGTCGATCATGACGATGTCTGCGCCCCGTCCGGTGCGCAGGAGCTCCATCGCCGCCGGCGGATCGTTGGCGTGCAGCACCTTGGCCCCCTTGTCGAAGGCCATCTTGGTTGCGGCGGACAGCTGCCCCGCGAGATTTCCGATGATCAGAACACGCATGGCTTTTCCTTAGGCGTCCGAGTTCTTGATGATTTCCGTCATGGTCACGCCCAGACGGTCATCAACGACAACGACTTCGCCACGGGCGACAAGTCGCGAGTTCACGTAAATATCGATGGCCTCGCCGACGCGGCGGTCGAGCTCCAGAACCGAGCCGGGCCCGAGTTCGAGCAGCTTGGCCACCTCGATCGTCGTGCGGCCGATCACGGCCTGCACGGAGACAGGCACGTCGAACACCGGTTTGAGGTCGGAGGCGATTTTCTCGCGCATGTCGTCATGCGAAGCGTCCTGCGAATTGGCGAGGGCAGGCAGGCCGCCTTGCGCCAGATCTGGAAGATTGAGGTCGCTGGAGCTCATTGTGATGTCCTACGCGGCGGAAAAGAGTTCGAGTTGCGGCTCGACGGGGTCGGCAAGGCGCGCATTCACGGTTGCATCGATTGTTGCTTCGACGTTGTCGCGGCTGAAGCCGGCGGAGCCTTCGCCCCACTGCACCAGCCAGTCGCCAGGCTTGGCGTTGGGATTGGCGACAAAGGCGATCTTCATGCCTTGACCATGGCGGCGCAGCTGGTCCATGCGGCGCTCCACTTCCGGAAGCGCTTCCGGGGCAAGTGTGACGACGATCATCGGATCTCCCTTCAGCATCCGGATCGTCTCGGCGATCGCCGCGGTCGCAGCCTCGGCGCCGGCCTTGTCGAGCGCATCGCCTGCAATCTTTTTAGCCGCAGTCAGCGCGAGTTCGGCGGCTTCCCGGCGCAGCGTGTCTGCAATCTGCACCAGCTGCGCCGAAACCGGCGCCAGGTGCGCAACGATCCTGTCGACCGAGGCGAAGCCCTGAGCTTCAACGGTCTGCTTGACCTTTTTCTCGGCTTCAATGCGCGCCGAGACGGCCAGCTTCTCGGCCTCTTCGCGCGTGACGAATTTCGTCTGCGGCGCGCCGAGTACGTCGCCGGCGGGCGTGAATTCCGTCTCGAAGGAGAAGGGGACCGCGTTGTTCATCAGTAGATCAGCTCGTCCTGCCCGCCGCCGTCGGCGAGCATGATCTCGCCGCGATCGGCCAGCGCCTTGGCGACGACGACCATTTCCTGCTGCGCCGCCTCGACATCCTTGAGCTTCACAGGGCCCATGGACGACATGTCTTCACGCATGATCTTGGCCGCGCGTTCGGACATGTTGCTCATGAACAGGTTGCGCATTTCATCGTTGGCGCCTTTAAGTGCGAGGCCCAGCTTCTCCTTGTCGACCGACCGCAACAGCGTCTGCACGCCGCCCGGGTCGAGCTTGGAGAGATCCTCGAACACGAACATCAGCGAGCGGATCTTGTCGGCCGCGTCCTTGTTCTTGTCTTCCAGCAGGGACATGAACTTGCCCTCT
>DASYKO010000327.1:0-13680 GCA_035995285.1 Hyphomonadaceae bacterium | reverse complement strand
CTCGATCATCGAGTTCTGCTACAAGAAGGATGAGCTGGGCGATCCGCTGGTCTCCGAGGAACACATCACCGCGTTCAACTGGGCGACCAACCAGGAGATCGACGACATCATCACCATGACGCTGCGCATCAACGACTTCCTTACGGGGCTGTTCGCGGGCGCGGGGATCAAGCTGGTGGATTTCAAGGTGGAGTATGGCCGGCTCTATGAAGGCGAAATGGTGCGCACCGTTCTGGCCGATGAGATCAGCCCGGACAGCTGCCGCCTGTGGGACATGACGACCGGCGAGAAGCTCGACAAGGACCGGTTCCGCCGCGATCTCGGCGGCGTCACCGAAGCCTATGCCGAAGTTGCGCGCCGCCTCGGCATCATCAAGGACGCAGGCGGGGCCGAGATCCTCGCCTTCGCCGCCAAGGAACAGGACGAATAGCAGGCCAGAACCGGCAGACGGAACAGGCTGGCGGAACTAGCAGGAAGACTCGCGGGGGCGGGAATGGCACTGGACGTCATCGGGGCAGGCTTCGGCCGCACCGGCACGCTGTCGCTCAAGCTCGCGCTTGAGCAGCTCGGCTATGTGAAGTGCCATCACATGATGGAGGTGATGCGCTCGGAGCGCCAAGCCGACCACTGGAAAGCCATCGGCGAGGGCAAGCCTGTCGACTGGGACAAGGTGTTCGACGGCTTCACGGCGTGCGTCGATTTCCCATCCAGCGTCTATTACCGCGAACTGGCCGCGAAATATCCCAACGCCAAGGTGGTGTTGACGGTGCGTTCGGCAGACAGCTGGTGGGCCAGCGCATCGGAGACGATCTTCGCCATCGGCAAGGCGGTTCCATCCTGGCTGAAGGCGATCGTTCCCCGGTTCCGCAAGATCTTCGCCATGCACGACGCCGTGCTAGGCGAAAAGCTGTTCAAGGGCGGCATGCACGATGAGGCGCGCGCCAAGGCGACGTTCCGCGCCCACATTGCGGAGGTGCAGGCCGTGATCCCGAAAGACCGGCTGCTTGTGTACGAGGTGAAGCAGGGCTGGGGCCCGCTATGCGCTTTCCTGGGCAAGCCGGTTCCCGAAACGCCGTTTCCGAACGTGAACGATTCTGCCGAATTCAAGCAGCGCATCGGCATGTTGAAGGCGATCGGCTGGGCGCCATGGGTGGTGGGCGGCCTGTTGGCTGTGGGCGCGCTTTATCTGGCATTGACGCAGGGCGGTGGACCGACCTAGGTCGGCTTAGAGATCGGCAGGAGCGATTCCGATGAAGGCCAAGGTCCATGTCTCCCTGAAATCCGGCGTGCTGGATCCGCAGGGCAAGGCCGTCGGCGACGCCCTCGGCCGCCTCGGCTTCGACGAGGTCGGGTCCGTGCGCTGCGGCAAGACGATCGAGCTTGAGCTCAAGGATGGCCTCTCGAAGGCCGATGCCGAAAAGCGTGTGAAAGAAATGTGCGAGAAGCTGCTCGCGAACACCGTCGTCGAGCGCTACTCGATCGAGATCGCATAAGGCCTCGCTAAGGCGTGCACACAACAAACGCAGGCGGAAACTCGATCGGCGCGATCTCCGCCGGCGTCAGCTTCCCCAATCCGCGCTTGTCCGCAAATGCCTGCGCCTCCGCCATCCTGTGCTCGAGACTGACGGTGTCGGGCGCGCCGACGAAGGTCCCGAAATAGCTGGCTTCGCCAAGATCCGCACGCCACGCCTTCCTGCCGGCCCCGCCGTTCGGTCCCAGGACCTGAGAATACCCCATATAGTCTCCGGCCGGTACGGTGAACGCGAAGTAGCGCGTCTCGCCCTGGCCAATCTTGTCCGCGCCGGGCTGGAAGTGATTGTCGATGAAGCAGTTCATGGTGAGCTTGCGCTGTTCCAGGGAATACTGGTCGAACCGGAAACCGAAGGCCGCTCGCCCTGTCTCGTTGCGAATTCCCACCACCACGACGGCCTCGCCCTTCGAGGGCTTCCCGCGCCCAAGCGTAATATTCCGTGCACCGTTCATCAGGCAGCCGCCGCAGGAAAGCGCAACGAGGCAAGCAGCGATGGCGAGCAATCGCCCCATCAACGTCCCCCAAAACGCTCTCGCCGGCGGTTTGCCGGCGTGAGGCGCCAAGCAATCAGTCCTAGTTCTTTTCCTTGGTCTTTTCGGCGGAGTTCGACACGGCGCTGCCGGCCGCGCTGACATCCTTGCCGATGCCGGAGATGGTGTTGCAGGCCGACAGCAGCAGCGGCGCTGCGATGAGCACGGCGAGAGCAATCTTGCGCATGGGTATTCCCCTCAAAATCCAGTCCCGAAGGCCTTTCAGCCTAGGCCCAAGATGATGCGGGAGCGGCTCCAGCGCAAGCTGGCCCGGTCGGCCGTTTCCCCCTTCTACCCGGTCCCGTGTCAGTTGGCGCCGGGCCTGTGGAGGGCGATGACGGCGCCGTCGGGGCGGCTCGGCAGGACGTGCGTCAGCGCGGCGAAGCCGAATGCATCGGCGATGGCGATGCTTGCGCAGATGCCGATCAGCACGGCGCCAAACGGCGCCCCGTCGGGGTTGGGCTGACGCAACGGCCGTTCGACGAACCGCCAGGACGCCACGGCCAGCGCGAAGCTCACCGCCATCAGCAACAGTTTGGGCGTGAGGGCGCCGTCATTGAGGCCGAGATATTTGTAGAAGGCGATCAGCGGCCAGTGCCAGAGAAACCAGGAAAAAGAGATCTCGCCGACGAATGCGACCGGTTTCCACGCCAGCGCCTTCGCTGCGATCCCGCCGGAGCTGGAGGAGTAGATGACCGCCATGGCGCCGATGACAGGCAGCAGCGCTTTCTTGCCGGGATAGAACATCGAGGCGTTGTAGGTGGCGACGGCGAAGAGGATCATCGCAATCCCACCGACGCCGATAGCGCCAGCTATCACCGGGCTGAGTTTCAGCCGCGGGGCGTACGCCAGCATGCTGCCCGCCAGCAGCTCCCACACGCGCGACGGCATGAGGTAGAACCCGCCGGTCTGGCTCTTGCCCAGATACCAGTTTGAAAAGACGAACGACAGCGCCGCCAGGGCGGCGATCGCGGCAAGGATCAGCCAAGGCGGCGCCTTGCGCATCGCCACGATCATCAGCGGCAGGGCGATGAATGTCTGCGCCACTACCGCCAGCGGCCAGGTGTGAAGCAGCGGCAATTCCGCCGTGTGCGGGTTGAAGTAGGGGGAGTCGAGGAAGAAGAAGACATTGCCCGCGCTCAGCGCGGCGAAGGCGCCGCTCATCGCCGTATGCCGGAAGTCCGCGGGCTGCTGGAGGAGGTAGCTGGCGAGAAGAACGACTGCGAGCATCACGAACAGGGCAGGCAGCAATCGCCGCACGCCGCGCTCGTAGAAGGAGAGGAAGCTGAACGATCCCGCCTCGATTGCGGATCTGATGCTCGATGCGATCAGGAAGCCGGCGATGACGAAGGCTACGTCGATGCCGACAAACCCGCCCGGCACCCCTGTGTTGTAATGGTAGAGCACGATGGACAGGACAGCCAACGCGCTCAGGCCGGTTATTGGGCCGCCAATCTCGCCACGGTAAGGCTCGCCACGGTAAGGCATGACACCCCGATCCCTCGGCCTGTCCCCCATTGTAGTTAAGGACTGCGCAAATCTTGCGCCACGACGCTCAACCCAGACACGAGATGAGTATGGCGCGAGGCGTCCGGGATGGGCAAAAGGGTCGTTCCGGCACGATTCATCACGACAGGACCGCCATGACTTCCGCCCACTGGATGCCGATCCTCCTCCTCATCGGCTCGAACCTCTTCATGACCACGGCCTGGTATGGCCACCTGAAGTTCAAGGAATCCCCGATCATGCTGGCCATCCTCGCCAGCTGGGGGATCGCCCTCATCGAATACTGCATGGCCGTGCCCGCCAACCGGTATGGCAGCCAAGTCTATTCAACCGCCGAACTCAAGACGATGCAGGAGGTGATCACGCTGATCGTGTTCGCTGGCTTTTCCGTCCTGGTGCTGAAGGAATCCCTCACCTGGAAGCACGGCCTCGGCTTCGCCCTGATCGCGTCAGGGGCTGCGGTGATCTTTTACAAACCGGGAGTGGTCAGTTAGCCCGGCTTCTCCCACTCCATCACCACGAACCATGGCAGCCGTTTGTAGCGCGCCATCCACGTCGGATCGCCGTCATGGGGCAGGGGCTCGTCGAAGAAGGAGAGGCGCAGTCCCTCGCCGAGGAAGGCCTTCATGTAGGCCGAGATGGGGCGGTGCCAGTTCTGGATGCGGATGCCGCGCCACTCCTCCCACGCCGCCCACTCGTGCAGGTAGTTGTCGATGGCGTAGTGGAGCGGATTGCCATTCCCATCGCGCTGCCAGCGCAGCCCCGCCCCGGCCGTGCTCATCGGCGTGAGGTTCGCAACCAGCATGACGCCGCCCGGCTTCAGCACGCGAGCCATCTCGGAAATCGCCGCACGGAAATCCGGAATGTCGATCAGTGAGAGATAGCTCACCACCAGATCGAAGCTCGCATCGGGCAGGGGCATCTTCTCCGCCGGCGCTTCGATGTAAGTCCCACCCGGATTCAGCTCACGTGCCCGCGCCAGCAACTCCGGCGTCGGATCCAGCCCTGTCACGGCCACGCCCTTCGCTCTCAGCATGCGGCAGAACCGTCCCTCGCCGCAGCCTACATCCAGCGCGTGCCCGAAGCTCCGCCCCTCGATCCGGGCCAGCATCGCCCGGTCCAGCACAAAGCGCCGTCCCTTGTCGCCATGCTCGCCGATTTCGGTGATCCAGGCGGAAGCGGAATCTCGCCAACCATTCATATTCATCCCCATTACTTGGCCTCGCGACTCGCTCCAAAACCTGCTACGCGGACCCCGAAAGCCGCCCTCCCGAGGCAACGCCATGAAATCCGCCGTCATCGTCTTCCCCGGCTCCAACTGTGATCGCGATGCGCAGACCGCGCTGCGCCAGATTACGGGGAAAGACCCCGCGATGGTCTGGCACAAGGATGGCGAGCTGCCCAAGGGGCTGGATCTCATCGTCTTGCCCGGCGGCTTTTCCTACGGCGATTATCTCCGCTCCGGCGCCATGGCGGCCGCCAGCCCGATCGGCGATGCAGTTCGCGCCTATGTCCAGAAGGGCGGCTATCTTCTCGCCGTGTGCAACGGCTTCCAGGTCGCCACCGAAATGCAGATCCTGCCCGGCGCCCTGCTGCGCAACGCCTCGCTCAACTTCGCCTGCCGCCCGCAGAAACTGGCGATCGCCTCCAACTCCTCCGCCTTCACCGCTGGCTACAAGGCCCAGCGCGAAGTGACCTTCCCGATCGCTCACCATGATGGCAATTACTTCGCCGACGCTGACACGCTGAACCGCCTCGAAGGCGAGGGCAGGGTCGCCTTCCGCTATGTCGGCAACCCCAACGGCTCGGCGCGCGACATCGCAGGCGTGCTGTCGGAGAACGGCCGAGTCCTCGGCCTGATGCCCCACCCGGAGCGGGCCGTCGGCGGCACCGAGAATGGCTCGGACGGCGTACTCATGTTCGAAAGCCTGATGGTTGCGGCGTAATCGCCTGCACCTGAACCGCCCGGCCTCCGCGCGCGTATTGCATCGGCAACCGATGCGAGCGCACTCATGGTCAACACTCTCAGAACCGGCCTCGCCGCCTCAGCCGTGCTGGCCAGCGCCGCCTGCGCTAGCATTCCTCCGGCAGACGTCTCATCCATGAGATTCGTCGAGGCCGGTGGCGTCCACACGCACGTCCAGCAATGGGGCCTGAAGGAAGGGGAGAAGGGCGAGCCCATCCTCCTCATCCACGGCGCCTCGTCAGACCTTGGCGTGTGGGAGCCCACGATCGTGCCGCGCCTCGAAGGCCGCTTCCAGCTCTCCGCATATGACCGCCCCGGCATGGGCTACACCGCGCAGCGCCCTGCCGATGCCAACACGCTAGCCGAACAGGCGCGCGTAGCAGCAGGCGTCATCGACCAGCTGCACCTGAAGAAGCCCATCGTCGTTGCCCATTCCTGGGGCGGGGCTGTCGCCCTGCGTCTCGCGCTAGACTATCCCGACAAGGTCGGCGGGCTTATCCTTATTGCTCCCGTGGCTTACGAATGGCCCGGCGGCGTGAGCTGGCATCTCTACTGGTCGTCCAACCCTGTCGTCGGAGGCCTGTTCAACAACGTGCTCGTTCCGCCCTTCTCGGCCGCGGCGATCAAGTCCGGCGTCGCTGGCGCCTTCGCGCCTAGCCTCGTGCCGGAAAACTATCTCGAGACAGCCGGCTCTGCTCGTGCCGTGCGCCCCGCAGCGCTGCGCGCCAACAGCCTCGACATGATCTCCGCCAAGCGCGAGATCATCGCGCAGCAGTCCCGCTATCCGGAGATCAAGATTCCCGTCGCGCTGATGACCGGCGACAGCGACAGCGTCGTCAGCCCCTCCATACACTCCGTGCAACTTGCTCAGACACTCCCCAATGCCCGCATCGACGTGCTCCAGGGCGTGGGCCACCTGCCGCACGAAGCCTCGCCCGAGCGGTTCGAGAAATTGCTGGAATGGGTGAGGGCGGAGATGAAGCGCTGAGCGCTAGTGAAGCCGCTGCAGGATATTGTCGTCCGGCGCGCGGAGGCGAAAGAATGCCAGCGCCTTGGACACGAACACCGCCGCACTGATCACATCGAGTTCGGGCTGATTTACCCGAACCGCACGGCTGTCGCGCGCGCGGCGCGTCAGGCTGGCGATGACGTCGTCGAGCATGGCCAGGGCCTCGCCCGATTCCGCGTGAAGACAATCGTCTCCGTCGTACGCTTCGACATCCCGCCGCAGCTTCGCGATATCCCCGCGCAGGTTCACCAGAGCGCCGATGGTTGTCTCGCCAGAAGAAAATTCGATCGCCACGGCCGCTCCTCACATTACTGAAGCGAACAACGCTTCAAGAATGAGTTCGCTCCCGGCAGCATTCAGCGGCTGGCTCGGCTCTCGATTACAAATCGGCAGGACGGCCGGCAGGATAGGGTTCGCGCGTGTTCCGATGCCGCACGTCTTTTTTTGCGCCTATCCCTTGGTCTGGCTTGCCAGCCAGCTCTCATACGCCCATGTTAGAATTATTCTAATCTGGAGCCGCTTTTCTCAGGGAGAATGGGGATGGCCATCGACATCGGCATCGACGCCAAGGCGCGCAAGAAAGTCGCCGGCGCGCTGGAGCAAGTGCTCACCGACACCTACGCCCTCTACGCCAAGACGCACGGCTATCACTGGAATGTGGAGGGCCCGCGCTTCGGCCAGCTGCACCTGCTGTTCGAGACGCAATACAACGAACTCTGGGCCTCGCTGGATCTGATGGCCGAACGTATCCGCGCCCTGGGCCACTACGCCCCCTCGGGCGAATCCATCGCCGGCAAGACGGCGATCAAGGCGGACAACGGCGTGCCGGGCGAAGACGGCATGCTCGCCAACCTCGCAACCGGCAACGAAGCGGTGGTGAAGGCCGCCCGCCATGCTCTGACCACCGCCGAAGAGGCCGGCGATCAGGCGACAGCCGATCTCATGACACAGCGCGTGGCCGCCGGCGAGAAAGCCGCGTGGATGCTGAGGGCGCACGTCGCGAAGTAGATTGGGCGAAGTAGGGCCTAGTTCGAATCCACGTCCCCGCCGGACGATTCCTGTTTCGTAAACTTGGCGGGGTTGCCGTGGAAGGTGACGTCGCCGCCGGAGGAGGCCTGGCCGTTTGCCGACGCCGTGGCGAAGAGATCGACATCCCCGCCGGAAGAGGACTGCGCCTCGGCGTCCTCGCACTTGAGGTCCTCGGCGTTGACATCGCCGCCCGAGCTGGCCTGGCCGCTGACCGACTTGCACGTGCCCGAGATCTCGATGTCCCCGCCTGAGCCGGCCTCGAGTTCGATCCGCTCGAGATTGAGATTTTCGCCATCAACATCCGCGCCGCTGGAGGCGGAGAGCGATACGTAAGTCGGCGCCGTGATGGTGGCCTGGTAGTGGCCGCCCCAGCTGAACCAGGAATTGTGCCCGTCGCGGAAGACTTTCAGCGTCTTGCCGTTCTGGACGACCTTGATGCCATCAAGCTTGCCTTCGGGCCCGGAGACCTGAACGTTGTAGCCGCCCTGCTTGAGCGTGACGTTGACGCCTGCCGAAGCATCGACGCTGTCGAAGTCCGAGAAGGTCCGCGTCTCGCTCGATGACGGACCGGAGCTATCGTAAGAGACGCTGCACGCGCCCAGCGCAGCCAATGCTGCAACCGGGGCGATCCATTTGATGCTGGAAATCATGTGTCTTCCTCTCAGAGGAGACTGGCGCAAAAACTAGAGCGCGTGAACCGAACCGCCGCTGCTCGTATCCTTGGATATCGAGGCAGGACGGCCGTGGAAGGTGATGTCGGCGCCGGAGGAGGCATCGCCTGACGCAGTCTGCGTTGCGAACGCATCTGCGTCCGCGCCCGAGGAGGCGCCGACCGAAGCGGTCTGGCACTGCAGCTTCGATCCATCGAAATCCGCGCCCGAGGATACGTCGACCCGCAGATCGGTGCAGCTGCCGGTGAGGTCGACATCCGCGCCCGAGGAAACGTGGACGCTGAGATTGCGCAGCGAGAGCCCCTGGCCATCGACGTCCGAGCCGGACGATGCGCCCACGCCCTGATAGTCGGGCGCAGAAACGGTGATCGTGTAGTTCGGCTTGCGACCCCAGTTGAGCCATTCCTGCTCGCGCCCGACCACCAGCGTGTCGCCGTGCACTTCGAGCTTGAGGTTGGAGAGGTCGCCGCGCGTGGATTGCGCATGCACCGCATAAGGCCCCTGGCTCAGGATCACGCTCACGCCGGCCGAAGCATCGACCTTGCTGAAACCGGTCAGCGCATAATCGCGCGACTGGTCCGGCCCGCGGGAGGAAGCATCCGCAGAAGACGGGCCGTCGCCCGTGTAGATCACGCAGGCGGAGGCGAGGGCGGCGAGGGGAAGGGCGGCCAGGGCTTTCGGCAGTATCAGGCGCATGGGGGAATCTCTCTGTTTTCGCTCGTATTTGGCCGTCTCACTGGCGGCCTGGACATATCCATAGCCCAAGTTTTATCGAAAAACAATAAGACGCCTGAAGCCTCAGCCAATCATTTCGAGGCCGCCGGGGAGCCAGAAAGAGTGGACCGGCGGCGTCTGCGTGGTGGGACGCGCGCCGCCGGTCCTGGAACCCGGGCCTTGGTCAGGAGGCGCCGGGTGGTCAGCTGGTTGGCTCAGTCGAGGAGCGTGACCTTCGCCATGTCGGACGCTTTCTTCTCGAACGATTTCGGCTTGCCGCCGATGGTGACCTTGGAAGCGACGCCTGCTTCGGCGAACGCTTCCTCGCTCGCCCAGATCGATGCGGAAGACGCCGAGCCCACGTCGATGTTGGCTTGCTTGCAGTGGAGATCGGCGGCGTGGAGCTTCGCCGCCGAGTGCATCTGCACCTTGAGCGTGTCGCACTCGCCGGCGAGTTCGAACTGCGCCGCCGAATGCGCGTTGATGTCGACCGTCCTGGCCTTCAGCGCGCCGATATCGACCTGGGTCGCCGAATGAACGTCGATGCTGAGATCGCCGGTGGTGAGCTTGGCCGCAGTGAACTTCACGGCGCTGTGCAGTTTGATGGCCTCGAGGTTCGGCGCCGAGACGCGGATGGTGTCGTCCACCTTGTGGTTGATATTGGAGTCGTTCGGCCGGGTGATGCGCAGCGTGTCGCCGGATTTCTCGACGATAATCTTGTCCATGTCGCCGTATTTGCTGTCGACGATGACGGAGTAATTCGGGCTCTGCGTGAATTCGATGGTGAAGGCGCTGTCCGCCTCGATCTTCTTGAAGCCCGAGAGGTTGAACGTCTTGGTGTCGGCGAAAGACGGCGCGGCGATGAGAGCAAGGCCGGCGAGGCAGAGCAGGGAGCGCATGGGGGAGTTTCCTCTTCTTGTTATTTCACGTGAATGCTGGCGCCGAGCGTGGCCTGGCCTTCGACCGATTTTGGCTTGCCGATGAAGGTGAGGTCGGCGCCGGTCGTCGCCGTGGCCTTGCCCACACCGCTGATCCAGAGCGTGGCCTCGCCGCTGGTGGTGGCGTCCGCCCGGCCTGTCTCGCAGCGCATCCTGCGGCCCATGAAATCGCCGCTGGTGGACACGCTGAGCGCAATCTCCTTGCAGACGCCCTCAAGGTTCACCGAAGCCGCACTGGCGACCGAAACGCTGAGCTTCTGGAAGGACCACCCGCGGCCCTCGACATCCGAAGCCGATGCGGCGCTGATCGAATTGAGCGCAGGCGCGGTGACGATAACTCGATAGATCGGCGAATTCCGCTCCGCCTTGCCGTCCGTGCGGCTGACAATCAGCGTGCCGTTGCGGACTTCGAGCTTGAGGTCGGAGAAATCCCCCTTGGACTGTTCCACCGTCACGGCCTGCGGCCCCTGGCGCAGCTCGACATCCATCATGGACGAGACCGCAACAGCGCTGAACTTGCCCACATTCATCGTGCGCGTGTCGGCATGAGCGGGCGCTGCGAGCGCTGTGATACCAAGGCTGAGAACGAGAAGACGCATGGCCATCGTCCCGGCGAGCCGCGTCAGCGGCTGATGGTGACCTTGCCGCCCATGGAGGCGTGCTGCTCGACGTCCCTCGGCTTGCCTGCCACCTGCACCTGTGCGCCCAGCCCGGCCTCGGCCACCACCTTGTTGGTGGCGCGCACCGAAACCTGCGATCCCACGCCGGCATCAACCCGAGCCGATTCACACTTCAGGTCTTCTGCATCAAGCTGCACGCCTGCCTGTGCATCGACACGGATGGAGCTGCATTCGCCGGACATGCGCACATCGACACCTGCATTGAGATCGAGCGTGACGTTCTTCGCCTTCAGCTTGTCGAACCGCGCCTTCACGCCTGCATTCACATCAAGCACCAGGTCGCCGACATTGAGATTGTCAGCGCGGAAATCGACGCCCGCATTGAGCTCGGCAGACTTCAGATCCGGCGCCGTGATGCGCACGATATCCGGCCCGTCCTTCTTGTTGATGTTGGTGTTGCGCGGCCGGCCGATGCGCAGCGTGTCGCCATTCTGCTCGGCGAAGACTTTCGAGAAATCATCCGACTCGATGGTCACGGAACGCTGTGAGCCCTGGGTGAAAATCACGGTGTAGCCGGCGGAGATATCGAGCTTGTTGAAGGCGTTGAAATTGTAGCCCTTGGTCTCGGCCGAAGCCGGCGGCGCGCTCGCACAGGCGGCGGCGATGGCGGCGAGGGAGGCAATAGCGAACAGGCTGCGCATGGGAGTAGGTCTCCTCTAATGGGGCGTTGGTAGTCCGTGTCCGACGAAGCAACTAGTATCTTAGTTGTCGAAGGCCTGCAACTACATTCTTAGGAGATGCTGCAGATCAGCCGAAATTGGGGTTTCTGGCAGGTCTGGCGATAGAGCTGCACGGGCGCGTCGCCTTTGCGTTCGCTGTCGTAGAGGATCGCGCCGTTGGGGGCGTAGGCGATCGCCTCGGTCTGCGGCTGCGTGGCGATGTCGATGCGCCGGAAGTCCTCGCCGCTCTTCCATCCGGACTGCGGGGCCAGGGGCTTCGAAAGATCGAAGCCGATCTCGACTGCGGCGCCGTAGGTGAGGATCACCGCGCGCTTGCCGTCCGGCGCGATGTCGAAGCTGGTGACCAGCAACGCGCTGCGCTGGGAAGCCAGATCGCCGACCAGCGGGGCGATGTCGATCTTGCCGACTTCCGTGAAGGTCTGCATGGCGCCGTCGCTGACGCGCAGCTGGTCGCGGGTGAGGCGGAAGATCTGCGCGGGGCCGGGGCTGGTCTTGGTGACGAGGTAGAGATCGCCGTTGGGATGAATGGCGAAGCCTTCGGCGTTGTGGGGCCCATCGGGAT
Organism: Hyphomonadaceae bacterium; assembly: GCA_035995285.1. Lineage (GTDB taxonomy): Bacteria > Pseudomonadota > Alphaproteobacteria > Caulobacterales > Hyphomonadaceae > UBA7672. The sequence goes on along the minus strand of DASYKO010000327.1, from coordinate 1,864 downwards.
AGTGGGCGTTGACGACACGCAGCGGGGTTTCGGTGTCGGCGTAGGTTTCCTTCTCCGGCATCAGGATGAAGGAGACGGAGGGGCGGCTGCTTCCATTGTCGCCGACATCGCCGAAGACGACGCAGGTGCGGCCATCGCCATTCTTTCCTTCACCACAGGGCCCCATCGACATGTCCTCGATGTCCTTGTCCTTGTAGCCGGCCATGGTGACGGTGCGCAGGTTGGCGCCTGCGCTGTCGCTGACAAAGAATTTCGGCCCGCGGCCCGAGTCATTGTGGTGGTAGAGGCGCGAGGGGAAGGCCTTCGAGACGGCAAGGCCGCTCGCTTCCATGATGGCCGGATCAATCGCCCCGGCCGGCTCGGGCGCGCTCCACGCGGTGCAGACGCGCGGTGCGGCAGAGCCTGGAGGCGTCGCGCAAGCGGCGCAGGCAAGGACAGCAGCAATGGCGATGTGGCGCATGGAAGGACCCTCTTTCCAGGAGGCTTGCCCGCAGCGCCGCTCCGAAGCAATCGCAGTTATGTGACGGGATCTGCCCAGAGGTCGGATTGGTCGCCGGCGGTGACTTTCGCCTTGATCAGGTCGCCGGGCTTGAGGCCGGTGGCGTCCGAAAGAAAGACCTCACCATCGATTTCGGGGGCGTCGGCCTTGGAGCGGCCGACCGCGCCGTCTTCGTCCACTTCATCGATCAGCACGTCGATCGTCTTGCCGATCTGGGCCTTGGAGCGCTCGTCCGAAAGCTCGGCCTGCAGCGCCATGAAGCGGTGCCAGCGTTCTTCTTTCACTTCTTCCGGCACGTGGTTTTCGAGCGCAGCGGAGGTCGCGCCGGTGACGTTCTCGTACTTGAAGCAGCCGGCGCGATCGATGCGCGCATCCTTCAGCCAGCTCAAGAGATGTTCGAAGTCCTGCTTGGTCTCTCCCGGGAAGCCGACGATGAAGGAGGAGCGGAGGACGAGGTCGGGAACTTCGGCGCGCCATTTGTGGATGCGCTCGGCGGTGCGCTCGATGTTGGCGGGGCGGCGCATCGCTTTCAGCACCGAGGGGCTCGAATGCTGGAAGGGGATGTCGAGATAGGGGAGGATGCGCCCGTCGGCCATCATCGGCATCACGTCGTCGACGTGGGGATAGGGGTAGACATAGTGCAGGCGGACCCACACGCCGGTCTCGCGCTGGAGTTCGCCGAGGCCCTCGCACAGATCGCGGAAGCGGGTCTGACGTTCCTTGTCACGCCATTTGTAGGGCGCGTATTTCACGTCGAGCCCGTAGGCGGAGGTGTCCTGGCTGATGACGAGAATCTCTTTCACGCCCGCCTTGGTCAGCTGTTCGGCCTCACGCAGCACGGCGTCGATCCGGCGCGAGGCGAGATCGCCGCGCAGCGAAGGGATAATGCAGAAGGAGCAGCGGTTGTTGCAGCCCTCGGAAATCTTCAAATACGCATAGTGGCGCGGGGTGAGGCGGTAGCCTGACTCGGGCACCAGCGATACGAACGGATGATCCGGCGCGGGCAGGTGGGTGTGCACCGCGGTCATCACCTGCTCGTACTGGTGCGGGCCGGTGACGGCGAGCACGCCGGGATGGCGATCGGTGATCACGCTCGCCTCGGCGCCGAGGCAGCCGGTGACGATCACCTTGCCGTTCTCGTTGAGCGCCTCGCCAATGGCCTCGAGGCTTTCATCGCGCGCGCTGTCGAGGAAGCCGCAGGTGTTGACCAGCACGAGGTCCGCACCCTTGTAGTCGGCGGCGATCGCATAGCCCTCGGCGCGCAGGCGCGTGATGATCCGCTCCGAATCCACGAGGGCTTTCGGGCAGCCGAGGGATACGATCCCGACCTTGGGCTGGGCGATCTCTGTGGAGCTGGGGGTTCTG
>DASYKO010000326.1:0-4022 GCA_035995285.1 Hyphomonadaceae bacterium | reverse complement strand
GCCGCTGGCTGCCGCGCGTTCATAGATGACGCGGGCTTCCTTGCGCTCCTTGATATCGCCCTCGATGAACTTGTCGCCGATGATCACCCGGAGGGTGTCGACGGCGGCGTCTTCGGGCAGGGGGAAGGCGTAGACGCCTTCGACCCATTTGTCGGTGGGGTTGGTGAAGCGCTGGGTGAGCCGGGTGCGGATCACCGGACCGGCGATGTCCATCTTCACGTCGGCTGCCACCAGCGGCGCCTCGACATAGCGGCCGGGCGTGGAGGAGGCGATCAGGAGGGAGCCGGAAGAGACTTCTCCCTTGCCGATCATGCCGTCATTGATGCGCGGGTTTTGGGCGAAGGCTGGTGACGCTAGCGCAGTCGCAGCCAGAAGCGCGCCGGCCAGAGCTGGGCGCGCAAACTCTACACTCATTGTCAGGGTACTCATCTGTTCCAGGGCTCCCCGCCCCTTGGATCGACAGATGACGCTGTGAGCGCGTCGCGCGTTTGCTGGAGCGGTGACGTTGTTACGGCGATGATGACGGCGCGATGGCGATTGTGGCGGACCTGCGCGTTGCGTTAAATCCACCTGACATTGCCTAGTACTCGGACTACCTCGCTAACGCTTGGCGGATCGCGATTTTCGGGAAACGATGGCGTTTCGAGCGGCGTTAGGAATCGTTACTTCGGGGAGGCAGAGATGTGTAAAGGTTTGACGGCGGTTGCGATGATGGCGCTGGCGATGGCCGCGTGCTCGCCCGCCAAGGCGCCTGAGTCGGCAAGCGCTGCCTTGCCGGGCGGTCTCAAGGACCTGACGCCGGAATCGGTGAAGGCGGCGGATGAGAATCTCTGGCTGGAAGAGGTCAATGGCGAGAAGCCGCTCGGCTGGGTGAAGGAGCAGAACGCCAGGACGCTCGGCGTGCTGGAGGCGGATCCTCGCTACAAGGTCTTCCAGGAAGAGGCGCTGGCGTTTCTGACGGCGGAGGACCGGACGCCGGTTCCGCAGTTCCGCGCCGGGGGCATCGACAATTTCTGGCAGGACAAGGCGAATGTGCGCGGGGTGTGGCGCAAGACGAGCCTCGCCAGCTATCGCACCAAGACGCCGAAGTGGGAGACGGTCCTGGACATCGACGCACTCGCCAAAAAGGAGAACGCCAACTGGATCTGGAAGGGCGCCAACTGCCTTGAGCCTGCCGAAACGCTCTGCCTCGTCAGCCTGTCGGATGGGGGCAAGGATGCGGTGGTCGTCCGCGAGTTCGATACGGCGAAGAAGGCGTTTGTCGATGGCGGGTTCAAGCTGCCCGAGGGCAAGCATTCGATCAGCTGGTTGGACAAGGGCACACTGCTTATCGCGACGGATTTCGGGCCAGGCACACTGACGGAGAGCGGATACCCGTACATCGTGAAGTCGCTGAAGCGCGGCCAGACGCTCGAGCAGGCAGTCGAAGTCTACAAGGGCGCGCATGGCGACGGTGGGTATGGCGTCGATCCGTATGTGCTGCGCGGCGACAAGGGCAATGTGCTGGCTGTGCTGGTCAACCGGCCGCTGGATACGTTCCGGGCGGAGGTGTGGGAGATCCGCGACGCCGACGGCAAGGCGGTCAAGCTCAACCTGCCGGAGCGGGTGACCATCCGCGGGGCGATGCCCAACGGGGAGTCGGCCAAGCTGGTCTTCACGGTGGAGCAGGACTGGTCGCTCGACGGCAAGGCGGTGAAGGCGGGCTCGCTTGCAGCGGTGAACGCGCAGCTGCTGTATGAGCGCGCGCCGGGCGCGGTGATCGACGACAAGGCGGACATATCCGTGTTCGAGCCGACGGCGCGGCAGTCGCTCGAGGACATGGCGGTGTTCGACAACAAGGTTGTCGCGGTCATCTACGACAATGTGAAGGCGCATGTGTCGGCTTTCACCGACGGCGGGGAAGCTGGCTGGAAGGAAGAGAAGCCGCCTGTTCCGGATGGGGTCGCGATCAGCATCGGCTCCGCCAGCCGCGAAACGCATCAGATGTTCGTGTCGATGCAGGGCTTCCTGCTGCCGCCCACGCTGAGCCTCGCCAACATCGACAGCCTCAAGGACGAGGTCATCAAGCAGTCGCCGGAGCGGTTCGATGCGTCGAAAGATGTGGTCGAGCAGTACGAGGCCAAGTCCGCCGATGGGACGATGATCCCGTATTTCGTGGTTCGCCCGAAAGACGCGCCGATGGATGGGACGATACCGACCATCATGTTCGGCTATGGCGGCTTCCAGATTTCGGAGACGCCGTCCTACCGGCCGGAAGTCGGCAAGCTGTGGCTGGAGAAGGGCGGGGCGTATGTGCTCACCAACATCCGCGGCGGCGGCGAGTTCGGGCCGGCCTGGCACCAGGCGGCGCTGGAGGAGAACCGGCAGCGGGCATTCGATGATTTCGCAGCCATCGCGGCGGATCTTGCGGCGCGGAAGATCACCTCGGCGAAGCATCTGGGCATTTATGGGCGTTCCAATGGCGGGGTGCTGACGTCGGTGACGCTGACGCAGCATCCCGAGCTGATCGGGGCGGCGGTGATCGAAAGCCCGCTGGTCGACATGCTGCGCTATCACGAGCTTCCGCCCGGCGCGTCGTGGATGGGGGAATACGGCGATCCGCGCATTCCGGCGGAGGCGGCGTTCATCGCGAGATACTCGGGGTACCAGAACGCGAAGAAGGATGCGGTCTACCCCGAGGTCTACATCACCACCAACACGCATGATGATCGCGTCCATCCCGGCCATGCGCGGAAATTTGCGGCGCGCCTGCAAGCGCAGGGGCATGCGGCGCTTTACTACGAGGAGACGAATGGCGGGCACTCGAACGACAGCGACCCGATCCTGAATTCGCAGCGTTGGGCGAGGCACTATGTCTATCTCGCCCGGGCGCTTGGGTTGCCGAACTAGGGGCGTGGTCGCGGACGCTGGCACGACACCATCCACCCCCCACCTGTCCGCCCCCCTTCGGGCGGGCGGGACCGCGTTTCACGAATTGGACAAGGAACGATCGGGGTAAGTCTGAGCAACAGGGTCCCGCCCGCCCGAAGGGGGGCGGACAGGTGGGGGGTGGCTCACTTAGTTCCGATCGAAGAGAGTGTGCGGGAATTCTCTGGCGCGAGTTAATCTCCCATGTTCGACCACATAGGCCTTGTCGTATCGGACCGCGAAAAAGGCTGGGCGTTCTACGAACGGTTGCTCACGCCGCTCGGCATCACCTCGCTGAACAGGAATCCGCGGCCCGACGGCGAGGGGTGGATGGTGATGTCTACGGGGGCGCCGCAATCGCCGTTCTTCGTTGTGGCGGCGGGGCGGCCCAGCTTCTGGTCGGCGCCGAACCGGGCGGCGCAGAGCCCGGTGCACCTGTGCTTTACCGCGCCATCAAAGGAGGCGGTCGACGCTTTCCACGCGACGGGCATTGCGCTCGGCGCAAAAGATAACGGCGCCCCCGGTATCCGGCGGGCGCCGTTCTATTGTGCGTTCCTGATCGACTTCGACGGGAACAATATCGAGGCAGGCTGTTACCTGCCCTGACCCTGGATCAGGCTTTCACTTTCGAGATCGTCGTCCACATCTTGGCGAGGACGGCCGCGCCGTTGTCGGCCTTGATCTCCGCCCAGGTCGCCTGCGCGCCGGCTTTGTCGCCGGAGCGGTTCTGAGCGATGCCGAGGTGGAGCTTCACGATATCGGCCTTGCCGGCGTCAGCGATGCCCTTGGCGAGGCCCGCCTTCATCAGTTCGATCGCCTTGGCGTTGTCGCCATAAGTCATATAGGCCTCGCCGAGATTGGCGATCGTCTCGCCCGTGCCCTTGGCGAGCGTGTTCTTCTCGTCCTTGGCAAGGCCGGCCTTGTCTTCAGCCGCTTTCTTGCCGGCATTGGCAAGCGTTGCCTGCGCCGTGGCAGTGAGTTCGGCCTTGACCGGCTCAAGCGCCGCAACAGCCTCGCCCGGCAGGCCCTTGTTCACGGTCTCGCTTGCGTAGGCGTCAAGCTCGTTCGGGGCGAGCTTCACGCCGGCGGCCATCGCCGCGCGATAGATGTCGATC
>DASYKO010000325.1:0-5165 GCA_035995285.1 Hyphomonadaceae bacterium | reverse complement strand
GGATCTCAGGGACGGTGAAACGTCCGGCATTGCCTTCGGCGACCCCGTGAAGCCGATCGAGATCCTGTTCCTGCACGCCACCGGCTTCAACGCGATCACCTACCAGTCGCTGCTCGAGCCGCTGGGCGGGCAGGCGCATGTGGCGGCGATCGACATGCGCGGCCATGGCCGCTCGAAACTGCCGGCGCATCCGGGCCGCCTCAAATCCTGGAACCGCTTCCGGGACGACGTGATCCAGGTGCTCGAACAAGCCGCCCCGCGCGGCGCTGTGCTCGGCGGACATTCGATGGGCGCAACGGTGTCGCTGCTGGTCGCAGGCCGCAGGCCCGACCTGGTGAAGGGTCTGGTGCTCGTCGATCCGGTGCTGCTGCGCTCGGCGGCCTACCGCGCCTACAACACGCCGCTGCTCAATCTCACCATTCCGAAGAGCACGATGGCGAAGGGCGCCCTGAAACGGCGCAACGACTTCGAGAGCCCTGCCGATGCGGCGGAGAACCTGCGCGGCCGCGGCGCCTTCAAGACCTGGCGCGCGCCCTTCCTCGATGACTATGTGGTCGATGGCGTACTGCGGGGAGATAACGGCCGCTTCCATCTTGCCTGCACGCCGGAATACGAGGCCGCGACTTTCGGCGCACACGCTTATCGTCCGTGGAGCGCAATGCGCAAGCTGCGCAAGAAGCGCGTCCCGATCATCGTGCTGCAGGCGGACAAGGATTCAACCGCCGGCCCCGACACCGACGCCAAAGTCCACCGCATCCGCCCCGACGCCGCCGTGACCACCGTCCCCGGCACCTCCCACTTCATCCCGATGGAGCGCCCCTATGTCGTGCGCGATGCGTTGAAGCTCCTGTTCGAGGCGACCGTCGAGGGAGCAGGAGCCGTCGATTACGTGGGCGCTGTTCGCCGCACGATAGACGACAGTGTGGGGATCATGGGGTGAACCTCGGCGCCGAAGGCGCGATTTAGTCCGGGGGACTAAATCGAGAGGCGAACGCCGGAGCTTAAGCGACGGCCGGGCCGAGCGGCGGGCGCGATTTAGTCGTGGGATCAATTCGACGACGGCCGGGCCGAGCGGCGAGCCCTACATCACCCCGGCCTTGACCCACGCCTCCTTCGGCCAGCGGTTGTGCATCCAGAACCATTGCTCCGGCGCCTCCAGCACGCGTGCTTCGACCCACTGGTTGATCTTAAGGACCGTCGCGGCAATCGCCGCGTCCTCGTCGGGGCCCGTCTCCGGCATGAAGGGCTCATACACAGTCACGCGATAGCGCACCGGCCCGATGCGCCGGCAGGCGATCGGCAGCAGGGGGATCTTGAATTTCTTCGCCAGCCGCGTCGGGCCCGGCGCCGTCATTGCGTCGTGGCCGAACAGGGGCACGGGGATGCCCTGGTTGAATTTCTGATCGTTCATCAGCGCAACCGACTGTCCACGGCCCAGCGCCCGCATCAGTTCGCGCGTACCGGTGCCCTTGGGCGTGAGAACATTGATGCCGAAGTCGTGGCGCGCATCGGCGATGCGGCGGTCGATGTAAGGATTGTTGGCGGCGCGGTAAGTCATCTGGACGTCGAACGGGCGATTGCAGATGGCCGAAGACATCACCTCCCAGTTCGCCAGGTGCCCGCCGATCAGCACGGCCGCCGTCTTCGATTCCCGCAGAGCGTCGAGCCGCTCTCCGCCCACAACCTCGATCCGGCTGTTCTCGACATAGGGCCGCATGCGCGGAAGATGTGGCAGCTCCCCGGCGATGCGGCCGAGATTGTCCCAGGCGCCGTCGGCCACTTCCTTGATCTGCTTCTCGCTCCAGGTCGGAAACGCCAGCCGCAGGTTGCGCACCACCGTTCGATGTTGCGCCGAAAGCGGGCCCAGCTTGCGCAGGATGCCGGAGACGGTGTTCGACGCGGTCACAAGCGGCAGCGCCTTCATCGGATTCCAGTAGATCCAGTCCCACGCGAAAGCCTCAGCCGCCCAGCCGAACTTCGCGCCCGGCGTTGCACGCCATTCCTGGTCGAGATCCTGGGGGCGGGTGAAGCGCGGCGTGTCGTTCATGCCTGCACGCGGGCAAGCAGAGCCAGAAGCGCCGCCTCATCCTCGAACTTCGCCTCGACTGAAAGGCGCATCACCTTTGTCTTCATCTCCGGGGCAAGGCGCACATGATCCTTGTCCGTGGTGAGCAGCTGGGCGTCGCGTTCCTTCGCCAGCTTCATGAGATAGTCGAGGTCCGACGGCGCGAACACATGGTGGTCCTCATAAGGCACGGCCTCGGCCAGTTCGATATCCGGCATGGCGCGAAGGCTGTCGAAAAAGCGCTGCGGACGGCCGATACCCGCGAATGCGATGTAGCGACCCGGCTTCAGTTTTGACAGGGGGGCGAGGCGCGCGCGGAGGGCGGGTTTCCCTGACGCGGCCACTTCCGGCGGTATGTCGCCATCTCCCATCAGCACGATGCCATCCGCGCGAGAGAGGCCACGGGCGACAGGCTCGCGCAATGGTCCCTTCGGAAACACGCTGCCATTGCCCCACGGCTCGGCGGCGTCGATGACGACAAGCGACAGCGCCTTCTTCAGCGTCGGGTTCTGGTGGCCATCGTCCATGACGATGATCTGCACGCCATCCACCTTCATCGCCTTTGCGCCCACGACGCGGTCCTTCGATATCCAGGCTTCGCCGGAGGCGGCCAGCATCATGGGTTCGTCGCCAACCTGGGCTGAGGTGTGCGTGCCGATATTGACCTTCAGCGGTCCCGTCTCGCTGCCGCGATAGCCGCGGGAGAGGCTGGCGACGCGGAGTTCGCGAGCCCCAAGGCGGGATCGTACGGCGGCTGTCACCGGCGTCTTGCCGGCGCCGCCGAGGGTGAGATTGCCGATGCAGATGACGGGGAGGCCCGCGTCTTCGGGGACGGTGCGCTCGAGGCGGCGCTTGCCGGCCCAGGAATAGGCCATCGCCAGAGGCGTCAGCGCAAAGCGCGTCAGCGGCGCCGAGGCGCGCGACTTCGGGTCGAGCTTCCGCCAGAACCAGGGCTCGTTCATCGAGACCGCTTGTCCAGCATGGAGAGGATGGCTGCAACCGTCGCGTCGAATTCTGTGCGTGTGGCTTCGAAAAACGACTTGAGCACGGGGCTGGCTGTGGTCGCGCCCGCTTCGCTCGCCCACCAGTCGGACAGCTGCCGCGGCTCCGTCCCGATCTGCAGCGCGCCGAGCTTTTCGAGCGTGTCGAACGTTTCCCTGAAGTTGAAGCCGAACGGGCCGGTAAAGACGCGCTTGCCAAGCTGGGCCGGCTCGATCGGGTTATGCCCGCCAATGCCTTCGGCGGTGGCCCCGCCGAGATAAACCGCGTTGGCGACGGCGTACCAGAACATCAGCTCGCCAATGGTGTCTGCGACAAGCACGTCGATCCGCGCACTCGGCGGGGATTTGGTGTTCGACCATTGCTGGACGTTGAACCCGCGCGTGCGCGCCGTGCCGACGATGGATGTGCCGCGATCCGGATGACGGGGCACGAGGATCAGCATGGCGTTGGGCATGCTGGACCTGAGCTGCATAAAGGCGTCGAGCGCGAATTCGTCCTCGCCCGGATGGGTCGAGGCGGCGAGCACGATGGGACGCATGTCGACCGCCATGCGGAAGGCGGTGACGTCCGACTGCGGAGGCGCTTGCACGGGCGCGGCGATCTTGAGATTGCCGATCGTCTTGATCTTGCGGCCCGTAGCTGCGGTGAGGCCCTCGGCAGTGGCCATGTCCGCCGCGCCGATGAAGCCGAAAGTGGAGAACACCTCCTTCGCCGCCGCCGGTCGTTTCTTCCAGCTGTTAAGCGTCTTGGCCGTCATGCGCGCATTGATCAGCGCTGCGTGCGCGCCGCGCTGCTTGATGCCGGCCAGCATGTTCGGCCAGATCTCGCCCTCGGCGAACACCACGCCGTCGGGCTTCCAGTAGCTGAGAAAGCGGCTGACGGCCCCCGGCGCATCCACCGGCGCCATCTGATGGATCACGCCGCGCGTGGCCCAGGCCGAGACCATATCGGCAGACGTAAGGGTCTGGCTGGTGACCAGCGCGGTCAGATCCGGGCGCTTCTTCTTGATGGCGGTGAACACATCCAGGAGCAGGCGGCATTCCCCGACGCTGGCGCCGTGCATCCAGAGCAGGGCGCCTTCGGGACGCGCGACCTTGGTCTGGCCGAAGCGTTCGGAGATGCGCTCGGCGCGCTCCTTCCCCGCCTTCAGCCGCCGCCTCACCAGCATCGGCACTGCAGGTTCGAGAAGGCGCGTCCCCAACCGGTAGAGCGACAGCGAGCCCGTCACGAGCGGCCATGCTCCATCGCTGCAGGGGCTTCAGGCGAAGGCGAGGTTGCAGGAGCGGCGTCTTCGCCCGGCTCATCCGCGCTGGCAACCGCCTTGGCGCGCTCGCGAACAGCCGCGAAGGGTTTGAGGTCGGGCTGCATGCCGCAAAGTTCGTCAGCGCGCCGCGTTGCTTCCTTGAGTGCGTTCTCGACCCGCAGGCGCAGCTCCTCGGAGTCCATCTTCTTCGACGTTTCGATCGCCGGAAGAACAACGACAGCGGCGCGCGCGAACGGCCGCGGCCAGAGCATGTGGTCCCAGGTGTCCAGCCGCTTCGCGTGGGCGGAGAGACCATAGATGATGATCGGCGTGCCCATCTGCTGCGCCAGCTTGATCGTGCCCATGCCGACGGTTTCAGCAGGCCCGCGCGGTCCATCGATGGTGATCACCATCCCGCCGCCCTTGTGCATCACTTCCATCGCCTCGCGCGCTGCCGAGACGCCGCGCTTGCTCTTGTCCGAGCGGCCCGACGCCGAGCCGCGGATGATGTGGAGGCCGAGCCAGATTCCGGCGCGACGCGTGAACTCTCCGTCCTTCGACGGAGACACCATCAGCGTCGGCGGATGCGGAGGCTTGGGCCATTTCGGACGGAAGATGATCTGCACCATCGGCATCAGCAGGATGCGCGAATGCCAGGTGGCCGCCACCCAGCCCTTCTTGCCGTCCGGGCTGCCATCCCAACGCGCGCGAAGATGCTCGATACCCTCCACCTTCCAGCGCAGGGTGTGCGACAGGAGCGACATGTACGCCCAGATCAGCGTACCGCCGATCCAGGGAATCACGGGTGAGCGCGACAACTGCTTGAACATCCAGCGCTATATACTCCCGTCCGCG
>DASYKO010000324.1:0-17158 GCA_035995285.1 Hyphomonadaceae bacterium | reverse complement strand
TCGAACGTGCACCGGGGCCTGCGGGCCTGGCCGGGCGTCGAGATCATTGTCGTCAATTCGATCATCAATCCGGCGGCTGGGCACACGAGCGGCTGGGTTTATGACGGCACGGCCACCATTCGCTATTACAACACGCTGTGGTGCGAGAATTCGGCGAACCCCTCGAAGGACGATCCGAACTGCAGCATGTCGCCGCGGGCGATGGAGGGCGAGACCGTGAACGCCAGCGTGGCGCAGGCGCGGTTCATCCCGCTGTCGGAGAATCCGTTGCCGGGGATCAGCCCGTTCTTCAAGACGGGGATGGACCAGATCAAGGCGGAGTATTCGGCCGATGGCGGGTCGACGTGGAGTGCGCTTACGCTCGCGAATGCAGGCGGACCGGGCACGCCGCCGGTGGGCGATACGCGCTACAAGATCCCGCTCAATCTCAATGCAGGCAACTACCTATTCCGTGCGCAGTACTATCTCAACGGCGCGGCGGTGGGGCCGGTGTCGGCGGCGGTGGATGAGGCGGGCGCGGCTCACTGAAGAGCGGGCGCTGTGAGGTCGCTGATCCTGACTCGAAAACGAGAGAAACCGGCCTAGTTTCGGGTAGGCATGGTTGAACGGGTCATATTTCCATTTCGCGGCGCCGAGCTCGGCGGCAGCCACATTGCGGCGTTCACGCTGGCGCACGGGCTGCAGCGGACATTCGGGACCGATTGTCTTGTGTTGGCGCCGGAGGGAACCCTGATCCTGAAGGAGGCGGCGCGCCTGGGACTGCGCACGCTGGCTTCGGGCGAGCAGCCGACGGGGAAGAACAGTTTTGTCGGCGATCTTGCGCGGATGAACCAGAGGCGGGCGGTGCTGGCGCCGGAGATCACAGCGACGTCGTCGATCGTGCACACCAGCGACATCAACTCGCTGCGGGCGTGGGGGCCGGCGGCGAAGGCGTTGGGGGCGGGCGTCGTCTATCACCATCACGCGTTGAACAAGATGTGGTGGCCGCCGCATCTACGGGGGCTGGCGTTTGCGGATGAGGTGATTGCGGTGTCGGAGGCGACGCTGGAGGCGATCAAGCCGCTGTGCCGGGATGCCGTGAAGGAGCTCAATCCGTTCGATATCGACATGTCGATCGACCGTGCAGCGGCGCATGAGGCGCTGCGGGCGGAGAATGGCTGGCGCGATGATGCGCTGATCGTGGGCTTTGTCGGCAATCTGTGGAGCCGCAAGCGGCCGGTGTTTTTTCTCGAAACGGCGTGGGAGATGTTCAACAGGAACTCGCGCTGCCGGTTCGTGATGTTCGGGCGGGATGGGGATCATGACGTGGCGGAGATACGCGAGCACGCGATGCGGCTGGGCGTTGGGGCGATCACGGCGTTTCCGGGGTTCCGCCAGCCGGTGGAGGCCAACATCGCCTGTCTCGACCTGCTCATGTGCCCTGCCCCGCGCGAGCCCTTCGGGCGGACGCTGGTGGAGGCGATCATTCTCGGCACGCCCGTGGCAGCAACCGAAGGCGCGGGCCATAGCGAGATCATCCGCACCTGGGGCGGCGGGGAACTCGTTGCGGAGGAAGCAACGCCCGCCGAGATGGCTGCGGCATGCGTGGATGTCATGGCGAAGGCCGGGGACTACATCCTGCCCGAAGCGCGCCGACGGGAGATTGCTGCCGAACTTTCATCCGATGCACATGCGGAACGCGTGATGCAAATCTATGAACGGGCGGTGGGTCGGAAGCGGAATGTGGCGGACCGCGAGCGCGTCAGCGGCGAACATCGCCACGCGGCGTAGGGCCACCAACGCTGGAACGACGCCATCCACCCCCCACCTGTCCGCCCCCCTTCGGGCGGGCGGGACCCTGTTGCTCGAACTTACCCTGATCGTTCTTTGTCCAACTCCAACCACGCGGTCCCGCCCGCCCGAAGGGGGGCGGACAGGTGGGGGGTGCGGGGCCTAGTTCCGTTTGTTGATCGAGTGCGGAGGACGTGCTTGCGCACACTCTCTCGAACGCATCGCACGAAACGATCTCCTTCATTGCGCGTTATCGCGGCGGGGGGCGCCTGTTCCGCAAGCGCGGGACTATCTTGTGCTGCACTGCGCAACTTCGTCCGCATACGTGCGTTTTGTACGCCGGGTGTGTGTGCTTTGCCCGAAGGGGTATGCGTGAAGGTTGTTTCCTGCCGTCCGGCGTGGGTGCGCACATCGAACCGGTTCACCAACCTGTTCTCGGAAGCCGTGCAGGGCTCGGACTGGACCGTGCGCGAATTTTCGTGGGCGCCTAAGGGCGTACTAGCCCCGAAAGTGATCCTGCTGCACTGGCCGGATGAGCTGTTCACCTGCCGCAATCCGTTCGAACTCGCCAAGGCCGCCTTCAAGCTTGGGATGCTGAACCTGTCGCGGAGCCTGTTCGGGTCGCGGCTGGTGTGGGTCGTTCATGAAGCGAAGCCCCATGACAAGGAACGGCGGCCGCAATGGTCGACGCGGACATTCCTCGGATCGCTCGATGGGGCGATCTATCTTTCCAATGCCTCTCGCAGGGTCGCCGAGGCGGATGTGCCGGAGTTGAAGCGCGTGCCGGCGCTGGTGACACGCCATGGGCATTATCGTTTCGACATGGAAAAACCGGCCGAGCCGCGGCGCGCGCCGGGCAAGCGGATCGACCTCGTCTATTTCGGGCAGGTGCGGCCCTACCGCAATGCCGATGGCCTGATCCGCGCGGCGGAGGGACTGTCGCCGGACGAAGTGCGCATCACCATTCTCGGCTGGTGCAAGGATCCGGACTACAAGAAGCAGCTGGAAGACCTCGCGGCGAAAGCGCCGGCTATCCGGCTGGATGTGCGCGACGAATTCGTTCCGCAGGCGGACCTCGAGGCGGCGCTGGATGACAGCGATGGTTGCGTGCTGCCCTATCGGGTCATCCTGAACAGCGGGGCCGCCCTGTTTGCCCTCTCGCGCAACCGGCCGGTGATGGCGCCGCGGCTGGGCACGTTGCCTGAATTGCAGAACGAGGTCGGCGAGGACTGGGTCGATCTCTATGACGGCGACATTACCACCGAAGACCTCAAGGCGTTCTGCGCCAGCGTGCGCGCAACGCATGCCCCGGTCGCCGATCTGTCGCTTTATGAGTGGAAACCGATCGGCGAGCAGATCCGCCGGTTCTTCGACCAGATTTCACAGGCACGGCGCGCCGTCCCTGCCGCGGGCCTTTCCACGCCCGACCTTTCCACACAAGGGCTTTCCAGCGCTCAGGGCAGCGTGCCTCCAGGAGGATTTGATGAGCAACCCGATTTCGAAGGCAGCGAGGAAGCTGACGTCGATGAGGCTGGTGGACGGCCGAAAGCTGCACAGCCTGCCCGAGCGGGAGCATCTGAAGCGCCTGCTTTCACACCTTGAGATCGACTGCGTCTTCGACGTAGGCGCCAATGTCGGCCAGTACGCGACCCAGCTGCGCAAGCAGGTAGGCTACAAGGGCCGCATCATTTCGTTCGAGCCGATTCCGGAAGCAGCCGATGAAGTGCGCCGCAAGGCGAAGCGCGATCCGGCTTGGACCGTGGAACAGGCGGCGCTGGCGGATGAGGGCGGCATGCGCACCTTCCACGTGATGGCGGGATCGGAGTTCTCTTCCCTCTCCGAGCCCAAGACAGACGAGGTTGGGCGCTTTGCGGCGATGAACCGGCCGGTGCGCTCGATCCTGGTGGCGACAGAGACGCTGGCCGAGGCCTATCCGCGGCTCAAGGCGCAATACGGATTCCGACGGCCCTTCCTGAAGATGGACACGCAGGGCTACGACATGAGCGTGCTGCGCGGGGCCGGCGACATCATCCGTGAATTCGCGGGGTTCCAGAGCGAGCTTTCGGTGCGGCGCATCTATGAGGAAGCGACGGACTTCCGCGAGGCGCTGACCTATTACCAGTCGCTGGGCTTCGATCTTTCCGCCTTCGTACCGAATAATGCGGGCCATTTCCCGGCGCTGATCGAGATCGACTGCATCATGGTGCGGAGCGACCTGCTGGCGGATGCGCTCAAACCCCTTCCCTCAGACCTGAGCGCGAAGGAGAGCAAGCAAGAGCCGGAACCTGTCGCAATCTCGGGGGAACTCGACCCTGCGGGCGCTATGGACTTGCCGCACGCGGCGCTTGCCGCAGAGGCCGCACCGGCGCTGCTCAATGGACGTACCACGGCGCATCGCGGACTCACGCTCTAGTCAACCATGGAACTTGGGCCGCGGCCTTTTCGTAACGCCGTACGGCATTAGATCACGGGACGTCGGTCGCACTGGGAGCAGCGGTATTTGCCGCTGCGGATTGCTTCCGGATCGGAGGGAGGAATGGCCGACAGCACGACGTCTGCGCACGCCCCCAACGTTCGCAAGAGTGCGGAGCCGGTTGTGGTGACCCTGAAGGCAAGCGCTGCTCAGGCGCGGCCGATCTTCGATGAGGACTGGTGGCTGGATGCGGCCTGCCCTGGCGCGTGGAACCGCGTGCGTATTTCCTGGGACGGGGAGAATGTGGGCGACATGGCGTTCCACATCCGCAAGCGGCGCGGGATGACCTTCCTCACCATGCCGCATCTGACCCGGACTCTAAGTCCCAACCTGCGCCCCCCGCCCTCCAAGGCCGCGACGCGGACGATGCACAACATCACGATCGTCGGCGAGATCATGGCCAAGCTGCCGCGCTATGACCGGTTCGAGCGCTTCCTCGATCCGGAGTGCGAGAGCGTGCAGGGCTTCGTGCATGCCGGAATGCCTGTGGCGCACATGTTCACCTTCCGCTCGAAGCTGGGGGACACGGCCGAGGCGCTGCTGGCGCAGGCGCATGGCGAGGCGCGGCGGGCGATCACCAAGGCGCAGCGCGACTGCACGGCGGAGCGGACGTCCGATCTCGACCGCTTCATCCGGCTGCATGCCCAGGCCTATGGCAAGGACAGCTATGTCGACTATCCGACGCTGCGCCGGCTGTTCGAGGCGGCGAACGCGCGCGGCCAGGCGGAGATCATTGTGGCGCGTCTCGGGGACGAGGCGGATACGGCGGCGATGATCGTGATCTGGGATGCGGGAGTTGCCTACACCTGGCTGCTCGCGCGCGACGAGGTGCGCAATTATGTGGGGGCGACGAGCTTGCTTACCTTCGAGGCGATGAAGACGGCCCAGAGGCTGGGCCGCGTGCTCGATCTCGACGGCTATGTTTCCCCGCAGGTGGGAACGTTCCTCACCAAGTTCGGGCTGGAGCCAGTGGTGCGGCCCTATGTGAACGGGTCGAGCCGGCTGTGGGGCGCGATGCGGGCGGTGACGACGCTGATCAACCCAAGCCGGCCGGACCGGCATTTCCGGGTGGCTTAGAGGTTGTTGAGCGGGGAATGTCCAACGCCTCAAGCGAGGACCGTGCGTTCGATCTTCTGTCAGAACAAGGTGCGGACCCCCACCTGACCTCCCCCTTGCAGGAGGGAGGGACCGCGTTTCGTGAGTTGGACACCGAACTACGATCCCCATCGCAGCCACAAATGTCAGACCGTTGGTAAGTTGAAAGCCCCATGGTCCCTCCCTCCTGCAAGGGGGAGGACAGGTGGGGGTCTGCACCTTGTTCCGATGAGAGTGAGATACACGGTTCAAGCTTGGCGCAGTCAGCGCTTAAGCGGCCTTCGCCTGCTTCGCGGCGTACACCAGCTCGATCAGCCGGCGCGGGTCGAGCGGCTTGGTGAGCAGGCCGTCGAAGCCCTGCTCGCGCGCCTCGGCAACCGAATAGGATCCGCTGGCGGTGAAGGCGTGGATCGGGGCGTCGCGGTTGAGGCCGAGCGAACGCAGGAAGCGCACGACTTCCTTCCCCGAGATGCCCGGCATGTTGAGATCGATCAGGAGCGCATCGAACCGCTCGGAGCTGGCAAGGGCGACGGCGGAGAGCCCGTCATTGGCCTCGGTTACGTGCGCGCCAGCCGCCTCGAGCAGGCAGCGGACAATCTCGCGGATCGAAGGATTGTCATCGGCGATGAGAACGCGCGCGCCATCGAGCCCGCCGGACTCGGCCTCGCTGATGGGGGCTGCCGCCGCCGGGGCCGGTATCGTGCAGGAGAAGCGCGTGCCTGCGCCGGGCGTCGAGGAAGCGG
Source organism: Hyphomonadaceae bacterium (assembly GCA_035995285.1). Taxonomy (GTDB): domain Bacteria; phylum Pseudomonadota; class Alphaproteobacteria; order Caulobacterales; family Hyphomonadaceae; genus UBA7672. Next base: position 11,077 of record DASYKO010000324.1, on the reverse strand, counting down.
AGATCTCTCCGCCCATGGCCTCGACGAGGCTCTTGCAGATAGACAGGCCGAGGCCCGCGCCGCGCAGGGCCGCATCGCCCATCCGGCCTTCGCGGCCGGGTGTGTAGCGCTGGAACAGGCGGGCGATCTCGCCCTGCGTCATGCCCACGCCGGTGTCCGCCACGGTGATGCGCAGCCAGCTCCCCTCTTGGGCCAGCGACAGGGAGATCGAGCCCTTTTCGGTGAACTTCACCGCGTTGCCGACGAGATTGACCAGCACCTGGCGCACCGCATCCGGATCGATCATCGCAAAGTCAGGAACGCTTGCCGCATCGAAACGCAGGTCGAGCCCGCGCTCCCCGGCCATGAGGCGGAAGAGGTCGAGGCATTCGCGGGCGATGTCGGACGGCGAGGCCGCCTGCGGCGTGATCAGCGCGCGGCCTTCCTCTATACGAGAGAAGTCGAGGACGTTGTTGACGATGGAGAGCAGCGTGCGGCCTGCCCCCTGCATCAGCTTGAGACGGCGCGCCATATCGGACCCTCTGCCCTCGCCGATCAGGTTGGCGTAGCCGATGATGGCGGTGAGCGGTGTGCGCAGCTCGTGGGTGACGTTGGCGACGAATTCGTTGCGCGCGGCGACGGCCTGCTCGGCTTTCTCTTTTGCCTGCAGCAGCTCGTCCTGGGCGAGCTTGTGCTTGGTGACATCGATGACAGCGCCGACGACTGCGATGACGGCGCCGGAGGCGTCCTTGAGGACTTCGCGCCGGCCCTGGATGTAGCGGAGCTCACCGGTCGGGAGCTGAAGGCGGACCAGCTCGCTTTCGCCCGAGAAGCCGGCCTGGCTGTTTTCCAGATTGCCGTTCGCCGTGGCGCGCTCGTCGGGATGCACGCGGCTCATCGCATCCGTCAGCGAGGGCGGATCGCCCGGCTCGAAGCCGAAGATGCGGAACATGTTGGCCGACCAGGTGATGCGCTGCGTGGCGCTGTCGAGGCGCCAGTAGCCGACGCCGGCCAGCGTTTCCGCAAGGCTCGCCAACGCAGGCGCGGTTTCTGTTCCGATCGAATACATCGCGATCCCCGACTCCCGGCAGAGTATGAGCCTGAAGCATGGAAACGGCGTTAAGATGCGAGCGCTCGGAATTAACAAGGGTTATCGGCGAGCCTCGCATGCAAGCGATTGCACCGGTCTCACCTGCATTTGAACTGGTCCGGCGTCGTTCCATCGCCCTGCCCGCCCTTGAACGTCGGCTTTGTGGGATAGGCGCACAGCTTTCGCACGCCCTTGCCATTGGGCATCCGGATCTCGATCTCCTCGGGCGCCGTCGCGCCACTGACCCAGGCATCGATCGCGCCGACATAGTCGACGGGAGCAGGTGTGGGCGGGCCTGCGAGATTCCCGCCCATGCTTTCGCAGTGAAGCATGCCGGGCTCCATGAACAGGCGAACATCGCTCCGCGCACTGTCGTCGCGCGCATAGACCTGCGCCAGATAGTTCAGCGTCATGCGCGGCGGAAGCGACGTGTCCGACCAGCCATGGAACATCAGCAGTTTTCCGCCGCGCTTGCGGAAAGCGTCGATGTCCGGATTGGTCGGAGACATGGTCGCCGTGACAAGCGGCGGGTTTCGCACGATGGCGGCGATGTCGCCGGAGAAGTGTCCGCTGGCGTCCGTCCTGAAGAAGTTGAACTGCGTGCCGTCGATCCATGGGCCGGACATGATCGCATAGGCCGGCGATGGCGCGCCGGGCGGCAGCATCCCCGCCATCGCCTTGTCGCCGCCGCGGTGCCAGCCCCAGCCGCGAAAGTCGGTGACTTCGCCGCCGATCTCGTATCCCGGCGCGAACGGTTTTCCGTCGAGTTGCGTGCCGCCATAGATCGCCTGGGCCGCAGCAAGCTCCGGCGGGGAGAGGCATCCGTCCGCGTTCGCGCCCTTGCAGGCGAGCACTTTAGGATCGAATGCGCAGGACGGCGGGTCGTTGATGACGCCGTCCTTCAGGCCGTCAACGGCATCGCAGGTGTTGAGCACCGCGTTGTGAAGGGCGGTGAGATCGCCGTCGCTGATCACTGGCGTCTCCGGCCCGTTGGGAAACATCAAGCGGGCGATCGTCACCTGGTTGAGCGTGTGTTGGGGCAGGTTGATCACGGGCGAGCCTGCGATGATCCCGTCGAAATCATCGGGATAGCGCTGGGCTTCGTGCAAGGCCTGGCGGCCGCCGTCGGAACAGCCGAGAAAGAGGTTCTTGTCGGGCGCGCGGGAATAACGGGACTTGACGGCGAACTTGGCTGTCACGGCGGCGCGGTGGATGGCGAGGTGCGCGAAGTTGAGCTGGCGCTCCATCTCGCCCGGTGACCAGTTCGAGTCGCCTGGGTTTCCGGTGTGGCCCGTGTCCGTGCCCGCCATCGCATAGCCGCGCGCGAGCATGTCCGGCGGCGGTTGCGGGATGAATCCGGCGAGGCCGCCATTGCCGCTCATGAGGAAACGGCCGTTCCACTTGTCGGGCATCCAGACGGAGAAGTTGATCTCCCTGCCGATGACGCCGTCGACCTTGCACAGCGGTGTTGCCCCTGCTTCGGCTTTTGCGGAGGTGATGCGCACGTCGGGCGCTTCGAGCTGCATCATCCGCTCGCAGGCGGAGAGCGCGGCTGTGCCGGACGCGCCCGGCTGTGGCTGGCAACCTGCCGCCAGCGCTACGGCGGCGGTCCCGCCCATGAGCCATCCTGCTCTTTGCCAGTACAGCGTCCGTTTCATGTGTCCGTCTCCACGATCAGGTTAGACCAGTCTTGCTCAAGGATCAGTGCTGCCGGGGCCTTGGCCCCGCTGCGCGCGTGTTGCGCCGGCGACCGCCCCTCATCCGTCCGAGAGAGTGCAGGCGCTGTCTGGGCGATGACGGCCTCGGCGCCCAGCGACATGACCGCCGCCGTGATGCACCGGGTCACCATCCGTCGAATGCTGCTACCGGTCATGCCGCTCTCCCGTGTTCAGGAGGGCAGACTGATTGCGGTTGCGGGTCCTGCGGAGTACCGTACGGGCGTGCACGGGGTACGTACGCGCCCAATATCAAGGGCTTGGCGGCGGTCGAGGGTGTCGGGGTGGCAGCGGAAACAGGGCTGGCGGAAGCGGCGCCGGAGCGCGTCCGCGAGCAGCTCGCACGGATTCTCGCCAGCAAGACCTTCACCGGCGCCAAGCGCTCGCAAGAGATTCTCCGCTATGTCGTGGAGGAAAGCCTGGCCGGCCGCAGCGCAGGCCTGAAGGAGTACGCCATCGGGGCGGAGGCGCTCGGCCGGGGCGCCGCTTTCGATCCCAAGGCAGACCCGATCGCCCGCGTCGAGGCGTCCCGCCTGCGCTCGCGGCTCGACCTCTACAACGCAACCGACGGCGCACTGGACCCGGTCGTCATCTCCATGCCCAAGGGCGGCTATGCGCCGGTGTTCACCGCGCGAGCCGCTGCTGCATCGCCCCTGCCCCTGCCGGTTCCGGCTCGAAACCTTGCCCCGCTGCTGGCCGCGTTCGCCGCCGGCGCAGTGCTCAGCGTGATCGCGCTGCTGGCTTGGCCGCGCACGGCGCCGCCGCTCCCTGCTCCGTTCGCCGCCCAGCTCGAATTCGCGCTCGGCGCCGAGGTCGAGATCGCCAACCAGGTTGGCAACAGCGTTGCGCTTTCTCCCGATGGCCAGACCGTCGTCTTCGTCGGCCTCGGCAAGGACGGCGGCACACGGCTCTATGCGAGACGGCTCGATGGGCTGACTGCGACCGAACTTGGCGGCACACTGGGAGCAACCGGGCCCTTTCTCTCGCCGGATGGCCGCTGGGTCGGCTTCCAGGCCGAAGGCAAGCTCAAGAAGACGCTGGTCGACGGCGGGGCGACGCCCGTCACGCTGGGCGAGACCCCGGATTTTCTTGGCGGCAGCTGGGGGACAGACGGCTTCATCATCGCAACGGTCGACCGCACGGCCTCGCTCTGGCGCTATCCCGAGAACGGCGGCGCGCCGCAGAAGATCGCGGGGCCGGATAGCGCCACCGACAATCCGCGCTGGCCGCAGATCCTTCCGGGCGGCCGCAAGGCCCTGATCACCTCCACCGCGGGACAGGCGGCGGATACGACCATCGACATCATCGATCTTGCCACGGGGCAGCGCACAAACGTCATTCCGCGCGGCGCCTATGCCCGCTATGCCGCCGGCCACATTCTCTTCGTCGACCGCGGAACGCTGTTTTCGGCGCCGTTCGACGCTGTCCGTCTCAAGGCTCTTGGCGATCCCGCGCCGGTCGTGCGCCAGGTGGCCTACGATTTTGGTTATGGCTTCGCGCAGTTCGCCGTGTCCGACAGCGGCGCGGTCGTCTACCTGCGCGATCCCAGCGAAGGTCTCAGCACCGTTCAGCGCATCACATCGGATAAAACGGCGCCGCTGCTGGCGACGCCGGGCCGTTATCTCTGGCCGCGCCTGTCTCCCAAGGGCGACAAGCTCGCCTACAGCAGTTTCGAAGGCAGCGACTACGATCTCTGGGAGATCGATCTCCGCTCCGGCGAGCAGACCCGCCTCACATCCGCCGAGGGCGGCCAGAGCCGCCCGGTCTGGACGCCGGATGGCCGATGGCTGCTCTGGCACGAGGACGCAGCGCCCGCGATCTGGGCGCGCCGCACCGACAATTCGGGCGAGGCGATCAAACTCATCTCGGGCATCCGCATGCCGTCATCCGTATCGCCGGACGGAAGCCGCATCGCCTGGTTCGAGATCGGCGAGAAATCCGGCTTCGACCTGTGGACCGCTCCGCTGACATCGGATGCGCAAACGCTGCGCATCGGCGAGCCGGCGCCTTTCCTGCTGGGCGCCACCTTCGACATCTATCCGCGCTTCTCTCCGGATGGGCGCTGGATCGCCTACGCGTCCGCCAAGTCGGGCCCGCATGAAATCTATGTGCGGCCATCGAAGGGCGAAGGCGCCGAAGTGCGGGTGTCGTTCACCGGCGGCCGCATCCCGGCCTGGTCGGCCACGCCGGGAGAGTTGCTCTACGAGACCCCTGCCAACCGCATCATGTCGGTGCGCTACAAGGTGCAGAACGGAGTATTCCAGCCGGAGACGCCGCGGCCTTGGTCGGAGGCGAGACTCGCGCGCACGGGAATGCTGACCAATTTCGACGCCGATCCCTCGCGCCCCGGCATTGCCGCGCTCATTCCCGCCAACCAGCCCGCGGACTGGCGGCCCGACCGGCTTACCCTGCTGACCGGCTATCTGCGCCACCTGCCCTAGCGGCCACACTCCCTGCCACGCGATGCGCGCATCGAGTCTCACGCAAACGTTTCGACTAAACATGTGCTAACTGCCATGCTAGCAATGTGTTGGCCTGCCAGCTTGGGGACGAGCGGTGTTGGGACGGTCCACCTTGGCGCTTTTATGCGCGTGCGCGCTGACTCTGGCGTATCCAGCGTTTGCGGACCCGCCTGCGATTCAGGTCAGCATCGGCGCCGGCCCGTTGTCTACCCGCCTGCAGGACCTCGAGCGCCAGACCGGCATCGAGCTGTTGTACGACGGGCAGCTTGTAAGCGGGATCCAGTCGCCTGGCGTCCGCGGAACTCTCACCACCGAAGACGCGCTGAGGCAGTTGCTGGCCGAGACGAACCTGACGGTACGGCGCGCCGAATCCGGCGCCTGGATCATCGAGCGTCCCGAAACCCCGACCCTTGCCCAGCAGGATGCAGCGGTCACCCAGATCCTCGTGATGGGCGCGCGCACGCAGAACGCCGACATCCGCCGCACCGAGACCGACGTGCAGCCTTATGTCGTTGCGACCAAGAAGGAGATTCTCGCGGCCCATCGCGACGATATCGACCAGTACTTCAGGAGCCGCGTCACCTCCAATACCTCGGCCATCCCTCCAGGCCTCGCTCGGGATGCGGATACGCAATCGGAATTCGACATCCGAGGACTGGGCGCGCAAAGCACGCTTGTGCTCGTCGATGGACGGCGCATGCCCGGCTTCCCCTTGCCTGCCTTCGGATTTGGCCAGGCCGACGTGAATGCCATTCCCCTTCACGCCATTGAGCGGATCGAGGTGCTAACGGGCGCGGCCGGAGGCATCTACGGCTTCGGAGCTCTGGGCGGCGTGATCAACGTGGTCCTCGACCGCGACAGCACAGGTGCAGATCTTCACATCACGGAGGGGATCAGCTCCCGCGGCGACGCGCGCCGGCAAATGGTGGAGGCGAGGTATGGTTATACGTCGGAGGATGGCTCGACCACCTTCACGGCTTTCGCCTCCCATTCCGAGTCCGACCCCCTGCTCGTGGGGCAGCGCGACTATGAAGTCCGCGACCGGAGACGGACTTTCGAACTCGCGCCGGATTTCTATCTCTTCGCTCTCAACCCTCCGGGAAATTCGGTCGGCGTGTTCAGCCAGGACGGCGGGAACCTCGTTCTGAAACCGGGATTCGGCGGGGCTGCGCTCGGATCCAGCCGGACATTCCTGCCCGCCGGATTTTCAGGAAACACCGCCGCGCTGACTTCATCCCTGACGCAACACGCGGGCGAGCTCGATTTCAGTCTTTCCCAGGCGGACGCGAACAGCGATCTGGGATCGCGCCCTCAGATGGACGCGTTGTTCGTGAACCTCCGCCAGAGGTTCGACGCCGGGCTCGAAGTGTACGCAGACGCCATGGTGCTGCGCAGCCATGGCGAGAGCGTGCGGAATCAATTGCTGTATGGCATGGGCACGCTGACTGCCGAGGCCCCGGCCAACCCGTTCACCGAAACCATTCAGGTGATCTTCCCGGTGGATGGGATAGACAGCCGAGGCACAAAACGTCTCGACACCACGCGCTATACCTTTGGCGTTTTGGCCGATCTGCCCTTCGAGTGGCGCGGCGCGGCGGAGGCCAGCTGGGGCGAGTTCCGCTATGCCGACACCGGCTCGAGCATCTTTCCCGGCTCGGCGGCATTTCCCTTCCTGTCGGGCGATCCCTCCGATCCCGACATCAATCCGCTGGGTGACTGGGACACGTTTCAGCGCGCGCTCATCGTGGACGCCGCGAGCATTACGAGCCGCTACGAGGTGCATAATCTCTTCAGCCAGCATTCCCTGCGGCTGGCGGGTCCGGTTTTCGACACGGCTGAAGGTCCGGCGACATTGACGCTGCTGGCCGAGCGAACCTCGGAAAGGATGCCGCTGTCGGTAAGGGCGTCGGTGTTCAGCTTCGGGGGACCGCCGGAGACGAATCTGAGCTTCGGCCAGCCGCATTCGATCGAGACCACATCGCTCTACGCCGAACTCAGGGGGCGTGTGTTCGGGGACAATCCGCCAACGCCGTTCCTGCGCGGCCTTGAATTCCAGCTGGCTGTCCGGCGCGATGACCGGGAAGAGGATTTCTTCGATAATCCTGCCGAGGCCGACCCCGGCGCGCATCTGCATTCGCACTTCATCGGGACATCCTACACGGCGGGAATAAAACTCACGCCGACGCCCTGGCTGATGCTGCGCGGCAGCTATGCGACCGGCGAACAGCCGCCGCCGTTTTCGGCACTGAGGGAAGAAGAAGTCCTCATCGACAATCCCATTGCCACCGATCCAAAGCGCGGCAACACTTTTCTGGGCTCGGACGGCGGGTATTTCAACAAGCGCGGCGGCTTTGCGGGCCTCAAGGCGGTGCGCGCGACCACAGCCTTCGTAGGGGCGATGCTGATGCCCTTCGGAGAAGACGGGGCCAGCCTCGCGCTCGACGTCTCCCGCATAGAGAAGACGCGCGATTTCATGCTGCTCTCGCCGTCCGAAGTTCTCGATCGCGAAGACCTCTGGCCGGAACGCGTCGTGCGGCTGCCGCTCAGCGACGCGGACCGCGCACTGGAATACACGGGAGGCCGCATCCACACGATCGACACGCGCGCGATAAACGGGGGCGGCCAGGAGGTTGATGCGCTCGATATACGCGCGGAATGGCCGCTGGAATTTCTCGGCGGCCGCCTTCGGCTCTATGGCGACGCCACCTATCATATGCGCAACGTCGTCAAGGCGCTCTTCCGGCCGGACGAAAGACTGGATGGATACAGGGACGGGCCCCTGAGGTGGCGGGCGAATGGCGGCTTCGACTGGTCCAACGCCTGGCTCAGCGTCGGCGCCAATGTGCAGTACCTCAACAGCAATCTCATCTACTGGGAAGACCTGTCGCAGGACGCCACTGAGTTTTACGTGGGCCTCCAGGGATCTCGGAAAATACCGTCGCAGACCTATCTCGACCTCAATGCGACGTGGTGGCTGCCCGTTCCCTCTTCCGGCCCGGTGCGCGATCTCGCCCTCAATTTCGGCATCGTGAACGTGCTCGACGAAGCGCCGCCGCGGGAGAACTCGTTCGTCTTCCAGAGGGGCCCCGGATACAGCCGCTATGGCGATCCGCGCCAGCGCCGGTTCGAGATTACGCTGAGCAGCCATTTCTAGGCTCGCCCACTACATCGGCCATGCGCACGAGGTCGGCCAGCGAGCGGGCCTGCATCTTGCGCATCACCGCGCCGCGGTGGGCCTTGATGGTGATCTCGCTGAGGCCAAGATCGGCGGCGGCCTGCTTGTTCAGCTTGCCAGACGTCACCAGCGCCATCACCTGCCGCTCGCGCCGGCTCAGCGTCGCCCAGCGCGCATGGATGTCGGCATAGCGAGATGCGATGTGGCGCTGCTGCCGGTCGACTTCGATGGCGGCGCAGACCGCGGCGACGATCTCCCGCTCGCGCAGGGGCTTCTCCACGAAATCGACGGCGCCTGTCTTCATGGCCCTCACCGCCATCGCCACGTCTGCCTGATGAGCGGTGACCACGATCGGATAGCGCGTTGCCAGTGATGACGGGGTGACGGATGGCTCTATGCCGCCGGCTGCGAGCGGCTGGGCGTCGATGATGAGGCATCCCGGCAGCTTGGCGCAGTGGGAGCTCAGGAAAACGCCGAGGTGGGAATAGAACCGCGAGCCTATTCCGGCGGCGGCGAGCCAGCGTGTCAGGAGAAGCTGGACGTCATGATCGACATCCACCACATGGACGACGCCCTGCGGGTCGCCTTGTTCTGCCGGATACGCGCTGCGGTTTGACACGCTGAGCGGGGGAAATCCCAAACTTGCGCCGGGGCCCCATGTATTGCGGCCAATATGGGAATTCCTGCCAGTATGGACGTCGGTGTGCATCACGATCTGTCTCCATCCCTTTGCATCTGAAGACGCAAGCGAGACGGAAACCCACACCTCGCCGGGCGGCGGCGCTGTAAATTAATTCTGCCGGGACAGTTCGATCCGGTCCCCTTGCCGTAAGGAGCGCAGCTTGTGGATCTCGGCAAGCGTCTGGGCGAAGCGCTCCGCCTCCCCGGCCCGGAACTGGCCGGATATCCGTATCGAGCCCACATCCGCACCGCTGATCACGATCTGGTCGGTTGAGTAGCGGTTCATGATCGCGGCGGCCTCAGCCAGCGGCTGGTCGTCGAAGCGGATGAGGCCGCTGCGCCAGGCGACAGCATTCTCGCCCGCTACCCCCACCGTCCGGATTTCCGCGCGGCCCGCGCGCTCGACATACTGCTGCCCGGGCATCAGCGTCACAGGCGCCTGACCGGAATCCAGGAATCCGACCTGAACACTGCCTTCCAGCAGCGTGACCGTGAGGCCGTCCTCGAGCAGGTTGACGTCGAAGCGTGTGCCGACAGCGACGACGCGGCGGTTCGCAGCCGTGACGGCAAAGGGGCGGGAATGATCCGGCTTGACTGAAAAATACGCGCGGCCCCGCTGCAGCTCGATCGTCCGTTCCTTGCCGCCGAAACGGCCGGTGGCGGCGCTGTCGGCGTCCAGAGTCATGCTGCTGCCATCGGGAAGCGAAAGTTCTTTCAGCTCACCACGCACCGATGCGTATTGGATCGTCTGTGCCGCCGGCGACCAGGGATTGAGGTTCGGAATGAGGGCGAGCGCCGCGGTGACTGCCAGAAGCAGGACCGCCGCCGCAGCGACTGGGCGCCATTGCGCCAAGCCTTGCGGGCGCGGCGCCCGGGCATGCTTGCGCATTGCCGTCAGGATCTCGTCGCCCTCGGCGCCGGCAAAGGCCTGCCAGGCCCGATCGGCGCTGTCGAACACGCGCTTGTGCGCCTCGTCTTTCGCCAGCCAGTCTGCGAGCAGTTGCTGCTCGCTCGAGGTCAGGCCTTCAGCCCGCCGTGCGATGAACAAGGCGGCTGCTTCCCTCGGCTCGAGGGCGTCGAGTGCCTGCGAGGTGAGGGCTTCACGAACCACGGCGTTTTTCCATTTCGAGACTGAGGTGGTGTATGGCCCGGACCATGTGTTTTTCCACGGCGCTCACCGAAATGCCAAGATGGCGGGCGATGTCCTGGAATTTCTGGCCTTCCAGCCGGCGCAGGATGAACACCGTGCGGGTGCGCTCCGGCAGGCATAGCAAGGCTGCGGTCACGGCGTGCAGGTCTTCCTTGCCTCCGAGGATGCGCTCAGGGTCGGGTTCTTCCTCGCCGTGCAGGTCGGCATCGAATGCAACGTGGAGCCCTGCTCCGCGCGACGAGCGACGACGGCCCCAGTCCGCCAGAACGCTCGATGCTGTCTTGAGAACATATCCGCCAAGATGCTCGACCGGCTCGGCGCCGTCCCGCGCCACCATCCGGGTGAAGACATCCTGGACCATGTCTTCGACTTCGGCGGCGTCGCGCACCCGGCGGCGGAAATAACGCGTGAGCCAGAGGCGCACGGGCCCTGCCTGCTGGGCCAGCGTTGGCTCCTGTGACTGACTCTCCCCGCCGTTTGTCATCCCACCCGAGTTGCTCACAACACGGCCTCGTACGCCAGACCCGCTTCGGAGTGGGATTGCTTCGGGCGGCATCAGCCGAATGTGAATGAATATGCGCGTGCGCCTGGCTCCTGAAATTTGATCTCGAACGTCCGATCCGTCACGGCCCTGCCCTGCCGGATCAGCTGGTACATCCTGTCCTGATCGAGCGTTCCCCAGCCCTCTGCATCGGTGTCGGCGCCGTGGTCCGCGCCGGGCGGCTCGCCGTCGATGGTGACGCGGAAACGGATGGCCTCGCGCGAGGCGCGCCCCAACACCAGGTGAAGATCGCGCGCGTGAAAACGGAAGGCGATCCTGCCCGG
>DASYKO010000323.1:0-7180 GCA_035995285.1 Hyphomonadaceae bacterium | reverse complement strand
TTCTGGATCATCGCCTTCCTGCTCGCCCTTGCGGGCCTCGCCACGCTGAAGCTGAGGTGAGGAACGCTTGATCCCGGTTCGCGCATACGAAGGGAAGGATGTCGCTGTCTTCGGCCTCGGCCGCAGCGGCATCTCGACCTGCCGCGCCCTGATGGCAGGGGGCGCCCGCGTGTGCGCGTGGGACGACAACGAGGCTGCGCGCAAGGCGGCGGAGGCGGCAGGCGTGCCGATCGTCGATCTCAACAAGCGCGACTGGCAGAATTTCGCCTGCCTCGTGCTCTCGCCGGGCATCCCCTTCCGCTACCCCGAGCCGCACCGCTTCGTGAAGATGGCGCAGATGGTGAGCGTGCCCGTCATCGGCGACATGGAGCTGTTCGCGCGCGCCGTGGCCGAGCTGAAGGAATTCGAGCGCCCGCGCATCGTCGGCATCACCGGCACCAACGGCAAGTCGACCACCACCGCCCTCATCGGCCACATCCTGAAGCAGTCCGGCAAGGACGTGCGCATCGGCGGCAATATCGGCGTCGGTGTCCTTGATCTCGACAGGCTGCACTCGGGGGCGATCTACGTGCTGGAGCTGTCGAGCTACCAGCTCGATCTCGCCGAGACGCTGCGCTGCGACGTGGCGGTGATGCTGAACCTGTCGCCGGACCATCTCACGCGTCATGGCGGGATGGATGGCTATGTCTCGGCCAAGCGCCGCATCTTCCGCAATCAGACGCCGCACGACTGGGCGATCATCGGCGTGGACGACACACGCTCGCAGATCATGTGCACGCAGCTATCTTCGGAAGGCCTGCGCAAGGTGATGCCGGTCTCGGCTGAGTATGGCCTTGGCCGCGGCGTCTCCGTGCTCGACAGCCAGCTGTGCGACGCCATGTTGGGCCGTGTCTCGCCCCCGATCTCGATCGCCAAGGCGCGCGCCCTGCCGGGCAGGCACAACCAGCAGAACGCGGCAGCAGCCTATGCCGCCTGCCGCGCGCTTGGGCTGGAGCCCGCGGACATCCTCGCCGCGATGGACACATTCCCCGGCCTGCCTCACAGGCTGGAAACCATCGGCACGCTCGAGGGCGTGCGCTTCATCAACGACTCGAAGGCGACCAACGCCCAGGCCGCCGAGCAGGCGCTGCGCGCCTTCCCGAATTCCTGGTGGATCGTCGGCGGCCGGCCGAAGGAAGACGGGATCGATGATCTCGCGCCCCTCTTCCCGAGCATCAGGAAGGCCTACCTGATAGGGGAATCGACCGAAGCGTTTGCGCGCATGCTCACCGGCAAGCTGGAGCATGAGAAGTGCCGCACGCTCGACGTGGCGGTAGAGGCGGCGTTCCGTGACGCGAAAGCGTCGGGCCAGCCCAATCCCGTCATCCTGTTCTCGCCGGCCGCCGCCAGCTTCGATCAGTTCAAGGACTTCGAGCAGCGCGGCGATGCTTTCCGCCAACAGGCCGCCAAGCTGGTGAAGCGTCCGACGCAGACGCCGGCGTGACGCCATGGAATTGCTTCCCCGGCAGATCTTTCCCAAACAGGTCTTCAGACGATCCGATACCTCGGCGCTCGCCGAATGGTGGCGTACGGTCGACAAGGGGCTGATTGCAGCGGCGCTGATCCTGCTGGGCGCGGGGCTGGTGCTCTCGCTCGCCGCAGGCCCGGCAGCGGCCAGCCGCACGGGACAGGATGATCCGTTCTATTACGTCTATCGGCAGGCGGTGTTCGTTGCGATTTCCGCGGCGCTGCTGGTCGGCTCCTCGACGCTCAATGCCGTGTGGGTGCGGCGGGTGTGTGCGGGGCTGTTTGTTCTTTCCTTCCTGGCGATGGCGGCTGTGCTGCTGGTGGGGCACGAAGCGAAGGGGGCGCAGCGCTGGCTGCGCATTGGCGGATCGACCTTCCAGCCGTCGGAGATCATCAAGCCGGCGGTGATCGTGCTGTCGGCCTGGCTGCTGTCGCAGCGCGCGAAGTTTCCTGAGGGCCCGTGGGCGCCGATCGCCTTCACCTTCTACGCCGTTACGGTTGGCCTGCTGCTGCTGCAGCCGGATGTGGGGCAGGCGGCGCTGTTGTCGGCAGGCTTCGTGATCGTGTTCTTTGTCTCGGGCCTGCCTTGGGCTTGGGCGAGCGCGTTCGTGGTGGGGGGAGCGGGGCTGGGATGGGGGCTCTATCAGCTGCTTCCCCACGTCCGGCAGCGGATCAATTCGTTTCTCAACCCCACCGATTACGACACCTACCAGATCGACAAGGCGCGCGAGGCCATCGAACGCGGCGGCATGTTCGGCGTCGGCCCCGGCGAGGGCACGGTCAAGCGCCTGCTGCCGGATGCGCACACCGACTTCGTCTATGCCGTGGCGGGAGAGGAATTCGGGCTCGTGCTCTGCGTGGGGCTTACGCTGCTGTTCGCGGTCATTTCGATCAAGGGCGTGATGGGCGCGGCAAGGCAAACGGATCTTTACCAGCGCGCGGCGGGGGTGGGGCTGTACTCGCTTTTCGGCCTTCAGGCGGTCATAAACATGTCGGTGAATCTGTCCCTGATTCCGCCAAAGGGGATGACATTGCCGCTGGTTTCTTCGGGAGGATCGTCACTTTTAGGCGCGGCGTTGACGCTTGGTTTGGCTTTGGCGTTGACGAAGAAGCAGCCTGAAACGTCCCTGTCCCACCTGAGAATGGCATGAGTGATCCTTCAAAGCCCTTGGTCGTGATCGCTGCAGGCGGCACGGGCGGTCACATGTTCCCGGCACAGGCCTTCGCCGACGAGATGCGCTCGCGCGGCTGGACCATCGCGTTGGTGACGGACGAGCGCGGCAAGAAATACGCGAAGGATTTTCCGGCCGACTGGCGGCTGGAGGTCGAGGCTGCCACGTTCGGCTCCAAGCTTCCGCATAAGCTGATCGAGAGCGCGCTCAAGCTGCGCAAGGGCACGGCCGAGGCAAAGAAGAATTTCGAGAAGACCAAGCCTGCGCTGATCGCGGGCTTCGGCGGTTATCCCTCCTATCCCTCGCTGTCGGCGGCGCGGCAGATGGGATTGCCGATCATCATTCACGAACAGAATTCCGTGCTCGGCCGCGTGAACCGGCTGTTTGCGTCTTCCGCCAAGTTCGTCGCCTGCGGGTTCGAGCGGCTGGACAAGCTGCCGCCGGGCGCTGCAGGCGCCATGCGCAATGTCGGCAACCCGGTGCGCAACGCCATCAAGGCCGTGCGAGAGAAGCCCTATCCGGACCTGTCGGATACGGGGCCGCTCAACCTCTTGGTCACCGGCGGCAGCCAGGGCGCGCGCCTGTTCGGCGAGGTGATCCCGGCGGCGATCGCGAAACTCTCGCCCGAACTGCGCGCGCGGCTGCATGTGGTGCAGCAGGCGCGAGAAGAGCAGGTGGATGACGTGCGCAAGGCCTATTCCGACGCCGGTGTGAAGGCGACGGTCGAGAGCTTCTTCAACGACATGCAGACCCGGCTGGCCGAGTGCCACATGATCATCGCGCGCGCGGGCGCATCGACGGTGACGGAACTGGCGATTGCCGGCCGCCCCTCCATCCTCATCCCGCTCGCCATCGCCACCAACGACCACCAGACCGCCAACGCCGAAGGCATGGTCACGGGCGCCGCCGCCGACGTCGTCCCCGAACCGAAATTCACCGCCGAGATGCTGGCGCCGTTGCTGACCGAGCGCCTGTCGAACGCCGGCGTGCTGAAAGCCCGCGCCAAGGCCGCCTGGCAGCTCGGCAAGCCGAATGCAGCGCGCGATCTGGCCGACCTTGCAGAACAGGCGGCGGGCGTGACAGGAAAGGGGCATGCCTAGCAAGTCCCCAAACTGCTTGATGCTTGCGGCTGTTTCCGCCGTGTTGTTGCAGGCGTGTGCTGGGAAGGTTGACGTCAAGGCGAAGGCCGATGACGCCCGGGCTGCTTTGAATGCGACCGATACCCGAGATCAATTCATCCGCATCGCGGAATCACACGGGTTTGATTGCAAGGGCTCCACGGTGAGCGTCGCCCACTGCTGGTGGACCGAACCCGACCGCGGCCTATTTAACGGCATCACGTGGGGCGCAATAAGTGCACACGGAGAATTTGTCGACGGACGCAAGTCCGGTGAATATGAAGTCAAGGATGTCTATACCGGGCCGTGAGCCCACGTGCGGATCGGACAAGAATGCGCAAGTCTCTCCCCTTCGATGTCGGCCCCGTGCACTTCGTGGGCATTGGCGGCATCGGCATGTCGGGCATTGCGGAAGTGATGCTGAACCTCGGCTATTCGGTCTCCGGCTCGGACATCAAGGACAACGCCAACGCCCAGCGCCTCGCCAAGCGCGGGGCGAAGATCATGATCGGCCACAAGGCGGAGAACATCGAAGGTGTCGGCGCGCTGGTGACCTCCACCGCCATCAAGGGCGGCAACCCGGAGGTCGAGGCGGCGCGGGCGAAGGGCATTCCGGTTGTGCGCCGGGCCGACATGCTGGCCGAACTCATCCGCCTCAAATGGACGGTCGCCATCGCCGGCACGCACGGCAAGACAACGACGACGTCGATGGTGGCCGCGCTTCTTGATGGCGTGGGGCTCGACCCCACCGTGATCAATGGCGGCGTCATCAATGCTTACGGCTCCAACGCCAAGCTGGGCGAGGGCGAGTGGATGGTGGTGGAGGCGGACGAGAGCGACGGCACCTTCACCAAGCTGCGCTCGACGGTCGCCATCGTCACCAATATCGATCCCGAGCACATGGACCATTACGGCTCGATGGAGGCGCTTCGCAAAGGCTTCGACACCTTCGTCGAGAACCTGCCGTTCTACGGTTTCGCCGTGCTCTGCGCGGATCATCCGGAAGTGCAGGCGCTCGCCTCGCGCATTCCGGATCGTCGCCGCATCACCTATGGCTTCAATCCGCAGTCAGACCTTTGGGCGGTGAATGTCCGCTCGGAAGCGGAAGGCTCTACCTATGATCTCGTCCTGCGCGCGCGCGGCGCGACGGACGAGACGCGCTGGGTCGGCCTGAAGCTTCCGATGGCGGGGCGGCACAACGTGCAGAACTCGCTGGCGGCCATTGCGGTCGCGCGTGAACTCGGCGGCTCGGAAGAGCAGATCCGCGCGGCGCTCTCCAAGTTCGGCGGCGTCAAGCGGCGGTTCACGCCGGTGGGCGATTTCGGCAAGGTGCGGATTATCGACGACTACGGCCACCACCCGGTGGAGATCGCTGCCGTGCTGCGCGCCGCGCGCGACGTGCAGGGTCGGGACAAGCGTGTGATCGCCGTGGTGCAGCCCCACCGCTACACCAGGCTGCGCGACCTGTTCGAGCAGTTCTCCACCTGCTTCAACGACGCGGATCACGTAATCGTCGCGCCGGTATATGCGGCTGGCGAACAGCCGATCGACGGCATCAGCCATGAGTCGCTGGTGAAGGGCCTGATCAATCATGGTCACCGCTCGGTGCAGGCGATCGATGGGCTGCCCTCGCTGGCCAAGGCGGTGAAGGCCGAGATTCGGTCGGGCGACGAGATGGTCGTCTGCCTCGGGGCAGGCGACATCACCGCGGCGGCGGCGGCGCTTGCGGACGAGCTGAAAGCGCTCTGATCTCCCTATCACTTGCCGCTGGAACCCGGGAGTTTCCCTGCGCTCGCGTGCGAAAGGGTTTTACGCTGGAACGGGATTCGCTATTCTCATTTCCAAGAGCGGCAGGCTGATCGCCAGAGGCGGCGGCGCGCATATGGGGAAACGTCATGAACCGTCTTGCAGTCCTGGCAGCCGTCAGCATCGCGGCGCTGAGCCTTGCGCCGATCGCAGCCGCGCAGGCGGCAGCCGGCCCGCCGCATACGAGCTGGGGCGCGCCCGACCTGCAGGGTTTCTGGACCAACGCCTCGATCACCAAGCTGACGCGGCCCGGCAACATGAAATCGTTGGTGATGACGTCGGAAGAGGCAAAGAAGCTCGAAGACGGCGACTTCAACAACCAGCGCACCACTGCGGAGTTCAAGCCGACCGATCAGCGCGCGGGCGCGCCGGAAAAGGGCCGGTCGCTGGATGGCGTGGGCAACTACAACGCCGTGTGGGTCGATCCGGGCGCCAAGGTTGCGATCGTGAACGGCGAGCTGCGCTCGTCGTGGATCACCGTGCCGGAAGACGGCAAGATTCCCTACAAGCCCAGCCGTGGCGGTGGTCGCGTTTCGGAAGAGGGCGGCGAGAGCGGTCCGGCGCCGGCGGCAACGCATGCTGCCGCGAAGCCGGCTCCAGCGGCGAAACCCGCTGCGAAAGCTGCGGCCAAACCGGCGGCGAAACCTGTCGCCAAGCCGGCCGTGAAAGCCGGCGCCAAAAAAGATGAGCCGGCGGCATTTATCGACGAGGTCGCGCGCCCGCGGCGCGACAATGGCGAGCTGGCCGATGAAGCGAGCCGCCGAAAGGCGCAGGCTGTTGCAGCCGCCTCGCGCTCGTACGAAGGACCGGAATCGCGCAGCGTGGGGGAGCGGTGCCTCGTCGGCTTCGGCACCTCCGGCGGGCCGGTGCTGAACAACGTGCTCTACAACAACACTTACCAGATCGTGCAGTCGCCCAACCACGTCGTGCTGCTGACCGAGATGGTGCACGATGCCCGCATCATCCCCATCGTGTCGGGTGCAGACAAAGCCGCCGCCGCTCACCGGCCTGCCGCGATCAAGCCCTGGCTTGGCGATTCCGTGGGCTGGTATGAGGGCGACACGCTGGTCGTGGAAACCAAGAACGTGAACCCGATCCAGCGCGGCTATATCGGGACCAATGGCAAGCTGGTGGAGCGCTTCTCGCGCAATGCCGATGGCACGCTGCTCTACAAGTTCGAAGTGGAAGACCCCGAGCAGTTCACCCAGGTCTGGAAGGGCGAGATGCCTCTGCGGCCGGCGCCAGGCCTTTACGAATACGCCTGCCACGAGGGCAACTACGCCATGCCCGGCATTCTCGGCGGCGCCCGCAGGCTCGAACGCCAGGGCGGCAGCCTCGTCCTGACCGCGGAAGATGAAGGCTGAGTCCGTTTACGATTGTTGATGGCCGTTAACGCCTTTCGCGATTAACCGCGAAAATCGAGGAGGCGCCGGGAAGGCCGCAGGGGCAGTTAGGTTTTCCGCAACCTTCCGGGCGCTTTTTTGCGTTCAACCAGGCGGCGAGGCGCCGTCGTTGCAATGCACGCAGCATGAAACGCGCTTACCCTTTCCTCGCCATCGCCTCCGGCCTCGCCATCGC
>DASYKO010000322.1:0-2439 GCA_035995285.1 Hyphomonadaceae bacterium | reverse complement strand
GATACCCTTGGCCACCAGATGATCGATCAGGATCGCCGGATCCTCCATCGTATAGCGCGTGCCGAGCAGCAGCGGCTTCGAGCGGCCATCCGCGCGCAGGCCTGCAACCAGCGCGTCGCCGATATGGATCAGCGGCAGTTTGATCGCAGCTTTCACCTGAGACGCCGTCTTGTGCATGGTGTTGGCCGACAGCGCGATGACCTCCGCTCCGGCCCGCTCCAGCGCGAGGGCCGCCGAGACCATCATCTCCGCCGCCTCATCCCAGCGCCCCTCGGATTGCATCTCGGCAAGCGGCGCAAAATCGATGGAATAGAGAATGAGCTTCGCCGAACTGGCCCCGCCCAGCTTCGAGGCCACGCCCGAGTTGATCTGCTCGTAATAGAGCTTCGAGCTCTGCCAGCTCATCCCGCCGATCAGGCCAATGGTGCGCATGAAAATCCCCATTTTATTGGGCATAAAGTCGCTATCCTTGACCTTCTCCACAAGGGGGCGTAGGGACCCTGCTTCCGCGCAGAACTCTATTTCTGCGCCTTGATTGGGACGACCCCGCCCTTCCTGAAACAGGAAACTGGCGGACGAGCCCACGAGGTAACCCCGCCCGGCGCGTTGCGCTCAGCGGGGTCGAATGGCGTTTGCCGCGCGGAACAAGGCTTCCCATCTCGGACATTGGGTCCGGGGCGGGAAGAGGAGCCAAGATGTTCGACGCGCTGACAGCAAGACTTACGGGCGTCTTCGACAACCTCACCGGGCGCGGCGCGCTGTCGGAGAAGGATGTCGGCGAGGCCCTGCGCGAGATCCGCGTCGCGCTGCTGGAAGCCGACGTTGCGCTCCCGGTAGTCAAGAAATTCATCGACGATGTCCGCCCCAAGGCGGTGGGCGAGTCCGTTATCCGCTCGATCAAGCCCGGCCAGCTGGTCGTCAAGATCGTCTACGACGCCCTGGTCGAAACCCTCGGCGGCGATGAAGAGCCGGAGCGGCTGCGCATCGATTCCCCGCCCGCCGTCATCATGATGGCCGGCCTGCAGGGCTCGGGCAAAACCACAACGACCGGCAAGATCGCCAAGCGGCTGAAGGAGACCGAGCGCAAGAAGGTGCTGGTTGCGTCGCTGGACGTGCGCCGTCCCGCCGCCATGGAACAACTGCGCGTTCTCGCCGAACAGGCCGGCGTCGATGCGCTCCCCATCGTCGCGGGCCAGAACCCGCCCGACATTGCCCGCCGTGCGATGAACGCCGCGAAGCTCGGCGGCTATGACGTGCTGATGCTGGATACCGCCGGCCGCACCACGCTGGACGAGCAGATGATGAACGAGGCGGCCGAGATCGCCTCGATCGCCAGCCCGCAGGAGACGCTGCTTGTTGCAGACGCGCTCACCGGCCAGGACGCCGTCGAAACTGCCAAGCGCTTCCACGAACGTCTCCCGCTCACCGGCCTTGTCCTCACCCGCATGGACGGCGATGGCCGCGGCGGCGCAGCGCTCTCGATGCGCGCCGTGACAGGCCTGCCGATCCGCTTCCTCGGCTCGGGCGAGAAACTCGACGGGCTGGATGTGTTCGACGCCCGCCGCGTTGCCGGCCGCATCCTCGGGCAGGGCGATATCGTCGCCCTCGTCGAGAAGGCCAAGGGTGAGATCGATGCGGCTGAAGCCGAGCGCATGGCCAAGAAGATGGCCAAGGGTCAGTTCGACCTTGAAGACCTCGCCGGCCAGCTTCGCCAGATGAAGAAGCTTGGCGGCCTTGGCGGCCTGATGGATTTGATGCCCGGCGTGCAGAAGGCGAAGGCGCAGATGGCTTCCGCCAACATCAACGACAAGATGCTGGCGCGCCAGGAGGCGATCATCATGTCGATGACGCCTCAGGAACGCCGCAAGCCCGACATCCTCGCCGCCTCACGCAAGCGCCGCATCGCTGCCGGCGCCGGCGTCGACGTCGCCGAGGTCAACAAGGTGCTCAAGATGCACCGCGCCATGGCCGACATGATGAAGAAGGTCGGCAAGGGCGGACCTAAGGGCCTCGCGGCGGCCCTCGGCGGCATGATGGGCGGCGGCGCGCCCGGCGGCCCGGGTCCGCAGGTGAACCAGGCCACGCTCAAGGGTCTGCAGAACATGGGCGGCGTGGCTGGCTCGCCGAAACTTCCCGGGCTTGGCGGCGGCGGTCTGCCTGGCCTGGGCGGCGGACTTCCGGGTCTCGGCGGAGACAAGAAGAAATGACCGCCTTCGCCTGCGAGATCTGCAAATCCGAAATCGGCGTGCGCCAGCTTAAAGGCGTTTGCCCGAAATGCGGCGCGCGGTTTGCGCCCGCCGGCGCGTGGCGCTGGGTGCAGCATCTGCCGCTGGTGATTGTAATTGTCGGCATCCTGCTGGTCAGCCCGCTGATCCAGCGCTTCACCAACCGCCCGTTCGGCGTCAGCGAGTACACCGTCCTCTTCGTCGCCATCGTCAC
>DASYKO010000321.1:0-7823 GCA_035995285.1 Hyphomonadaceae bacterium | reverse complement strand
GCCGGCCCTAACTCGCCGAAACACTTCGGTTTTCGCTTGCATGTTGGAAGCATTTCGGCATTTTCCCCGCTGTCGCGGGGGGCAGGCAGTGGTAAAACCCCAGCGGGAGGCGGGTGTAGCTCAATGGCAGAGCAGAAGCTTCCCAAGCTTACGACGAGGGTTCGATTCCCTTCACCCGCTCCAGTATCCCGGCCGCAACGTGACGATGCCCAGTAGTTCCAGCGCGCTGCGCAGTCGTTGCATGACAGCGTCAGGCGCCAGCAGGCTATTTCTCAGTCAAAGCAACCTCCCTGGCGCCGTCAGGCTGGACAGGTTTCTTTCCTGAGCCGTCGCCACGACGGAACAACTTGAAACCCAACAGTATCATCGGAGGTTGAGCCACACGATCACGTGAGTCTTCAGAATCAGTCTTCAGTAATATTTCCTGCTTGCTAATGGCTCTCACCCAGCCGCTCGCGTCGAGGGTTCATACGGGACGAAGCGAGGAACTTCCCAATGTTGAAGCTCCAAGAATCCAAGATCCCAGGGGACTATATCCGTATGGACGCCAGTGCTGTTGCGCGCCTGCTTGAGCAGACCGCGCGTGCCGTTTACGAAAGCCGTGGACCGAAGGCGATCCACGCAGGCCAGTGGGCCGTGCTCCGTTATCTTGCCAGGGCCAGCCGTCAGGCGCGCACCGTTGGGGGTGTTGCGA
The DNA here is from genome assembly GCA_035995285.1 of Hyphomonadaceae bacterium. Lineage (GTDB taxonomy): Bacteria > Pseudomonadota > Alphaproteobacteria > Caulobacterales > Hyphomonadaceae > UBA7672. Next base: position 7,129 of record DASYKO010000321.1, on the reverse strand, counting down.
CCTATCTCGGCGTCACGCATGCGCCCGCCTCGCGCGCCGTTGCGGCTCTCGCCCGCAAGAGCCTGGTGACGGTCAAGGCCGATGCCGACGACCGCCGCGTGCGCCGCATCGACCTTACCGCGTCGGGAAAGTCGCTGCTTGATCATGACCCGGTCCACCGCCTCACATCGGCGATCGAGGCGCTTTCCGCCAACCAGCAGAAAGAACTCGCCGCTGCGCTCGAGACGCTCTACGGGCGGCTGGCGAAGGTATAGCGTCGGATCGTCTGAGGTTGGATCGCCTGCGGCGTCCAACCGAAGACGTGAATCCGTCGCTCGCCAGGAAGGCCGCTGATGGCGGAAGCGCAGACCCAGTACTCCACCGACAAGGCGACGGCCTATCGCGAGCTCGCGGTAGAGGTCGCCGCTGTGGTGAAGGGCGAGACCTCGCGCACCGCCCGCTATGCCACCACGGTCTCGCTGCTGGTCTCGGCCTTCGGCGGCCGCTTCTTCTGGTGCGGCTTCTACGAGGTCGATCCCTTGAAGCCCAGCGAACTCGTCGTTGGTCCTTACCAGGGCACGCTCGGCTGCATGCGCATCGCATTCGGAAAAGGCGTGTGCGGGGCGGCGGCGCAAAAGCGCGAGACCATCATCGTGCCCGACGTCCACGCTTTCCCCGGCCACATCGCCTGCGACTCGCGCTCGAACTCCGAGATCGTCGTGCCGGTGTTTGACGCTCGCGGGGCGTTGGTTGCCGTGCTGGACGTCGACTCTACGGAGTTCGCGGCGTTCGATGAAGTCGACCGCACCGGGCTTGAAGCCATCTGCCGCGCAATGCTGGGCTAGCTCTCGAAACGGCGCCGGCGCCCTTAGTGTCTTTGTGTCTTCCCTTCGTGTCTTCGCGTTGGAATCTTTTCTTCAGCGCTAGCCGAGCCAAAGGCCTCAACACAAAGGCACGAAGGGAAGGCACAAAGACACGAAGAAGATCAGCGGAGCTTCGCGACAACGGCGCCAAGCTCTACCAGGAAGACGATCAGCTGACCTTGTTGAAGCCCGTCACGCTCATTGCGCCCTGGCCGGGGAGGGGTTTGAATACTGTGATCTCGTAGCGATTTGTCCCGCTCATCTTCACGATGAAGCGGTAGTTCATCCCGGCCACCACCTGCATCTCGCGCGTCGTCGCCTCGACGAGGCTGCGCTGCGGTTCGCGCTTGTAGATCTCGGAGATCGCCAGGGATTCGGCCTGCTTCACATCCGGGTCGTTCGCGTCCGCCGGCGCATAGCCGCCGACGATCACCGGGCGCTGGGCCGCCGGGGCCGGTGTGGACGCCGAGGGCACGATCTGCGTGGCGGTATCTCCGCGGAAGGGCGGGGGAGGAGCAACCTCCTCGCTCGCCGTGCTCCCGCACGCGCCCAAAGCCACAAGTCCGATAGTTCCGGCAATCAACCCGCGCATCGTGTCCTCCCAGCTTGGCGGCCCAGCCTTGACAGACTGGCCGCCTCATCCCCGTGAGAGATAGTTCATTCCGGCTTCGTGGCTGCCATAAGGCGGCCGGAAGGCTCCTTCCGCGGGCGCAGGCGAGAATTTCTCGCAGGAGGCGCGGCGCCTGTCCTCGAGGCGCCGCCACTCCACGCGATAGGGGAAGCGCTACCTGGGTTCGTTCTTCGGGTTGGCAGTGTCCTTGTACTTCGCGGCCGCGTCTTCCCATTTGAACGGCAGCACATCCGGCGTGATGCTCACTTCGGTGGTGAAGTTGAACGGCGCGGTCGGAATGCCGCTGTCATAGGTCAGCTCGACGAAGAAGGCCGAATAGCCCTCCTTGGGCTTGTCCAGCTTGCCCACATAAGTCCCGTCCGCTTGCGGCTGCAGCACGGTGGACGTGTACGCCTTGCCCAGAAGCTCGACGCGGAAGTCGCGCGTCTTGGGGTTGTGCGCCTGCCAGAGTTTCACTTCCTTCGGCTTGTCCTTGGACGTGACCGTCAGCGTCCCGTCCGCCGCCTTGGTCCAGGAGTACTGCGGCCGCTTCCCGCCGGTGATCACCGAGTGATACCAGGCCAGCTCCGAATCCACCGCGTCGGTCTCGGCGAGATTGTGCTTCGAGTTCTCGACATAGCGGATGCGTTTTTCCTGCTGGATCGCCGGATAGTAGAACTGGGAATTGTCCGGCAGGAAGAACTGATCGCCCGACGCGTTGATCATGAATTTCGGGATCGTGAGCCGGGCGCGCTTCAGGTAATTGTACGGATCCTCGATATCGAGCACGGCCTTGTACTCGGGCGTTCCGATCCTGTGCGGGAAGATGCCGTGATTGACGTAGTCTCCAAGTGAAGGCGCGAAGAAGCCATAGGCCTCGAAGGCGTGCTTGGTGATCTCCTCCGAATTCAGCGCATCGATCACCATCGGCATGATCGCCATCACGCGGTTATCGACGGCGCCCACAAGCCATGTCGTCCAGCCGCGCTTGGATCCGCCGGCCACCACGAACTGATTGATCGCAACGCCGCCGCCCTCTGCTGACTTCATGAACTCCTGCGTCGCATCCATCGCCTTGACGCCGGACTTCACCATGGCCATCCGCACCAGCCATTCATCGTCCTTGGTCGCGAAATGCTTCACGCGGCCATAGGCGATGAGGTCATCCTCCCCGCGTTTCTTGTCCTTGGAATCCCAGAACACCAGCGGCTGGTTCGGCACCATGCCGAGATCGACCACGACGGACTTGGTCTCCTTGGCGATGCGCACGGAGCGGTCATTGGCCTTCTCCGGCGCCTTGTCGTTATTGTCCCCGCCGCCGATGAACAGCAGCGCCTTGTCGGAGGCGACTTCCGTCGGCTTCACCACCGTCATCCAGTGCGTCCACACCGGCCGGTCGACTTCTTCGGGCTTGCGCCAGGTCTGCGAGGTCATCTCCAGCACGAAGGCCTGATAGCCATCGCCCGGAATGGTGCTCACCAGCTTCCAGCCATAAACGCTCTCGGGCTTGGCGATATAGGCGTCGAGCGGGGTCTTCTCCTCCGCCTTGACCGACAGGTCGGGCGCAGCTGGGGCCGCCGCCGCAACAGGCTCGGCGGGCTTGGCCGGCGAGCACGCCGCGAGCGATGCCAGCAGCGCGAACGCTGCGATGCCCAGTCTGGATGGCCCCATGATCTTCGATGGCCCCATGATCTTCGATGGCGAAGTCCTGAACATGTCTCTCTCCCAAAGTCCCGCGTCTGATGCGCGTGTCTCTCTCAGTGGCGACAGTATGAAACACAAAGGCCGCGCGCCAGATTTCTCCGGTGCGCGGCCTCTGCGTAAAGTCCGCAACTATGCGTGAGCGATCAGCCCTCTTTTCAGGCCGCCGCAGGTTCCTTCTTGCGCATCAGGCCGGTGACCACCAGCCACAGTCCGCCCAGCGTGAAGACGGCGCAGGCGATGCCCACAACCACATCCATGACGATGCCGATCATCGTCTCGAGCGATGCTCCGCCGAACGTGCCGAGCAGCTCCGTGTTGATGATCGCGCCCGGGAAGCCCGAGGCCTGGTAGCGCAGATAGAGCCCGGCTGCGCCCACGAGCAAGAGGATGATGCCGACGCGGAAGCCGCCATCGCGCACCGACTTGCCTTCCTTAACCTCGCGGCCGATCGCCAGCGTCTGCAGCACCAGGAACAGCACGGCCACCGCAAAGAACGGCGTCACCCACATCAGCGCCTCGCGCAGGCCCTGCGCCGCCGCAGGTCCGGCTTCGAGGCCGCCCTCGACCAGCTTCTTCGAGAAGTCGGTCGACAGCGTGCCCACCATGGTCGGCCCGCCGCCGAGGCCGATGAAGTTGAGCACCATCAGGAGGATGGCGCTCGACATCGTGCGCTGCGAGGGCTTGACCGAGTTGTTCACCAGCGCGAGCGCCGGGGCGAGGTAGAAGATGTTGAGGAAAGTGGGAAAGGCGACAACAAGGAGCGCCATCTGCCACGTCGTCGTCTGGGTGTACCAGTACCAGAAGGGCGCCGCCGCAGCCATCGCGATGAGAGGCGTCAGCGCGTACCAGACGCGCGAGCGCTTCGACATCCAGTCGACGATGGCGCCCGACATCAGGGTGCCCGTGCCGATCGAGATCAGGATCATCAGCGCATACCAGACCGAGAGCTCTTCACGCGTCATGCCCTGCACGCGCAGCAGGAAGGGCGCGTTCCAGTTGAGCGCGGCATAGCCGACGAAAGCCGAAAGCCCGCAGCCCAGCGCGGTCCACAGCAGCACGGGCCGGCTGATGAACTGCCAGAAGGTCGCCCCGAAGCTCGACTTCTCGTGTGCGACAGCGGCCACGTGCGCCGGGTCCATCGCCCCGCGCTTCGGCTCGCGCACGATCAGCAGCATGATGATCGAGGCGATGACGCCCGCAATGCCGATGCCGATGAAGGCGTTGCGCCAGCCCCAGTGAATGTCGATCTGCGCGCCGAAGGCGATCGCGGCGGACTGGCCCAGCGGCACGCCCATCGAGAACAGGGCAAGCGCGATGCCGCGCTTCTCGGCGGGGAAGTAGTCCGAAATGATGGAGTAGGAGGGCGGGGCGCCCGCCGCCTCGCCAACGCCGACGCCCACGCGGGCGGCCAGCATCGTGGGATAGTTGTGCGCCATGCCGCATAGCGCGGTGAAGCCTGACCAGAGCACCGCGCCGACGAACAGGATGTTGCGGCGGCTGGTGCGGTCGGCGAGGAAGCCGACTATGACGCCCATCGTCGTGTAGACGATCGCGAAATAGAACCCGGTCATCAGGCCCATCTGCGCGTCGGTGAAGCCGGTGTCCTTCTTAATCGACTCGATCACGGTCGACATCAGCTGCCGGTCGAGGAAGTTGAAGATGTAGATGAAGGCCAGCATGAACAGCACGAGCCAGGCGTAGGCCGTGGTCTTCTGGGGCACGGCGCCAGGTACGGCGTCCGCCGTTGCACTTCCGGTTGACATGTTTCCTCTCCGACGACTTTGCCCCGTCACAGGGCGTCGCTGTTTTTTAAGTCATAGATGATCGCAGGCCCGTCCCGGCCCTTGGGCGAACCTTCCCATACCGTAATGTCCTTGGCGAGGCCAATGTCGCCGCAGGCGAAAGCCTCATGCCGCAAGTGCGAACGAGCGTTTTCATGAGGTTCGCGTTCAGGGCGATTTACGCCATATGCCATCGGCTCGCGCACGATCCGACCAATCATTCATGGCATGGCGCCTAGGACGTTGCTTCCTTCACCCACGCCCCGCTCGCATCGCGGGTGTAGAAGACGAAGCTCTTCGGGTTCCAGCTTGCCGTGTCCTGTCCGGTGGAATGGAAGATCGCCTTGATCCCGTGCGCTTCCCACCACACCACTGAGTCCTCCGTGAAGCCGAACGGCCCGCACGCGCTTATCTGGCCGTCCTGGTCCTTCCTCAGCTCGGCCATGAACGCATCGTCCGGCGCCAGCTGGAAGGTATTGGGCGCAGCATCGGGTTTGGCGATGCAGCGCTTGCGCTCGGCCTCGGGCGCTTCGGAGAGCAAGGCCAGCGCCACGTCCTGCGCCGTCTTGCCGGCCGGAATGTCGAACACCAGGGCCGCGATGTTGTCGTACGGCGGATCGTCGGTTGTCGAGTTCGCCTGGATAACGTGCAACTGGCCGGGGTTGGTGAAGGCATAGGTGAAAGAATAGCCCGCCGCCTTGCAGTCCTGCACATCCATCACCAGCACTTCGGTGTCGGAGCGTTTGACCTCTTCCGGCTTCCACACGCATTTGGGATCGAGCAGGTCGCCGCTCGACGCCGCGACCACGCACGCGCCCGAGACCGGCATGACGGTACCCGCGCAGGCAGTCGCCTCCGGCGTCGCCGGTAGGCCGTTTTCACCCGGCTTGGGCGCCTCTGCGGACGTAGGCGTCTGCGGCCCGCAACCGGCGGCAGCCAGGGCCGCCAAGGCGAAAATCATCCGACCGTGCATTCAAAAGCCCCGTTTTCCCGTCAACCCGCGCCGACCTTGATCTATCGGCTCCGCCTTGTCATCTAAGCCCCGCAGACGCCTCCCCTCGCAGGAACCTGAAATGGCCGCCACACACTACGTTTATCACCTCGACGGCCTGACCAAGATCTATCCGGGCGGGAAGAAAGTGTTCGAGAACATCCGGCTGAACTTTCTGCCGGACGCCAAGATCGGCGTCGTCGGCGTCAACGGCTCGGGCAAATCCACCCTGCTCAAGATCATGGCAGGCCTCGACACCGAGATCCTCGGCGAGGCCAAGGCCATGGACGGCCTCAAGATCGGCTACCTGCCGCAGGAGCCGAAACTCGACCCGACCAAGACCGTGTTCGAGAACATCGCCTCGCAATGCCCCGAGAAGCAGATGGTCGAGGACTTCAACGCCATCGCCGCCAAGATCGGCGAGGAATACTCCGACGAGCTCATGGAGAAGATGAACAAGCTCCAGGAAGAGATCGACGCCGCCAATGCCTGGGACATCGACGCCAAGATCGAGATGGCGATGGAAGCGCTGCGCTGCCCGCCCGGCGACAGCGCCGTTGCCAACCTCTCCGGCGGCGAGATCCGCCGCACCGCCATCTGCGCGCTCCTGCTCTCCAAGCCCGACATGATCCTGATGGACGAGCCGACCAACCACCTCGACGCCGAGAGCGTGGCATGGCTGCAGAACTATCTCACCAACTTCCCCGGCTGCGTGATCCTCGTCACCCACGACCGTTACTTCCTCGACCAGATCACCACCTGGATCCTCGAGCTCGACCGCGGGCAGGGCATTCCCTACGAGGGCAACTACTCAGTGTGGCTGGAGAAGAAAGCCAAGCGCATCGCGCAGGAACAGCGCGAGGAAGCCGGCCGCCAGAAATCCCTCAACCGCGAACTCGAATGGGTCCGCTCGTCCCCCAAGGCCCGTCAGGCCAAGTCCAAGGCGCGCATGAACGCCTACGAAGAAAAAGCATCGGCGGCTGAGCGCGAGAAAATCACCACCGCTCAGATCCGCATCCCGCCCGGCCCCCGCCTCGGCTCCGTCGTCATCGAGGCCGAGCATCTCAACAAGGCCTTCGGCGACAAGCTCCTGATGGAAGACCTGTCGTTCAAGCTTCCCCCCGGCGGCATCGTCGGCGTCATCGGGCCCAACGGCGCAGGCAAGACCACGCTGTTCAAGATGATCACCGGCCGCGAACAG
>DASYKO010000320.1:0-2232 GCA_035995285.1 Hyphomonadaceae bacterium | reverse complement strand
CCGCGGAACGTGAATTTTATGCCTTCGTTTTGCCGCAAGCGCCAGTATGGCAGCGCCGTTTTTTGCAGACACACGCAGTTCGCGAACGTCGCATTTCTGCTGTAAAACGTCGCGTTCGGGGCCTCGAGCTGCGCCTGTTATGTTTGTTGCGCTGCACCGCCGGGGGGAAGCCGACGACCCTCTAGTTCCGGGGCATATGCCCTGCGCGTAATGTTGATGTCAACGCAACGAAACATGACGCTGGTCAACTTTGCGCGGGAAACCGCCCAGTGCGCGTGTAGCTGCAAGGTTCGGACCCGCCTCGCACGAGAAAACAGGCGCTAGGGATTCGTCCCCGCCCCTGCCGCCACATCGCGAGAACCCAGAACAGATTCAACGGCTGGCGTGTCTTCCTTCGGATCTGAGAGCAGCCCTTCCCATTTTGCGACCACCGCGCAGGCAATCGAATTGCCGATCACATTTGTCGCAGTCCGACCCATGTCCATGAAGGCGTCCACGGCCAGGACAAGGCCGATCGCCTCGGCCGGAATGCCGAACATGGGCAGGGCCGCGGCGATCACCACCAGCGAGGCGCGCGGCACGCCGGCGATTCCCTTGGACGTAACCATGAGCAGGAGCAGCATGATGATCTGCTGGTCGAGCGGCATGTGGATGCCCAGGGCCTGGGCGATGAACAGGCTGGCAAACGTGCAGTACATCATCGAGCCGTCGAGGTTGAACGAGTAGCCCAACGGCAGGACGAAGGAGACGATGCGGTTGGCGACGCCGTGGCGTTCCAGGTTTTCGAGCAGCCTCGGATAGGCCGCCTCGGAACTCGCCGTCGCGAAAGCAAGGAGCCCCGGCCCCCTCACCGCCCAGAGCACGGCGAATACGCGCGGGCCCAGCACGAGGTATCCTGCAAGGACCAGGAACGCCCAGAGGATGGCCAGTGCGACGAAGAAGGTGCCGACGAGCTGGCCATACTTGATCAGCACGTCGAGGCCGTATTGCGTCACCGCCGCCGCAATGGCCGCGAACACCGCGATCGGCGCCAGCATCATCACATAGCCGGTGATCTTGAGCATCAGGAAGCCGGCCTGCTCAAGGAAGTCGGTGACGCGCTCTGCCTTCTTGCCGAGCTTGCCCAGGGCAAGGCCGATGAGACAGGACAGGACCACGATCTGCAGCGTCTGCGGCGCGCCATTCTCGCCGTTCAGCATCGCGTTGGCGAACGAGGCGGGGATCAGGTGTTCGAGGAATTTCTCGAAGGTGAACGCCTCGACACTGGGCACGGCGCCCGACGTCGCGCCCACCGGGAAGCCGACGCCCGGCTGCAGCACGTTGACGATGATGAGGCCGAGGGTGAGCGAGAACAGGCCCGCGGCGATGAACCAGCCCAGCGTCTTGATCCCGATCCGGCCCAGCGATCCCCCGCCCCCCAGATGGGCGATGCCGACGCTGAGCGTCGCCAGGACAAGGGGCGCTACGATCGTCTTGATCAGCGGCAGGAACACCTTGGAGTTGAACATCTTGAAGTAGCCGGCGATCTCCACCAGCCGCTTGTCGTTCGGCGCGCCATCGGGCCCGAGGATCCAGACATGGTGCAGCAGCCCGCCCACGATCACGCCCAGGACAAGGGCGGCGACGATCAGGATAAGGAGAATACGGTTCATGCCGGTCTCGAACTCCTAGGATCCGGTTTGGGGTTCCGGGGTTAAGGCCTTTAGCCTCAATAACATGCACGCCCTGCCTGAACAGTCTTGCGAGACGCGATGGGCCAATCCGTGCCAGCCTGCCCGCTTGTGCGCCCTTTCCGGGGCGCCGGGAGACCACCCATGGACGAAGGCTCGATCGACCGTGAAGCGATGGGCAAGATGGCCAAGGCGCTGGCCTTCATCAAAGGCGCCGCCGATCCGACCATGATCGCGCTTCGGACCGCATCCGAAACCGGCAAACCGGCAGACATCAAGAAGGCGCGGGCGCTTTTCCTCAAGCTGAAGCCCAGCGACCGCAAGGGCGCGATGGCCATGCTGTCTGAAGACTAGCGGCAAAAGCGAACCGGGGTTTTCGACCCGGCCTGCGGCGCCTAAGCTATCCATCGCTTACCCTTTGTTGCGTACCTTTGGGGGACCGCCATGCCTGGCAGCCAGGACTTCGCCGCCGACCCGCGCAATAGCAGCCTCAAGGTCTGGCTGAACGGGAAGCTTCTTCCGAAGGACGAGGCCAAAATTTCCGTCTTCGACGCCGGCTTCG
>DASYKO010000319.1:0-11917 GCA_035995285.1 Hyphomonadaceae bacterium | reverse complement strand
GTCTTGCCGGTCAACCTGCGCTCATGATCGAGCAGCCACTGCTTGCGCCACAGGCCGCCAGCATAGCCCGTCAGCGTCCCGTCCGAACCGATCACGCGGTGGCAGGGCAAGATGATGGCGCAGCGATTGAGCCGGTTGGCGTTGGCGACAGCGCGCATCGCCGTTGGCCGGCCGATGGTTTTCGACACGTCGAGATAGGACCGCGTCTCGCCGGGCGGAATGCGGCGCAGCTCGTCCCAGACGGTCTGCTGGAAATCGGTGCCGGCGTCGGCGATCTTCGATTTGAAGGTCAGTTGCTTGCCGCCGAAATAGTCCCTCAATTCCTGCTTGATCAGCTTCAACGCAGGCGTCTCGCCTGGCAGGACGGTCGCGTTGAATTGCTTGCGATAGCGGTCGACATGGCTCTGCAGCGACTTGCGCTCAACGAATTCCAGCATGTGGAGATGTTTGTCGTCGGCGATCGCCAGCATCGGGCCGATCGGCGTATCGATCCAGTCCATGGCGAAGGTGAGGGCCTTGCGTGACTTCACAGGCGCTTCGCCGAACTGGCGGGAGAAGGCTTCGCGGAAGCCGGAGCCGGACTCGAAGCCGGCATCGAGCTGGGCTTCGATCACGGTGTTTCCTTGTCGGATGGTGGTGAAGGCATGGCCCAGGCGGCGGGCGCGGGCGTATTGCGAGAAACTCATGTCGAACCGCTTCTGGAACTGGCGGCGGGCTGTCGCGGGCTCGATGCCCATTTCGCGCAGGTCCTCCTCGCTCCAGCGGCGGGAAGGATCTTCCTCGACGAGGCGCAGCAGCTTGTCGAGCAGCACGCCGGGTGAGTTGGGATCATCCAGCGGCCGGCAACGCTTGCACGGGCGGAACCCGGCTTCGAGGGCCTCATCCGGCGAGTTGTAGAAGGTAATGTTCTTGGAGAGCGGCGTGCGCGCCGGGCAGACCGGGCGGCAGAAGATGCCCGTGGTCTTCACGCCGACATAGACGATGCCGTCCAGCTCCGGGTCGCGGCGCAGGATGTGTTCGTAGAGCGTATCATGGTCGGGAAGGCGGTTCAGCATTGTCTGTCTCTTGGTCTCTGCTTGTAGCCTCAAGATAGGGGTTGGAAGAGTCTATGAGACCGGAAAAACGACACCGTCATCGGAGCTGGAATGCAGCGAAATCTGACCTGCTAAGCCAGCAAGATGGACATCAGGCGCGGCTGTAACAAGGCAGTCATAGGCCGGAACAAGGCTCCACACCCCCCACCTGTCCGCCCCCCTCGGGCGGGCGGGACCGCGTGGTTGGAATTGAACAACGATCTGACCTCCATTGTTGAGTAAGCAGGCGCACCAGGGTTCCGCCCGAAGGGGGGCGGACAGGTGGGGGGCGCGGGTCCTTGTTCTGCTCTTTGTGTGCGGGTCCGATTTCCTGCCCCGCTCAGCGGAACGGCTTGCTGAGATGGCGTGAGCCTTTCATCCCATAGCGCCAGGGCAGGTCTGCGGCCTTGGTGATGCCGATGCGGGGGCCGGTGAGGATTTCTGGCTCCTCCGCACGAGCCGTGAGTGAGAAGGGCGCTTCGTCCAGCGCAAGGCCATTGTGGGCGTGGGTGATGCCCATGGCTTGCGTCAGGCGTCCGGGGCCGGAGGAGAGGAGGCGCTCCTCTTTCATCCCGCGGCGCCGGCGCATGAGGGGCAGGCCTGTCGTGGGCTCGATGGCGCGGATGAGGACGGCGGCGGCGGAGCCCTTGCCCTCGCAGACGAAGTTCACGCACCAGTGCAGGCCGTAGGAGCGGTACACATAGACATAGCCGGCAGGGCCGAACATCACGGCGTTGCGCTCCGTGGGGCCGCCATAGGAGTGCGCAGCCGCCTCCGTGTGGTGATAGGCCTCGACCTCGACGATCACCCCGCCGGTTCCGGCAAAAAGAAAAGTCGCGCCGATCAGCTCGGGCGCGACCTCAAGCACGGGGCGGGCGAAGAAGGATTTGCGCAGGGCTTTGGGCATGGTGTCCGGCGGAAAACGGGTCAGGATCGCCCTAGCACACGCGTGGGGAGATTGGCGTCCTTGACTTGGGGCTCGTGGGGGCTTTTGAAGACGGGATGAAACCGCCCTCACAGAGACAGCTGCGCGCCGGGGAACTTGTCCGGCATGCGCTCACCGATATTCTCAGCCGGGAAGAGTTCGCCGACCCCGATCTTGCGGGCAAGTCGATCACCATCACCGAAGTGCGCGCCTCGCCCGACCTGAAGCACGCAACCGCGTTTGCCGCGCCGCTGGGCGGCGTGGATATGGCCAAGACAGTCGAGGCGCTGAACCGGGCGGCGGGCTTCCTGCGCGGCCGGCTCTCCAAGGAGATCGAAATGCGGTATACCCCGCAGGTGCGCTTCGTGGCCGATGACAGCTATGACGAGGCGCGGCGGATCGACGAGCTGCTGGCCTCTCCGCGTGTACGCAAGGATCTGGGCCAGCCTTCAACCGGCAAGGGTCCCAAAGAGAGTTCGTGATGGCCGGCCCCAATCCGTCAGCAAAGTCCTTCATGATCGCGATCACGGGCGGGTCGGGCTCGGGTAAGACCACGCTGGCGCGGGCGCTGCACGAAAAGCTGGGCGAGGCGAACGCCACGCTGATGACCGAGGACAATTACTATTTCGGCCGCGAGCATTATGGCGAGGCGGCGCTGAAGATGAGCCATGCCGAACTGGAATCGACCTTCGATTTCGACAGCCCCTCCAACAAGGACATGGTGCACTTGCGCCGCGACATCGAGGCGCTGAAGCGGGGCGAGGCTGTCGAGCAGCCGGTCTATGATTTCCCGAACCACGACCGCAAGAAGGGCGCCGTGCGGCGCGTCGAATCGCGGCCTGTGGTGATCGTGGAGGGCATCCATGTGCTGTCGGATCCGAGCATCCTGCCGCTGTTCGATCTCTCCGTGTTCGTCGATGCGCCCGCGGATCTGCGGCTCATCCGCCGCATTCGCCGCGACGAGGCAGAGCGGGGCAGGAGCGCGGAGAGCGTGATCCAGCAATACCTGCGCTTTGTGCGTCCCGCCCAGTCGCGCTGGATCGATCCGGCCCGGCATGTCTGCGATATCGTCGTGGTGTGCGAGGCGGCGCCGCCGCGGCGCGATGCAACGCCGGACCGTGACTCGGTCGACCGGCTGGTCGCCCCGGTGTGGGTGCAGCTGCAGAAGCTGGGCGTGGCTTAGCTTTCAACTCTTCACGCATTAACCTGAGGTCACGCGCGCGGAACCCTGCGCGCAAGCGGGGCGTTCCGTCTCGACATGGCATTTGCCCGTCGAGGAGAGACCCATGGCCCAGCCAGGATACGAGACTGAAGAGCTCCAGCCGGGCGATTCCAACGCCAAGCTTTCCGCGCAGCGCGCGAGGCAGGGCCAGAACATCAAGGGCATGATCTGGGTGCTCATCATCGGCGTGGCGCTGGTTGTCATCGCATATGCAGTGATGCTGGCGCTGCAGGCCGAGCCGAGCTCCGTCGTTAACGCATCGGCGAATGAAGCGGCTTCCGCGCCGGCGAATAGTCAGGGCCCATCGGCGCCATCGGATGTGCAGCCGCAGCAATCTCCGGCGAACTAAATTCGTATCGAGCGATTCCAGAGCACTAGCGGGAAACTGCGTATTCTCCGGGCTTTCCTGCCGTTACGTGATTGTCGCTCGCGGGCCCGTGAGCTACATTACATCCACTGACCGGCGAGTTCGGCAGAAGCCTGAAGGCGAAAACGCCAAACGGCCACCTCCCCACGAGATCGCATCGGCGAGATGCGGACGTTCGCGTCCGTCTTCCAAGCGTCGCGGCCTCTGAGATGAGACTGCTGCGGCGAGTCAGGGAGTTCTGGAACGGCTCTTCTCGGCGGAGCGTTCCGGATAACGCGTGGAGGTTTGCTCATGTCCTCGGAAGTCCAAAAACAGCGCGGGTTCGCACTCGATGAGCGCGTACGCGGCGTAGTAGTGATGGTAGCAGGCGTCGCAGCCCTAGTCGGCATCGCCTACGGCGCAATGACGCTGATCACGGCCCCCGATGGCTGGGCGATGAAGGCGGCGAATGCGCCTGCAGGCGAAGGCGCAACCGAGCAGTTCGCAGCTGAAGAGCCGGTTCAGTAGATCTCAGACAACTATTAGCCTGTAGCGCCGCCCTCGGGCGAGCCTTCCGGCATGCCGACGACATGGAAGCCCGAATCGACGTGGATCACTTCCCCGGTGATCGATCGGCCGAGCGGAGAGAGCAGGTAGAGCGCGCAGCCCGCCACGCCTTCCATCGAGGTATCTTCCTTCAGCAGCGACCATTCGCGGCCCGAGCTCATCAGCGCCTTGCCGCCGCGGATACCCGCGAGCGATAGCGTTTTCATGGCCCCTGCCGAGATCGCATTGACGCGGATGCCCTGTGCGCCGAGGTCGCGCGCGGCATAACGGGTGGCGGCCTCGAGGCCTGCCTTGGCGACGCCCATCACGTTGTAGGAGGGCACGACGCGCTCCGAGCCGAGATAGGTGAGGTTAATGATCGAGCCGCCGCTCGGCATCATCTGCGAGGCGCGGCGGGAAGCGTCGATGAAGGAATAGACCGAGATGTCCATCGCCCGGCGGAAGCCCTCGCGCGAGGTGTTGGCGACCATCGAGCCCTGCAGCTCTTCTTTTCCAGCGAACGCAATGGCGTGGACGAGGAAGTCGATCGTGCCGAACTTGGCCTTGAGCTGGGCGAAGGCCGCATCCATCTCGGCGTCGTTGGTGACGTCGGCGGAGATCATGGTGTTGAGGCCGATGGATTCGACCAACGGGCGCACGCGTTTTTCGAGAGCCTCGCCGGCATAGGTGAAGGCGATGTCCGCGCCCTGGGCCGCCAGCTGCTGGGCGATGCCCCAGGCGATGGAGCGCTCGTTGGCGACGCCCATGACGAGGCCGCGCTTGCCCTTCATCAGGTCGCCTTTGGGAAAGGTCCACTCGGACATGGGGCGCGCGCTCCTCTAATACTCTTCAATTATCTAGGGCGGGGTAGGAGGGTGCGGAGGGGCAGTCAAGCTTGGCCCTGTTTCTGTAAGGTTGCCGGATGACTCCAGCGGCGGTGCAGGGTCATTGCCCTCACGGCATGAGTGTCTAGGATCGCTTGGAGTTGCGCCCTAGCGGGGATGAGCCAAGTTGAGTGACCTTTCTGACCTGATCGAGGCGGCAGACCTGTCGCCGGGCAAGGCGGGGCTTTTGCGGGCGGTGGTGCGCGCCGCCAATGAAGCAATTGAACCGGACGAGGCCGTGAGATGGCTCAACCGGATTGAACCGCGTGCGTATGACGAGGATGCGCGCATCCATGTCGCTGAATTCCTCGCTGATGTGGCTGAGCCGGGCGACGCGGTGCGCTGGCTGGACGGCCCCGCGCCCAGGCTGTGCTTCGCGCGGGCGCGCGCGCTGCTGGACGATGACAAGCCTGGCGAGGCGGCGGAGGCCTACAAGGCGGCGCTCGCAGGCGATCCGACGCTGAAGGATGAGGAACTCGATGCTGCGCTGACGCCGAAGCTCGCAGGCACGGGCAATTTCGGCGCGAGCAATGTGGTGAGCCTGCATGGCGCGCGGCCGGGCGGCGCTAGCCAAGCCGAGCCGCCGGTGATGCGCCAGCGCGAGACCAAGACGTTTGCCGATGTGGGCGGCCTCGATGATGTGAAGAAGGACATCAGCCGCAAGATCATCCTGCCGTTCAAGAAGCCGGGCCTGTTCGACAAGTTCAAGCGCAAGGCTGGCGGCGGTGTCCTGCTCTATGGCCCTCCCGGCTGCGGTAAGACGATGATGGCGCGGGCGACGGCAGGGGAGGTCGGCGCGCAGTTCATCTCGATCGAGATCGCCGAGATTCTCGATATGTATATCGGCCAGTCGGAAAAGCGGCTCGCCAATGCGTTCGAGAATGCACGTGGGTCGACGCCCTCTGTGCTGTTCTTCGACGAGATCGAGGCGCTGGCGGCCAAGCGGAGGTTCGGCCATGCGGATCATGGCGCGTCGCTGGTCTCGACCTTTCTCAACGAGCTTGATGGCGTGAATGCCTCCAACGAGGGCGTGCTGGTGCTGGCGGCGACCAACGTGCCGTGGGCCATCGACACGGCTTTCCGCAGGCCCGGCCGGTTCGACCGCGTGATCTTCGTGCCGCCGCCGGACCGCGAGGCGCGGCAATCCATCCTTGAGATGGCTCTGAAGGACAGGCCGCAGGAGGGCATCAATCTCGAGCCCGTCGCGCAGGCGACATCGGGTTTCTCCGGCGCCGACCTCGTCGGCATCATCGAGGCGGCGTGCGATTATGCGATCGAGGAAAGTCTGGAAGACGAGAAGGTCGTGCCGATCAAGCAGAAGCATCTCAACGAAGCGGTGAAGGAGAAGAAGCCGACGACGCTGGAATGGCTCTCGCAGGCGCGCAACTACGCCAAATATTCCAACGAGGGCGGGCTTTACGACGACGTGACCGCTTTCCTCGACAAGCATTCGAAGTAGCTGGGCCATTACCAAGGGGATTGGGGTGGACGAAACCGGCCACTTCGCAAGCGAGAACGCCGCGATGGCCCTGCTGAAGGCAGGCAATCATCGCGGCGCCGAGCAGCGCCTGCGCGCCATGCTGGGCGAGAATCCCGCCAACGCCCGCGCGATGGCGCTGCTGGCGCAATGCAAGGACGAGGCGGGAGGACGCAATACCAAGGAGGTCCTGAAACTCGCGCGCGAGGCGGCGGCCCTCGATCCGGACGATCATCTCGTGCGCGCTACGCTCTCCTGGGCGCTGCTCAACTACGGCAAGGGCAAGGCCGCGAAGAAGGAAGCAGCCGAGATCACCGAAAGCATCGCGGCGGAGGATCCGGAGGATTCAACCGCGCTACTGAACCTCGGCTATGCATGGCTGCGCAGCGAGAAGGATTTCGCCGTGGCGCATCTCAGCGCCCGGCTGATGTTCGAGGATGCCGAGAAGCACGCCATCACGGTGATCGAGCTGATCAATATCGGCTATCTGCGGCTGCATGAGTGGAACTACGCCTCCGCTGCATCGCTGGCCCAGCGCGCCATGTCGATGGATCCGCTGCAGCCGGATGCGTTCCGCATCCTCTCCGAGTGCGAGCTGGCGCTGAAGCGGCCGCAAGAGGCGTATGACCTGGCGCTGGAGGCGCTGCGGCTTGCGCCGGGTGAGAAGAAGACGATGCGCCTGCTGATGCGGGCAAGGGCGCGGTCGGGGCCGCTGCTTCGTCCCTTCCTGAGGGGGATCGACTGGATCGTAGAGATGAACCGCTCCGGGCTCGTTGTCGTGCCGGTGCTGATGGCCGTGATTGGTTTTGCGGCGTGGATTTCGGTCACCTACGACCTTGATCGGCTCGCCTACGGAATGACGCCGCTGGTCGTGGTGTCTGTCGGCCTCATCGGGCTCTTCCTCTATGCCCTGGTTTGTTATTTTACGGCCGTCGGCGCGCGCTGGCGCATCCGGCGGGACCTCAGGAAGATCGCGCTTCCAAATTTCTGAATCTTGCAGATTTTTGAAACCGCCCCATTTCCAACATCGTTCGCAGACATTTTGCGACGATTGGACCCCGATCCGGCATGCCTGCGCGACTTCGTCCGACCATGAATGCGCCAGCTGTTGGATCGTCCGGGAGACTGCACATGACGTCCCATCACCATGCTCCCCGGGCGATGGCCCGGGCAGCGTTGCTTGCATCCGCGCTGTCGCTGGCGCCCGCCGCCTTTGCGCAGGAAGCCGCGCCCGATCTTTCGCCACAGGAAGCGCCCCAGGGCGTTCCGGGGCAGAGCGGCATAACCCTCCGCGCCAGTGTCGACGTTGTTTTCCAGCCGGCCTTCCGGGAAGACACCAAGCTGATGCAGTCGAGTTTCACCGCCGGAGCGATGGGGCCGAATGCGACAACGGAATATATCTTCAACATCCTCAACCAGGCCGCACTACAGGGGCTGAATCAGGCGCTGGCGCAGGGCGCAAAAACCGGCCGCGTCACCGTGGTGGCGACGGGCTGCGAAGTCGGCGTTCTGGGAACCGGCGCCACGGCTGCCGCACAGGTCGGCATCTTCATCAACACCACCGACATGGAAGTCGGCGACGACGGCATCGCGCACTTCCGCACGCGCGTGAAGTTCATCCCCAATGACGCCGTCGCCCCCGGCGCCGTGACCGATCCGGATGCGTTGCCGGCGCCGGAGCGGATCACGCCGAGGTTCTAGGGCGCCCGCCGTCTCGGCGTAATCGCGAGCACGATCGGCATCTCGCTTGTGCCCAGCGGCATGTGGATCAGATGGGCGCGGCCATCCTCTTCTTGCGCCTCCCAGCGGGCGATGTGGACCTGGTGTACCTTGCCGATGCGCAGGCTGCGGCAGGCGACAGGTCCGCCATCGAGATTGAGCGCGGTCTTGAGATCAAGGCTGGCTGCCAGGAGAAAGTCCGCCTCGCGGTCGAGGGAGAAGAAGGCTTCCTTCGTCGAGCCGATGATGATGCGGCCCTTGCTATCCTCGCCGACGAAGGTGCGGTTGGAGAGCCAGCGGCTCTTGCGTGTGACGTGTGTCTTGCCATCTGCGCCGATGAGCAGGGGATAGGCCACCATCGCATTGTGCGCGCCTGCGAATGCGGCCTGCCAGGCCTGTCCGGATGTGAGATCGATGACGCGTGCGCCGCCTGGGCCGGCGACAAACGCGCCGGCCTGCGCGTCGTAGGTTGTGGGACCCTGCGCCACGCCGTTGCTGATGAGGGGCGTGTCGGGCCCGTTGCCCGGCCCGAAGAAGCTGCCATTGACGATCAGCGCAGCATTCGGAAGGTCGCGCTCCCAGTCGCCGATCTTGTTCGGGTTCTTGTCGTCGACATGGACCGAGAAGTCGTAGAGCGCAGGATCGATGCGGGCGAGATAGAAGCGGTCGATCTCCTCCTTGTCGGTGAGCACCGGCAGCTCTGCGCTCTCGAACCCCGGCGCAAGCTCGGTCCATGTCATGGCCCCGGGGCGGACCTGGGGCGGCGTCGCCTCCCACGCGCGGCGCATGGCGTGCGAGAGGCGGAAGTCGGTGACAGAGAGTTCAGGCCAGCCCTTGCCGCCGAGCATGTAGTGCAGCACGAAGCCGCCAGCATAGAGATACGAAAACAGGAACAGGCCCACGAGACTGGCGGCGGCGCCGATGATCGTCCTGCGGCCGATGCGAAAGCGCTTTCGGGCTTGGGCCATGAGGTCCCCTCTCATGGGTGCGGATACTCATCCCGCCTTGCGGCGGCGCAGGGACCGAATTCGGGATAGTTTGAGGCGCCCTAAACCTTCGCCACCGCGATCGAGCCGTTCGTGCCGCCGAAGCCGAACGAGTTCGACATCACCATCTTGATGAGCGCTTCGCGCGCCTCGCGGATGATGTTCACGCCGTAGGCGAGGGGGTCGAGGTTGTCGATGTTGATCGAGGGGGCGACGAAACGCTCCTTCATCATGATCAGCGAGTAGATCAGCTCCTGCACCCCAGCCCCACCGAGAGAGTGACCGGTCATCGATTTGGTGGCGGAGATCATGGGCTGGTCGGCCGCTTCCTGGCCGAACACGTTGCGCACGGCCTCCAGCTCCTTCACGTCGCCCACGGGCGTCGAGGTGGCGTGCGGGTTGAGATAGTCCGGCGCGCGGCCTGCGGTTTCCAGCGCCAGCTTCATGGCGCGCTCTGCGCCCTCGCCCGAAGGAGCGACCATGTCGTAGCCGTCGGAGGTCGCGCCGTAGCCGACGATCTCGCCATAGATCGTAGCCCCGCGTTTCTTCGCGTGCTCATAATCTTCCAGCACCACGATACCGCCGCCTCCGGCGATGACGAAGCCGTCGCGGTCAGCGTCATAGGCGCGCGAGGCGCGGTGCGGTTCGGAATTGTACTTCGACGACATGGCGCCCATGGCGTCGAACAGGTTGGACAGCGTCCAGTCGAGTTCTTCGCCGCCGCCGGCGAACATCACGTCCTGCTTGCCCCACTGGATCTGCTCGGCCGCGGCGCCGACGCAGTGCAGGGACGTGGTGCAGGCTGAACTGATCGAATAGTTCACGCCGAGAATCTTGAAGAGCGTGGCGAGCGTGGCCGATGCGGTCGAGGACATCGCCTTGGGCACGGCGAACGGCCCAACGCGGCGGGGCGAGCCTTTCTCGCGGGTGGAATCGGCTGCGGCGACGATGGCGCGCGTCGACGGGCCGCCGGTGCCGACGATGAGCCCGGTGCGCGGATTGGTGATCAGCTTCTCGTCGAGGCCTGCGTCGGCGATCGCCTGGGTCATCGCCATGTGGCAGAAGCCTGCGCCATCGCCCATGAAGCGCATCGCGCGCTTCTCGACATGGTCGGCAGGGTTGGCTTTCGGCTTGCCGGCGACCTGGGACTTGAAACCCTTGTCCGCATACTCCTGGATAAAGGAGATGCCCGACGTGCCGTTCTTCAGGCTGTCGGTCACTTCCTTTATCGTGTCGCCGATGGACGAGACGATGCCCATGCCGGTGATCACCACGCGGCGAAGCTCGGGACGAAAGTCAGGAACGCGAACGTCTGTCATGGCCACCGCGCAACTCCCTGATGCGCATCCAGGTCACTTGAGGAACCCGAGTGAAGCTTACGCTTACTGCTTGATCATTCCAACTTTGAGGTCAGATGCCTCATAAATCTTTTCGCCGTCGAGAAACACGCTTCCGTTAGCGATACCCATCACCAGCCTGGCGCGAATCGCCCGCCGGATGTCGATTTCATACCGTACCAGCTTGTTAGTGGGCTTAACCTGGCCGGTAAACGTGCATTCGCCCACACCGAGAGCCCGGCCTTTCCCGGGCGATCCCGACCAGCCAAGCCAGAAGCCGACGAGCTGCCACATGGCGTCCAGACCGAGGCAGCCCGGCATCACCGGGTCGCCCGGGAAATGGCACTGGAAGAACCATAGGTCGGGATTGATATCGAGTTCCGCAACGATATGGCCCCGCTTGTTGGCGCCTCCGTCGAGGTCGATGTGCGTGACGCGGTTGAACATCAGCATGGGCGGGGTGGGCAGCTGGGCGTTGCCCGGGCCGAACAGCTCGCCGCGGCCGCTCTTGAGCAGGTCCTCGTAGGAATAGGAGGATTGAGGCTTGTGCCAGGCGTGCGGGGAATCGGGGGCGATCGCGGTGTCGGCCATTAACCACTCCTGGAGAGAGGAGGCCCGTTACCACCGGGCATCCGGCGGCTCAAGCATGGCGGGGCAAACAGCCCGCCAATCCCTCATTCTGGGTAGTTATTTAGGTAGGAATCTACTTCGGAGCAGGGGGAAGGGCGTCCGCGCCCCACAGGAGGGACTTCAGAACGAAGCCTTTCCGGCCCTCGGCCTCGACCCGGCACCAGGCCGGTGTGCAGGCCTCCAGCTTCAGAACCGCGCCGATATTGAAGCGGGCGACGGGCTGGGAGCGGCTGTCGGCCTCGTGCTTGATCGCTCCGGCCGCGGTCGTGATGGCGGTGCGTTCGGCGGCCAGCATGCGGCGGTGCACCCAGACTTCGTCGCCCTGCGGATCGCGGATTTTGCGCCATTCCTGGCTCTCGCGCACGATAACGACCGGTAGCCCCTGGCGCCCATAGGTCCAGGTCACGGGGTAGTCGAGGGACGGGCCGGCGCGGCCATTGACCTTGTCGTAGCGCAGGCTGGAATAGCGGGGCACAGCGAGACCCGAAAAGTCCGAAACGCGCGAAGCGACGCCTTCCGCTGCGTAGGCCTTGAAGCTGCCGGGCGCGAGCGTGGCAGCCGGGCTTTGAACGGATTGCGCGTGGGAGGCAGGGGCGCTGAGTGCGGCGCCGCAAATCTGCGCAACCAGCAGGAAAGTCACGAAAGAAGTGCGCTTTCCGCTCACGCTCACGTCTTCACCCATGCTGGAAGGTCAGGAGGGACACCAAAGCACGGGACAGTGAATCCGCGTTTAACCAAGCGTGTAAAAGTGAGGTGAATCGCCGTTCGCCAT